>CAYNIY010000010.1:3326-40982 GCA_964397525.1 uncultured Eubacteriales bacterium
GGCAGGCTGAAGCCTGCCCTACAAAAACCAAAACGTTAATGGCCGAAAAGAAATGCAGGATTTACAATCGACTAACAACTAATGACCAAAATTGATTCGATTCCAGCCGGCTCTGCAGCCTATCCATTTGCCCTTCACCTTGTCCATTATATTTAAAGAGGCTTACGGGCAAATTATGAAATCCTTAAAACTTTATTAAAAAGCAAACAAAAGAAGACCAACAGAGCATCTGTTGTTGTCCGGCTCAAGCCCGGTGCTATTCTTCCGCAATCCTGCCGTCGGTGGTGATGGTAACTATGCGCCAGGGGATCATTTTACCGCTGTTTATGAGCGCCTGCTTGACAGCGTTTGCCATACCGCCGCAGCAGGGCACTTCCATGCGGAGCAAGGTGACGCTTTTTATATCATGCGCTTTTAGGATGCCGGTTAATTTTTCAGTGTAATCAATGTCATCCAGCTTCGGGCAGCCGATAATGGTTATTTTATTGCGCATGAAATCATTATGGATGCCGGCGTAGGCATAAGCTGTGCAATCGGTGGCCACCAGCAGATGGGCGTTGGCAAAATAAGGCGCGTCGACCGGCACCAGCTTAATCTGGCAGGGCCACTGGCGCAGCTGTGATTCTGCTGCCGTCTGCCCTGCTGCGGCGGCTGAAGGCGCAGTCTCCTCTTTTCTTTCGATAGTCTTAGCCTGGGTGCCCGGGCAGCCGCAGGCCAGCGTTGCGGGCGCCTCATTTTTTTTGAGTTCTGTGTGTTCTTTCACGGCTGCTTCGTCAAAAGCATCAGCCTCGCGCTCTTCAATGGTTATGGCGCCGGACGGACATTCCGGCAGACATGCTCCCAAACCGTCGCAATAACTTTCCGATACGAGCCTGGCTTTGCCGTCTATTAGCTGCAGGGCTCCTTCGTGGCAGGCATCGACGCAAAGTCCGCAGCCGATGCATTTCTCTTCATCAATCTTGACAATGTTTCTTTTCATAAAGAACCCCCCTCGATTTAGATGTTTTTCTTGCAGTATTAGCTAATCTCATTTTATTATAATGAAAGAATAAACTCGGTAACTATGGTTACCAAAAAGAGAAGGCGGTTAAAAATGTTTGAAAAATGGACGAAGGTGCTGTCACAATGCGAATTGTTCAGGGGAATCGCCCCGGAAGAAATAACTGCCATATTTGAATGCCTGAAACCACAGGTGAGCAGCTTTGAAAAAAATGAGTGGGTGGCTGTGGCCGGCGAAAAATTTGCCGGATTGGGAATCGTCTTATCCGGCGAAGCAGTAGTTATCAAGGAGAACGCGGCCGGCAGCCGGGCCATTATAGCGGTAAACGGGCCCGGTGAGATGTTCGGCGAGATGGCGGCTTTTTCCGGGGACGGCGTGTGGCCGGTGACCGTGGTGTCCAGGGGCGCGTGTACGGTTATGTTTCTGCCGGCCGGAAAGATAGTGGGTAACTGTGAAAGAATTTGTGTCTGCCACAGGCGGCTGATCACGAACCTGCTTGAGATCGTTTCCGGCAAAGCGCTCCTGCTGCACCGCAAGTTGGAATACCTGGCCATTAAGAGCATGCGCGGGAAAATCAGCGCTTTCCTGCTCGAGCAGCAGAAAAGAGCCGGCAGTGATACCTTCATGATGCCGATGAAACGAAACGAGCTGGCTGATTTTCTAAATGTTGCCCGCCCGTCTCTTTCACGTGAAATGTGCCGGATGCGGGATGAGGGATTAATAGAATTCCACAGGGAGTCTGTCAAAATCAAGGAAGCGAATGTCCTGAGAAGCATGGCTGAATAAAGCATCAGACATTATCCTGTTTTGTAAAATTTAAGGAAAAAGAAAGAAAATAAAAATAAAAACTTAACTAATATCAATTATTGTAAGATCATCATAAAATTGTTTAAAAGCAGGGAGGTGCGGTTGTGGACAAGGGAGAGCTCAAATGGCTGATTTCCGAAGTAAATGACAAGAATACGGTGATCAAGGGCTATGCGCAGATGGCGATGAAATGTGATCATCCCAATTGGACAAAGAGGTACATCACTTCAATAATCCAGCAGATTGATAAGATAACCGCCGTAACCGCCATCATAACCGACCTCTATCTCAGCGGCAGTGATGACAGCGGCGACAGCGATAACTGCAGCAGCAAATCTGCAGCCCTGGAAAACCTGATTGCCAGAAGCTCCAATATCAAATTTCATTAGCAGCACTCTAATTGGCAGGCCCTTTAAAATAAACATTGTATATCTAATGGAAATCGTGTAAAATGATATTTGTTTCTTTGCGCGAAATCTTTATACACACTAAAAGCTTTGACATTGAAGGGGTTATCGCTTTGATCAGCGATCGCTCCTTTGTTTTTTTATATGAGAAATATGGTGTTTGCATGCTGCAGGAAAACATTCCAAATTGTAAAGGGGAAGATAGATCTATGAAAACATTTAATGATTTTGGTTTAAGCGAACCGGTGATCCGGGCACTCAACAACATGGGCTTTGAAGAAGCGACACCCATACAGGAGCAGACTGTGCCGCTGGGGTTGCAGGGTAAAGACCTGATCGGGCAGGCACATACCGGAACCGGTAAAACGGCAGCCTTCGGCATCCCGATGGTTGAGTTTTTTGATGTGGAGAGCGATCACATCCAGGGGATTGTCCTGACCCCCACCCGTGAACTGGCTATCCAGGTCGCTGAGGAGCTCAATAAAATCGGGCAGTATAAATCGATCCGCACACTGCCGATCTACGGCGGTCAGGAAATCCTCCGTCAGATCAGGGCACTCAAGAACAGGCCCCACATCATTGTGGGGACACCCGGCCGCCTGATGGACCACATGAGGCGCAAGACGATCCGCCTGCAGCAGGTGAAAATGCTGGTGTTGGACGAAGCAGACGAAATGCTGAATATGGGCTTCATTGAAGATATTGAGACTATCCTTACAGAAGTACCCGCGGAGCGCCAGACGCTGCTCTTTTCTGCCACCATGCCGGGTCCGATCCAGGCCCTGGCGCGGCGATTCATGAAAGATGCGGAAGTAATCAGGATTGAAGGCAGGCAGGTGACTGTCGCCAATACAAAGCAGAGTTATATTGAAGTCGAAGAAAGACAAAAATTTGATGTCTTCTGCCGCCTGCTGGATATCCAGTCGCCTGATCGCTCCATCGTCTTCGGCCGCACCAAGCGCCGCGTGGACGAGCTTTATGAGGCTTTGAACAAACGCGGCTATTCAGCCGAAGCGCTGCACGGGGATCTGCCGCAGTCCAAGCGGGACCTGGTGATGAGGCGGTTTAAGGAAGGCGCTGTTGAGGTGCTGGTGGCCACTGACGTTGCCGCCAGGGGGCTGGATATTTCCGACGTGACTCACATCTATAACTTTGATATCCCCCAGGATGCGGAGGGGTATGTTCACCGTATCGGCCGTACCGGCCGTGCCGGTAAAACTGGTGTGGCGGTTACCTTTGTCACATCCAGGGAGATTCATCACCTGAGACTTATTGAAAACATGACCAGGGGGAAAATAACGCGCCTGCCCATCCCCACCACTAAAGAGGCTATTGAGGGACAGCAGCGCCTGGCGATGGATAAATTGCTGCTCGCCCTGGAAAACGGCGACACCGGCAACTATAAAGGCCTGGCTGAGAGTTTGCTGGAGGAAAATGACGCGGTCGCCCTTTTGGCAGCAGCGTTGAAGATACTGACCAAAGAATCCGACCGTACTCCGGTGACACTGACCGAAGAGCGGCCGCTCAGGGCCAGGCAGGATGTAACCAGAAGTCCCCGGCCGGGTGGCTACAGTAAAAGCGGCAGCGGCAGAAAAAGCCCGCCGCGTAACAGCGGTCAACCGACGTCTAAGGCGAAACGCAGGTATGGCAGCCGTGATTTCTAATACAAGTGAATTTCTCCAACAGATCGATTGCAAAAAGGGGCTCCGTGTTAATTCGCGGAGCCTTTTGCGCAGATGCGACGGCAGCTGGAACAGCCATCTTCACTTGCCTTGACAGCAGGGAAAACTGCTTGCGAATGAGCGAAAATAAATGTATAATGTTCTTTGCGTAGTGCATCGGAGAGATGGCCGAGTGGATTAAGGCGCACGCCTGGAAAGCGTGTGGACGGGCAACTGTCTCCAGGGTTCGAATCCCTGTCTCTCCGCCATAAGTTACAGGGGCAGCTCAGCACAGGCAGAAGGCTTTTTGTTTTTTACCGGACTGTCCCTGAAATGTTTAGAAAATTTTGGCCGTGCTAGACGGGGAGGCAGCGGTGCCCTGTACCCGCAATCCGCTATAGCGGGGTTGAATTCCCGCCCGAGGGTTTAACTTGTGGGGTCCGGCTACCGTAAGGAGCGTTGAAGATTGGGTCTCGTGCGACGGAGTTTCCTGAACCGTGTCAGGTCCTGACGGAAGCAGCACTAAGGGAAATACTCCGGGTGCCGCGAGGGTGCCTGGTCCGAGCCGCCTGCGGTTGTATCGCCCGGAAGTTAACATTCGAAGGCGGGTGCACGGCTAAATTTTAAAAAACCGCCCCCATAATTTTTGAGTGGCGGTTTTGTTTTATGTTTCACACACAAGCACGGTTATGAAAAACTATTTTGTTTTGTTAAACAGCGGCAGCTAACAGGAAATACGTGTTGATCGACGAAATATAAAGATAAATATAGTACAGGCGTGTAAGGAAGGATTTTTCATGACCTATCTGGCTCTGTACAGAAAGTGGCGGCCACAGACATTTGGGGAAATCATCGGACAGGAACACATCATCCGGACGCTGAAAAACGCGGTTGAGTCCGGCAGGACAGGCCATGCCTATCTTTTTTGCGGTACACGCGGCACGGGAAAAACCACAACCGCCAAAGTGCTGGCAAAAGCGTTAAACTGTCCGGAGCGTGAGGGACCCGAGCCCTGCAACAGCTGCGAGAGCTGTAAAAACATTACCGACGGGCTGTCCGTTGATGTGATCGAAATAGACGCCGCTTCCAACCGGGGTATTGATGAAATCAGGGATTTGCGGGAGAAAATCAAGTTTGCCCCAGCCATGGCGAAGTTCAGGGTCTATATTATAGATGAAGTCCACATGCTCACCAATGAAGCTTTCAATGCCCTTCTGAAAACTCTTGAGGAGCCGCCGCGGCACGCTGTATTGATCCTTGCCACCACTGAACCCCATAAGGTGCCCCTTACAATCCTGTCACGCTGCCAGCGTTTTGATTTCAGGCGGATCGAACCGGCTGATATCATCGTGCGGCTGAGCGAAGTAGCTGCTGGGGCGGGTCTGGAAGTGGAGGAAGAGGCCTTAAGGTTGATTGCCAGGGCGGCCCAAGGCGGACTGAGAGATGCTCTCAGCATCCTGGATCAGGGAGCAGCCTTTGGAGAGATGAAAGTGACAGCTGCTGATGTGCATAATATTCTGGGAACAGTGAGGATAGACGCTTTATCCAGGATGGCCGGCTGCCTGGCGGACGGAGAGACCGGCCCTGCCCTGAGCCTGGTTGCCGACTTGACGTTTGAGGGAAAGGACCTTCGGTTTTTTGCCAGGGAAATGGCCGGGTACCTGCGCGCGCTGCTGCTGGAAAAGATTGTGCCTGGCTCTTCAGCCCGGGAAGCTTGGGGAGATCCCGCTGCCATGACGGCTCAGGCGGCGGTGTTTTCGATGGAGGGGTTGCTGCGCGCAGTGGAGTTTATGGCTGGGACGGAACAAGATATGAAATGGAGCTCGCAGCCGGGAATTGTCCTCGAGCTGGCGCTGGTCAAGGCCTGCCGAGCCGGGATCATAACCGGTGAGTCATCACTGTCGGCCCGGCTGGAGGCGGTGGAAGAAAAACTGAGATCCGAGATCCCGGCAGTTACGCCGGGTCGGACCGTGTCGATGCCGGAAGCATCACCCGGAGGAAATAAACCTGTAGCCGATACAAGTCCTGCCAAGATTATCAATACGAGCGCTCAGCCTATTCGGGCTGAAACCGCTGCAGGCACTGGAGAGGCGGCAGGGGAAACTGACCCCGGTACCCGGGAAGCCGTAATTACACTGGAACGGGTCAAAGAGTCCTGGCGCGAAATGATGAATATCATGCGGAGGGAACGCCTCCCGTTTTATCATAATTATTCAAAGGCGCAGCCTCTGGCAGTGAAGGGCAACAGCCTTGTGGTGGGCTTCCCGGCGGGAGAGGATCTGGCCAGGGATATGGCTGACCGCCCGGATCAAAAAAAATACCTGGAGGGCCTGCTGAGCAGGTTTTTAAAAGGAGAATGGCAGATTTCCTTTAAATCTTACCGCGGTAAAATTGAACCACCGGAAAAAAAGCTTGATACCGGTGATAATGTCTTAGATGTAAAGAGACGCTTCGGGGGAGAGGAAATCATCCTGGATGGCGAAGATGAGGGGTCTTTATTCTGATTTTAATTAAGGAGGAGTTTTGATGATGGGCGGCAATATGAATAAAATGATGAAACAGGTCCAGAAGATGCAGCAGGATATGATGAAGCTACAGGAAGAACTGGCTGAACGAAATGTGGAAAGCACTGCCGGGGGCGGGGCGGTGAAGGTAATAGCGAACGGGAAAAATGAAATTATTTCTATTGAAATCAAGCCTGAGGCGGTTGATCCGGAGGATGTGGAAATGCTTCAGGACCTGATTACCGCCGCGGTAAACGAGGCCCTGAGAAAAGCCCAGGATATGGTATCACAGGAAATGGGCAAAATTACCGGCGGCCTGAAAATACCCGGTCTATAATAACAGATGAACTATTATGCCAAACCTATCGCCAATTTGATTGACCAGCTTTCCAAATTGCCCGGAATCGGTCCGAAGACAGCTCAGCGGCTGGCCTTTTATCTTTTAGTTGCACCGCCGGAGGTGGCTGCGGACCTGGCAGGAGCGATCGGGGAAGCGAGGAGCACCGTCCGCTACTGTCTTGTGTGCGGCAATTTTACCGATGAGGACCGCTGTCTCATATGCCGGGACGAGCGGCGCAGCGCTGATGCTATATGTGTGGTGGAGCGCCCCAGGGATGTTGTAGCCATGGAAAAAGCAAGGAGCTTTAAAGGGCTGTATCATGTGCTGCACGGAGCTATTTCACCAATGGATGGTGTCGGCCCGGAACAACTGCGGATCAGGGAGCTTTTAAAGCGCCTGGAAAGCGGGGTTGTGAAAGAGATAATTCTGGCCAACAATCCCAATGTGGAAGGGGACGCGACGGCCCTTTACCTGGCTGGCCTGATTAAGCCGCTGGGCATTACTGTGACCAGGATCGCCCACGGGCTGCCGGTAGGCGCTGACCTGGAGTATGCCGATGAGATAACACTCGGCAAAGCGCTGGAAGGCCGGCGTGAAATGAAATAGGAGCATTTTTTTATGCCAGGCAATATGGTGAGATGGCTTTGAGGGGGGACAGTGAAGACTGCCCCTTTTTTGCTGCAGCCGTTAAGCTGGAAGCAATAACACAAAGGTGCTTAAGGGATCTCGAAGGCTAAGCTTGGTAAACCCAAGCAGGTTATGATAAAATTAAAAATCAGCATGAGCCGTCTTTGATTTGAAGTATCCGGGGGTATTTTTTTGTTAAACGAACAGCGCCGCGCCCCGCTTTTTGAGGCACTAAAAGAACACATCTTGAAAAAACCAGCTGGTTTTCACATCCCCGGTCACGGCCAGGGCAAGGGACTACCGCCTGAGCTTCTATCACTGGGGGGGCAAGCGCTTTTTGCCTTTGACCTTACTGAACTGCCGGGTCTTGATGACCTGCACAACCCGGGCGGCCCAATAGCCGAGGCCCAGGACCTGGCGGCAAAAAGTTACGGGGCGGACGTTAGTTTTTTCCTGATCAACGGCACTACAACTGGTATCCACACCCTGGTCACCGCCTTGGTGGGGCAGGGGAAAGTGATCATACCCAGAAACGCCCACCGCTGTGTCCTGGGGGGCCTGGTGCTTTCCGGCGCTGATCCGGTTTATGTTTTGCCCGGGATTATTCCTGAATTCGAAGTGGACTACGGTGTAACGACTGCCGGTATCCGGCAGGCGCTGGGGGTTAATCCCGACACGGCGGCAGTCCTGGCGGTGCGGCCAAATTATTACGGGATAGCGGGAGATCTGGCCGGACAGGTCCTGGCTGCTCATGAGGCAGGCCTGCCTGTCCTGGTGGACGAAGCACATGGCCCACACCTGCGTTTTCACCATGACCTGCCCGGTGATGCCATGTCTGCCGGCGCGGATGCCGCGGTCCAGAGCACACACAAGCTGGGGTGCTCGCTGGGTCAGAGTTCGATGCTCCACCTGCAGGGAGATTTGGTTGATCCTGATGCGGTTGCTGCATCCCTGCGCCTGCTGCAGACTACCAGCCCTTCATATCTCCTGCTGGCTTCGCTGGATTTAGCCAGGCGTCAGATGTCCCTGCATGGTGGAGAACTGATGGAAAAAGCGCTTACCCTGGCCCGCGGTGTTCGGCAAAAGCTTTCCGGGATCAGTAATTTGCGTATATTGACAAGCGATTACCTGCCGGAGCAGCGCTGCGCGCTGGACGCCACGAAACTGGTGATATCAGTACGGGGTCTGGGGCTCACCGGCTACCAGGTCAGCGGGCTGTTGTCCGGACGTTATCGGGTTTTTGTTGAAATGGCGGACTACAATAATATTGTGGCTGTTATCTCTGCTGGTACTACCAGTGAAGACTGCAGCGAATTGGTGGACGCACTGAAGGACATCGCGGCCAGAGATAAACTGCCTGCCCTGCCGCCGCTGCCTGTCACTCCTCACTTATACAAGAAAATCATGAAACCTCGTGACGCCTGGTTTGCCCCGGCAAAGAAAGTGCCTCTGGCAGAGGCCATGGGGGGAATATGCGCGGAAGTGGTAGCGGTTTACCCGCCAGGTGTTCCCGCCCTGAACCCGGGCGAAGAAATAACCGGTGACATATATGAATATCTGCAGCGCATCAGAGAGATGGGGCTGCACTGTCACGGGCCGTCAGATACTACATTAAAAACAATCAAAATTGTGATAGAATAGATTGTTGTAACTTTTAGTTTTTGTATTAAGCTTAAAGGTGTTATACGTTGTTTTGAAATGCTGCAGAGAAAGGCTTGCCGATGAAAGGGAAATTTATTGTTTTAGAGGGCATAGACGGGTCAGGTAAAACCACACAGCTGGAACTCCTGGGCGACAAACTGAAAGGCAGGGGTCTGCCGGTTCTGCATACAAGAGAACCCGGTGGCACCAGGATAGGAGAAAAGATCAGGGAAATTTTGCTGAACCCTGAATATCAGGAACTGGTTCCCCGGGCTGAGGCCTTTTTATACGCGGCGGCCAGGGCGCAGCATGTTGCCCAGGTAATACTGCCGGCACTGGCAAAGGGCAAGATCGTACTGTGTGATCGTTTTTTGGATTCAAGCCTGGCTTACCAGGGCTTTGGGCGGGGCATTGAAGTCAGCTTGCTGGAAAGAATAAACGAACCGGCCACAGACGGGCTGGTCCCGGACCTGACCATTATCCTTGATTTTTGCACGGAAGATGGGATGGACAGGATCAACCTCTCCGGGCGGCGGATTGACCGGATAGAACGCGAAACAGGTGCCTTTCACCAGAAGGTCCGGATGGGCTACCTGGCTTTGGCCGGGCGCAGTCCCGAACGTTACCGGGTAATAAACGCCAACCGGCCGGTTGAACAGGTACACCTGGACATTATGACGGCGGCAGAAGGTGTAATAGATGAAATATCTGAAGGAGATAGTGGGGCATAAGCAGTCAGTTAAGGTATTAATGAGATCTTTATCCAGCGGACGGGTGGCGCACGCTATTCTTCTGGCTGGCCCCGGGGGGGTGGGCAAGAAAACAGCCGCCCTGTCCTTTGCCCGGGCCCTGCTCTGTTCCAGTCCCGCAGGCGGGGATGCCTGCGGAGTGTGCCGTGAGTGCCGCCAGGTCAGCAGCGGAAACCACCCTGATTTTTATATTGTACAACCGGCAGGCGCCTCAATTAAAATCGATCAGATAAGGGATATTCAGCGTAAGGTCCCTTACCTGTCCTACCAGGGGGGCCGCAAGATTTTTCTCATCCGCCAGGCGGAGACAATGACTGCGGAGGCCGCCAACTGTATGCTGAAAACTTTGGAGGAACCACCCGGGGATACGGTTTTTATTTTGGTTTCAGACCGGCCCCAGGCCCTTCTGCCCACGATATTGTCCCGCTGCCAGCAAATTTATTTTAAGAGCATGACAGTAAATGAACTAATTCAGGGCCTTGTCAGCCTTGAAGGGGTGGCAGAGGAAGAAGCGCGTTTATATGCTTCACTGGCTGGAGGCAGTATGGGCAGGGCCCTTTCTTACGCTTCCGGCGAGTTGCTTGCGGATCGGGATGGGGTCAACGCTTTGGCGCAGAAACTAAGGGCCTGCAGCCTGACTGAGGCCATGAACATGGCTGAAAAAGCTTCTGAAAGCAAGGTAAAGGCGCTTTTTACGCTTGATACGCTGGCCTGCTGGTATCGTGATTTGCTGGTGTGCCGGGAAGCGGGGGACACAGGCAGTTTATACAACAGTGACCAGGCTGGTGTAATCAAAACAGAAGCAGGGCGATACGAGACCACCCGTATTTTGGAAATAATAGAGGAAATAGAGCACACGAAAAGAAAAATTGAGGTTAACGCTAATACTAGGATGGCACTGGAGGCGCTGTTTTTAAGATTGAACGCCAGATCGGCCTGATCAAAGCAACACCGGCAGGTTTTTGTAAATTTTTGCTGTAACTTGAGGAGGTATATATTTAAGTGGGGATTAAGGTTGTGGGGATTCGCTTTAAAAAGGCAGGTAAGATTTATTACTTCGACCCGGAAGATAACCTGCTCACAGAGGGAGAAGGCGCTATTGTTGAAACAGCAAGGGGCGTGGAATATGGGCAGGTGGCAGTTGGGCCCCATGAGGTGGAAGAAAGCGAGATAGTTTCGCCGCTGAAGAAAGTTATCAGGAAGGCTACGGACCTGGATAACGATCAGCTCAAAGCCAACAAGGAAAAAGAAGAAAAGGCTTTTCAGACGGGTGTGGAGAAAATAGCGCTCCATAAACTACCCATGAAACTGGTGGGGGTAGAACAAACCTTTGACGGTAACAAAATAATATTTTATTTTACAGCAGACGGGCGGATTGATTTCCGGGAACTGGTCAAGGACCTGGCTTCTGTCTTCAGAACCCGCATTGAGCTGCGGCAGATCGGCGTTCGCGATGAAGCTAAGATGATTGGCGGCCTGGGCTGCTGCGGCAGAGAACTTTGCTGTTCTGTGTGGCTTTCAGACTTTGCTTCGGTTTCCATTCGGATGGCAAAGGAGCAAAACCTTTCTCTGAACCCGACCAAAATATCAGGTATATGCGGCAGGCTGATGTGCTGTCTTAAATATGAGAACGACTCATATGAAAAGGCCAGGGAGGCTTTCCCCGAAACCGGCAGTCCGGTTACCACCCCTGACGGTGAGGGCAGAGTGGCAGGGGTTAATATTTTCAAAAACACCATCAGTGTTGAGTTGAAAGAAAGCAAGATCGTGAAAGAATATCCTCTTGCGGATGTAGCAAGAAAGGACAAACAATCAAAAAAAACCGGGGGCTGTGATAAAGACGGTCCCTGTCAGCCAGGTGAGGAGATAATTTAATGCAGTCTCTTTATAAAACAACAAGGGATATGGAGACAAAGCTGCACGCACTGCTGGCAGAGGTACAGGAGTTAAAGAACAAAGCGCGGGAAATGGAAGAGGAGAATGTCCGGCTCAGGAAAGAACTCGCGGCCATTTACCGCGAAGGGTTTACAGGCGGACTTGACAGTGGGGAGCCCGGAATGGAGCACAAAGGTTTTTTTAACCTGCTGGGGCTCTATGATCATGATTTTCATATCTGCAATGTCTATTTTGGGCGAAAACGTACCGGGGACTGCCTTTTCTGCATGGCCTTTCTGAGAAAGGAACAGGAGCCGAATAGTGAGACGTGAGACGTGAGACGTGGGAATTGTAGGTGCGACTTTAGTCGCACAATAATCGGCTGAAGCCGACCCTGAAAATATCCGAGACCATATCTTGCTGCTTCCTCGTGTTATATCTATCGTTAAAGATACCATACAACGGAAAGGAGACACCTCCTGCGGAGGAATGTCCCCGATATGTTTGGGCTAAAAGACCTGATAGGAATACTTGAATCACACGTCCAACGTCGCACGTCCCACGACTAATAGGAGGGTGAGCTGAAACCCTTGACTGAAGATGCAAAGGGAGTACTATATCTGTGCGCGACACCGATCGGCAACCTGGAGGATATCACCCTCAGAGCGATCAGGATTCTGCGGGAAGTTGACCTGATCGCCGCCGAGGATACCCGCCATACCCGCAAACTTTTAAGCCACTTTCAGATACACACCCCGCTTACCAGCTATCACCGGCACAACCACAAAAAAAAGGGTGAATACCTTTTAAACCTAATTTTGTCAGGCAAAAAAATCGCCCTGGTTTCCGACGCTGGTATGCCCGGGATTTCTGATCCAGGATCGGAATTGGTAGCAGTTGCTGCAGAAACAGGCTGTGAGGTGATCCCGATCCCCGGGCCAAGTGCGGCCGTAAGCGCCCTTGTGGTATCTGGGCTGCCCACGGATACATTTGTTTTTGCCGGGTTTTTGCCCACAGCTAAAAAAGCCCGTGCGGAAAAACTGAAAGCGCTTTCCACCCTGTGTTGGACAATAGTTTTATATGAAGCGCCACACCGGATTAAAGATACCCTGGCCGTACTCATTAAAACTTTTGGCAGCCGCCAGGCAGCCGCGGCACGGGAACTGACCAAAGTGCACGAAGAGGTGATCAGAGGATCCCTGGAAGAAATAGCACATCATTTTAAATCAGTTGAACCAAGAGGGGAGTTCACCCTGGTTGTAGCCGGAGCCCCGGCTGAAGAGGCTCATACCGGGGAGGAAGCTCCCTGGCTGCACATCGGGGCGGCTGCCCACGTCGCCCTGCTGGAAGCCGAAGGCATGGAGCGAAAAGAAGCCATGGGCGAAGTTGCCCGCCTGCGCGGCCTTCCCAAAAAGGAAGTTTATCGTGCGGTAGTGGAGAGCAGGAAAGCACCGCCAGGATAAAAAGAGAGATCAACCTCATTGGAGGTTAATCTCTCTTACAAAACCCAGAAGAACTACATTGCTTTGGCGTTTGCAAACATAGTCATGGCACATTCACGACAGACCATTTTGTTTTTGTAATGCTGTACGTCGGAAGCATTGCCGCAGAATACGCAAGCTGGCTCATACTTTTTCAGGATGATTTTTTCTGCGTCAACATAAATTTCCAGGGCATCTTTTTCATCAATTCCAAGTGTGCGTCTCAGCTCTATAGGAATAACCACACGGCCGAGTTCATCCACTTTTCTGACAATACCTGTTGATTTCATAGCGCATCCCTCCCTTTCAACAAATTTCGACAAATTTATAAAAATTTTTACAAGTAAATGGTACCAATAATTCCATTAAGCGTCAAGATATTTTTGTAAATTTCTACAATTCTCGACAAAAACTTTCTGCGAATGTCGATAACTTGACAAAAAAGCAGCATTAATCTAGAATCAAAATAGTGATTTTTACGCTTTAAAGGCTATGAAGGGAAGAGTAGGCCGGTTGAGGGACCCGTAAAGAGAGCGGGGACAGGTGGAAGCCCGCCGGGTGAAGTTGGCCGAACATGATCCCGGAGCTGCCCGGCTGAAATAGCAGTAAGCCGCGCCGGTATCAGCACCGTTAAAAGGCTTGGGTATCGGGGTTTTTCCCTGTACCTGATAAGGCCGGAACCGCAAGGGCCCGGTAAAAAGGGTGGTACCGCGAAAGCATAAAACTTCGCCCCTCACAGAAACATGGGCAGAGTTTTTTTTGTTTTTATCAAGGATTTTAAGGAAGGAAGGTCAGGCATGAACAGGGGCAAATTTTACATTACAACACCGATTTACTATCCCAGCGACAACCTGCATATCGGGCACGCTTACACAACCGTGGCTGCGGATGCTATGACCCGCTTTAAAAAAATGACTGGTTTCGAAACGCGCTTTTTGACGGGCGCCGACGAGCATGGGCAGAAGATTGAGCGAGCTGCCAAAGCCAGGGGAGAAACGCCCCAGGAATTTGTAGACGTGATTGTCGCTGGCATTAAAAACCTCTGGGATAAGCTGGAGGTGGATTACGACGACTTTATCCGCACTACCGAAGAGCGTCACAAAAGCGTGGTATCAGCCGTTTTCCAAAAACTTTATGACCAGGGAGATATCTACAAAGCCAGCTATGAAGGCTGGTACTGCACCCCCTGTGAAGCCTTTTGGGTGGAAAGCAGGCTTGAAGATGGCTGCTGCCCCGACTGTGGCCGACCGGTGGAATTGCTGCGGGAGGAGAGCTATTTTTTCAAAATGTCCAAATACGCGGCACGCCTGCTGACGCATATAGAAGAGCATCCGGAGTTTATCCAGCCCGTCTCACGGCGCAATGAAATGGTCAGTTTCATAAACAGCGGCCTGGAAGACCTTTGTGTTACAAGGACGACTTTTAACTGGGGCATACCTGTTCCATTCGACGCCAAACACAGTATTTACGTGTGGGTGGACGCCCTTACCAACTATATCTCCGCCCTGGGGTACGGTACGGCAGATGACAGCCTTTTTAAAAAATACTGGCCGGCCGACGTGCATTTGATGGGCAAGGATATCGTGCGCTTTCACAGCATAATCTGGCCGGTGCTCTTAATGGCTCTGGAATTGGAACTCCCGAAGCACGTGGTGGGCCACGGCTGGATCCTTCTGGAGAGCGGCAAAATGTCAAAGTCCAAAGGGAACGTGGTGGATCCCATCGTGCTGGTTGACAAGTACGGGCTGGATGCCATCCGCTACTACCTGCTTCGGGAAATGACTTTCGGAGCTGACGGTTCTTACAGTGAGGACGCCCTGGTGGAGCGTATTAACAAGGACCTGGCCAATGACTTGGGCAACCTGGTCAGCCGCTCCATAGCGATGGTGGAAAAGTATTTCCAGGGGCAGCTGCGGGCGCCTGGTGTCCCGGAAGGAACAGACCGGGAATTGATCGAGCTGGCTGAACAAACTCCTGCCGCTGTTGAAGAGTTTATGGACAGGGTGGATCCCTCCAGTGCTTTGTCTGCTATCTGGCGTCTGGTGGGACGGGCCAACAAGTATGTGGATGAAACCGCACCCTGGGCTCTGGCCAAGGATCCTGCCCAAAATGAGCGACTGTCCACTGTAATGTACAATCTTGCCGAAACACTGCGTTTTATTACAATCATGACAGCGCCTTTTATGCCCCTGCTGCCTGCCAGGGTTTGGCCCCAGCTGGGGATCGAAGGGCGGCCGGAGCTTTGCACGTGGGAATCCCTGACCTGGGGCAGACTGCCGGCTGGTACAGCGGTAAAACGAGGCGCGGCCCTGTTCCCCAGGATTGATACAGCCAGCTTGAAATAGCAAAGGACAGGTGGATATGATCTTATTTGATACGCACGCCCATCTCGATGACGCGGGTTATGACAGCGACCGGGACGAAATGATCCAGCGCGCCCGGCAGGCCGGAGTGGCGCACATTGTAAATGTCGGCTTTAACCTTGCATCGTCACGTGAATCACTAAAAATGGCGGAAACCTATGACCTGATTTACGCTGCTGTGGGCATTCACCCCCATGATGCGGCTGAGGCCGGCCCCGGTTATATGGAGGAGCTGGAAAAAATGGCCGCTCACCCGAAGGTTGTTGCACTTGGTGAAATGGGCCTCGATTATTACCGGGATCTTTCCCCGCGTCCGGTGCAGCAAAAAGTTTTCACCGCGCAGATGGCCCTGGCTAAAAAACTGCAAAAGCCCATTATTATACATGACCGTGATGCGCACGGTGATTTGATGGATATCCTGAGGACAGAAAAACTGGGAGGTGCCGGCGGCGTCATGCACTGCTATTCTGGCAGCTGGGAAATGGCCCGGGAATGCCTGGCCATGGGATTTTATATCTCCATTGCCGGACCGGTTACCTTTTCCAATGCTCCGAAGCTTAAAGATGTGGCCGCCAAGGTGCCGCAGGACCGCTTGCTGATCGAAACAGATGCTCCCTATCTTACCCCTGTGCCTTACCGGGGCAGGAGGAATGAATCCGCGTATGTAATTTACACCGCCGCAGAAGTTGCCAGGCTGCGGGGGATGGAAACAGAAGATTTAGCCAAGATGTGCACGGAAAACGGCAGGAGATTATTCCGAATTGCTTGAATAAAGGAATAAAGGAATGATATGGTCTATCTGGTTTGAAATAAAGGAGGCAGGTTATGGCTGAACAGAAGAAGAGCGGGTTGATATTGGTTAACACAGGCAACGGCAAAGGCAAAACTACCGCTGCACTGGGCATGGGACTGAGGGCCTGGGGGCAGGGAATGAAGGTGCTTGTTCTCCAGTTTATCAAGGGCGGCTGGAAATACGGAGAATTAAAAGCTGCTGAGAAAATGGGTCCGAATTTTGAAATACGCCAGATGGGCGAGGGATTCATCAAGGGCCCGGAGGACCAGTCACTGGAAGAACACCGCCATGCTGCAGCAGAAGCCCTGGCGGCGGCCAAAACAGAAATCTCCTCCGGCAAATACGATCTGATCATTCTTGATGAGATACTTTACGCCATCAACTACGGGCTGGTTGCCGTGAGTGATGCGCTTGCTTTAATGGCACTTAAACCTGATAACCTGCACCTTGTTCTGACCGGCCGCAATGCCCCGCCGGAAATCATTGAGCGGGCAGATCTGGTTACCGAAATGAGAGAAATAAAACACCATTATACCAAAGGGATACCGGCCCAGAAGGGCATTGAATTTTAAAATAGATTAACGGAGATGATAACGAGGGAGGTTTAGTGGATGCGCCAGGTGTCAGTCACCACAGCATGGCTCGTAAACGCTTTTGAAAACAGCAGCCAACACTCCGAATATTACATTGATCTGCAAACGGGTGACGTCAGGTTCTTTTCACCACTGGATTTTCCAGAGCACGAAGATACAATGAAAAAGCTTGACAGGCAGCCCGAACGGTTTGTTAGGCTGCCAAAACTGGAGGAGGAATTCTCCTTAAAGGTTAAAAAGGATTTCATAGCAACCATGGAGGACGAGGATCTTAAGAAACGTCTGGCAGACGAGCTGGAAACGAGCACAAGATTCAGGAAGATCCTGATGGACTATGAAGACGAAAGGCGTTTGTGGTATAGATTTCAAAACGATAGATATTTGGAACACCTGAAACAATGGTTTATGGAAAAGGGAATAGAGCTGGTTGAAAAATAAGTTTTACACTTAGGAATTATTAAAGTGGTACTAATTTAACAGCTGTTTTAAAATTAAAATGACCAGGTGTGTTATACACCCGGTCATAGTTTTTATCAGGGCGCCATTGTAGTCACATAGATCTGTTTGCCCTCTTTCACCTGTATTACAGCAGCCGGCTTGATTGGATTGCCGTCGTGATCAAAGGAAATAGTGCCGCTGACAGCGGGATAGTCCATGCTTGCCTGAAGGGCTTCCTTGATGGCATCAGTTTCGTCGCTGTTGGAGACCCTGATGGCATTAAGCAGCAGGTTGGTGGCGTCATAGCAAAGTGCAGCCCGCACATCTGGATCTAAGCCGTATTTAGTCCGGTAGTCATCCACCCATTTTTTAACTTCCGGCCGGGGATCACCTGTTGAAAAATGATTAGTGAAGTAACCACCTTCCAAGGAGCTGTCATATTCCTCAGAATCCCAATCATCGCCGCCGATAAGTATGGCATTCACTTTTTTCTCACGGGCTTGCACGGCAATCAGCCTGACTTTCTGGTATTGATCAGGCAGGTATAAAACATCAGGTTTCAACCCGGCAATGTTGTTCAGAGTTGCTGAATAATCAGCATCATTTTGCAGGTATGATTCAAAAGCCAGTATTTTTCCGCCCGATATGGTGAAGGCTTCTTTAAAGGCGGCAGCAAGCCCGGTGCTGTAATAGCTGTCCTCCCGGTTATAAAGCACTGCCGCGGTCTTGGCTTTCAGGTTGTTTGATGCAAATTTGGCTGCGATCGTACCCTGAAGCGGATCTATATAACAGGCGCGGAAAACAAAATCTTTACGCACCCCGTTCTCTACAGTTATCACAGGGTTTGTTGCCGAACCGGCGATCATCACAATCTTGTTGCCGTTGGCGACCTGGGATACAGCATAAGTGGTCCTGTGACTGAGGGAACCAACTATCGCATTAATTTTATCCTCTGCGATCAATTTGGTGGCAATGCCGGCAGCCTCTGAAGCATCGTTGTGATCGTCCATGATGATTGTTTCAATAGAATAATCGCCAATTTTGCTCCCTGACTGTTCAACCGCAAGGTCGAAGGCATTTCTTGTGGATTCACCAAAGGTTTTCATGTCACCGGTGAGGGGGCCGATAAAACCAATTTTGATCACTTTTTCGTTTTGTTGGGCAGGCTCTTTGCTGCTGCAGCCTGTTAAAAAGAGAGCAGCGCTCAGTAAAAAAACCGCAGGGATCACAAACAACCTGTCCTTAAGCATATAACCATTCCCTCCATACTGTAAGCACAAAGCATTATAACAGTGTAAAATAAGCCCGTATAAACGCAAAATATTGAAAAAACCGCAAGGTTTTTTCAATGTTGATCGTAATGATATAATAATGATATGGTTAAAAATTCTTCATACATCAAGGTTTTCCTTCTTGTGAATTACATAAAAACCATAGCGAGACGCAAAATGTAATATCTTGTTAAAAAATGACATAAATAAACACTATCCAAAACCGCCAACTTGTAGTAAAATAATAATGTGTTAGATGGTAATCGGTGCTGACATAACGATATTAATATCCCATTATAAGCTGTACTTGTCTTTAAAGGAGGCATTTGATGAGTTGGAAAAATTTGTTGGATCGGTGGAGGAACAAAGGCTATAAAAGCTCAGATATACCCCGGAAACGGGGCCTTTTAGGCTCTTGGGCAGCTGTCTCAATTGTTGGTCTGATGATCCTGCTGGCGGTCAGCGCAGCGGCGCAAAAAACGGTGTTAATTGTTGCTGACGGGCAAGAGATCGGGACCAGAACTTTTGCAGGCACAGTCGGCGGGGCTTTGGAAGCAAATAAGATTGTATTGTTGGATAGCGATGAGGTTGTGCCATCAGCGGACACACCGCTGCAAAGCGGCATGGTTGTCACAGTGAACAGGGCGTTTGATGTCAATATCTGCGTAGACGGGGAGATACTGCCGGTCAGGACCAGGTGCCTCGCTGTAGGAGAACTGATTAAAGAAAAAGGCATTGAGCTCGGCCCGGAAGACGAGGTTAAACCTGCCGGGGACACAGAAGTTGTCCAGGGTATGAATATCCTTGTGTCAAGGATCCATACGGAAACTGAAATCAAAGATGCCGACCTGGGTTTTGAAACAAAAATGAAATATACCGTTGATCTGCCTCAGGGTGTTACCAGGGTTGCCGAGGAGGGCACAGCAGGAACACAGCAGCAGACCTGGAACATTAGATACAATGATGGGGTTGAGGTTGAACGCCAGCTTGTCGCAAGCAAAACGATTACACCGGCAGTCGATGAGGTGATCCTGGTGGGCAGCGGCCAGGTAGTATCCAGGGGCGGCGAGGATATCAGATATGCAGAAGCAATAGATATGGTTTCTTCTGCATACACCCATATGGGAAATAATACAAGCAGCGGGGTAGCGCCGTACTATGGAGCGGTTGCTGTTGACACAAACATTATTCCCTTGTGGACAGAACTTTACGTGGAAGGGTATGGATATGCCACAGCGCTGGACCGCGGGAGCAGTATTGTGGGAAACAGGATCGACCTCTTTTTTGAAACTTATGATGAGGCGGTTAACTGGGGCGTGAGGGATGTTCGGGTATATATAATTGATTGAGCCAACGGGGCCTGAAAAGGCCTCTATTTTTTTGAGCAAAAAAACGCGAACGGTTAAAAAAAAGGAAACCCATATGAAACTGTCGAATTTCAAAGGAATGCCATCAAAAACTGTCAGGAGGACAGGTATTGATTCAAACAACATCACCATCTGCAATACGCAGCATAATGCAGAGATATGGTATCTCCTGCCGCAAGAGCATGGGACAAAATTTCCTTACTGACAAGAATATCATCGAAAAAATAATAGCTGCGGCAGAGCTGAAAGATACGGATTTGGTGGTGGAAATCGGACCGGGGTTGGGTGCTTTAACCGCACATATAGCCCTTGCCGCCGAAAAAGTAATAGCTGTTGAGGTAGACCGTGGGCTGATTGCAGCCTTAGCGGAGGTGCTTGAGGGATTACAGAACGTAGAAATTGTACAAGATGACGCGCTGAAAACAGATTTTGACCTGCTGGTCGGGGAGCGGACCGGGGGACTGTACGGGAAAGGTGCTAAGAAATACAAATTAATGGCCAACCTGCCATACTATATCACCAGCCCTATTATAATGCACCTGCTGATGGAGCGATTTAACATATCCGTGATTGTGATCATGATTCAGGCAGAGGTAGCTGAACGCCTGGCCGCTTCACCTGGGTGCAAGGCTTACGGAGCCCTGAGCCTGGCTGTACAGTATTTCACCGAACCGGAAATATTATTCCGAGTGCCCAGGATGGTTTTTTACCCCAAGCCCGGGGTCGATTCGGCGGTGGTCCGGCTGTCGGTGAGAGCGCAACCGGCTGTGACTGTAAGTGATGAAACTGTGTTTTTTAAAGTTATCAGGGCCGCTTTCGGCAAGAGGCGAAAGACCCTTTTAAACGCCCTCACCGGATCCATCCTTGATCTTGACAGGGAGTCCTGCCTGGAAGCCCTCAAGAATGCCGGCATCGATCCCGGCCGGCGTGGTGAAACATTAAGCCTGACAGAGTTTGCCGTTCTGACAGAGAGTATCCTGGAGGCCAACGCCTGAGGATTGTTGTTTCATCCCGGGGAGCTGGATAACCGCCTTTGTATAGCGAAAGGAAGAGGGGAAAATGTATTTTGTAAGCCCGACAAAGGGAAAGATGCACTTTTCAGAAATGATGTCAGACATTATTAAATACATCAAAGATCTCCCCACCTCAGCTTACAAGATTATCATCGGCTCCGACTCTATGGTTAAAAACGAAACCTGTTTTGTCACAGCGGTGATTGTCCACCGTCTGGGTAAAGGGGCACGCTATTTCTACCATAAAAAGACACAGCGCAAGATTAATAGCCTGCGGCAAAAAATTTTTTACGAGACAGCTTTGAGCCTGGAAGTAGGCGGTTTGGTACATAAGTATTTCGCAGATTTCGGATTTAATGATCCAGACGATTTAAGTGTGGAAATTCATATTGATGTCAGTGTACACGGTGAAACTAAAGATCTGATCCGTGAAGTGGTAGGGATGGTAACCGGCAGCGGCTTCCGGGCCAAAATAAAGCCGGAGGCTTACGGCGCCTCCACTGTTGCGGACAAACACACCAAGTAAAGTATAAGGCTATTTAAGCCGATTTATTATTAAGAAGCGTATGACATATTGCGCAAAAAAAGAGGGGTGCCTTAATGCGATTCCTTTCGAAAAGCTTATCATCAGCCTGGTTGACTGCTTTGTTGCTGTTTATGCTGCTTCTCCCCCTGGGCGTTCCTGTACAGACCGATTCGTTGTTGGATGTTCCGGCAGCAGGGGAACAACAGGCGCAGGATTATAGCAGGACAGACACCCAATTATTTGCAGGCAGCCAGAGTATGACCCCATCTGCACAGACAGAGGCGCCAAAGCAGACACCGGCGCCGAATCAGACAGGGGCAACTATTCAGGCAGAGGTGTCAAAGCAGACACCGGCACCGGTTCAGAGTGCACCAACTGCACAAAGATCAAGCGGTTCAAGCGGGGAAGAGCAGTCCATGCTCAGCCTGGTAAATCAGGCGCGCGCAAAAGCCGGTTCAAGGCCTCTGCACATTGATGCCTCTTTGGCTAAACTGGCCCGCATGAAAGCGCAGGACATGGTTAACAAGGGTTATTTCAGCCACACTTCTCCTACATACGGGTCGCCTTATGAGATGTTGAAAGCATACGGAGTGGATTACAGCTACGCCGGGGAGAACCTGGCCGGTGCGGCAACCGTGCAGAGCGCGCATGATAATTTAATGGACTCCCCGGGACATCGTGACAATTTACTAAACCAAGATTTTACCAGGGTGGGAATAGGCGTGGTCAGCAGTGAGGCATACGGCAGAATATACGTCCAGATTTTTACCGATTAAATTTTATGTAAAGCACTTAAGCCGGTATATTATGGTTCGGGAAATATAGAGGCAAGACATTCATGATGAGCACAAAAGGAGGGCGAAACCCTCTTTTTTTATTTGTCATCAATGTTTCTTGCTTCAGCAACATTATAAAAGAGGATTTTTTTGTCCGGACAGCAAACTAATTATTGGAAGAGATGGGGTGTCTCTCATGGCGGTTACAGCTGTTGCCAGGGCGAAAATCAATCTGACCCTGGATGTCCTGGGGAAGAGGCCGGATGGGTACCACGAGTTGGAAATGGTGATGCAGTCCATTGAGCTGCACGATGACCTTGAGTTCTGCCCGGCGGGCAGGGATATCTCTCTCACAATTGAAGGCAGTGACCTTTCACCGGGACCGGATAACCTTGTCTACCGGGCGGCTGAACTCATCCGCCGGCAGGGGAGGATCAGGACAGGGGTACAAATCAGGCTGGTTAAAGCGATTCCGGTTGCTGCCGGCTTGGGCGGGGGCTCGGCTGACGCTGCGGCAGCGCTGAGAGCTTTAAATGAGTTTTGGAAAACCGGACTTTCTCTTTCAGAGCTGATGTCGCTTGGTGAGCAACTGGGATCCGATGTGCCTTTCTGCCTGGTGGGCGGAACAGCCCTGGCCCGGGGCAAAGGAGAGCAGCTGTCGCAGCTGCCAGCCTGTCCACGTCTCGGCCTGGTCCTGGTAAAGCCAAAATTCAGTGTTTCTACAGCATCGGTTTACAGCGCTTATGCACCGGGGCCCGCGGTAAGAAGGCCGGACAACCAGGCGATGATAGCCGCCATCAGAAACAGCGATATCAGCGGGATAGCGACTAATCTGGCAAATGCCCTTGAATCAGTCACGATCAGACTGCACCCGGAAATCTTAGAAATTAAAACCAAACTGCTCGGAGCAGGTGCGTTGGGGGTGCTTATGTCCGGCAGCGGCCCTACGGTGTTCGGGCTGGCTGAAAATATGGAAGCAGCCAGGGCGGTGGCCGGGCGTTATCAAAGGGACAATGAACTGGTACTGGTAACCGCAACAATTGACTACTAAAGGGTGGCTCTTGCAGGAATCAACCTATAGAGTTAAAATAAAACATAGTTTTTGTTATCATAAAGGTAGGGGGGACAAATATGGACCAACCAAGGCTGGTTCCGATCAAGCTGGATAATTACAAACCTCTAAGGGAAATGGTTTTTGAGTCCCTCCGGGAGGCGATTATCCTGGGCAGGCTAAAACCAGGGGAACGCTTAATGGAAATTCAACTGGCAGAAGAAATGGGTGTAAGCCGTACCCCGGTACGAGAGGCGATCCGCAAGCTGGAACTGGAAGGGTTTGTGGTGATGGTTCCCCGCAAGGGAGCATATGTGGCCGGTGTTTCAGTAAAAGACATTGCAGATGTTTTTGAAGTCAGGTCAGCCCTGGAAGGACTAGCCGCAGGGCTGGCTGCTGAAAGAATTACCGAGGAAGAAATGGAAGAGCTGGAGATGGCCATCCTGCAAATAAGCGGTGAGGAAGATATCTTGACCGTTTTCAAGGGAGATGCCGCTTTTCATGAGATCATATACAAGGCTTCCCGAAACCAGCGCCTGACTCAGATTATTACCCATCTGCAGGAACAGATCAATCGTTTCAGGCTGACGTCCCTATCTGTACCAGGGCGGCTTAAAATAGCCGTCGGCGAGCACAAGAAGATAGTTGAAGCCATATCTGACCGCAATGCGGAGTTAGCCGATGCTCTTGCCAGCGAACACATGGAGAACGCTGAACAAAACCTGTTAAACGCCATAAGAGAGGAAGAGGCTTAATGGTTGATGCCGTTGTCCTGGCCGGCAGCACCAACAACGGCCCTTTAAAAGAATGCAGCCCTGTCCGCCACGAGGCGTTAATCCCAATCGGCGATAAAACGATGGTCGAGCATGTGGTGGATGCGCTGTTGAAAGCGCGGGGTATTAAAAGGGTTCTGGTCGTGGGGCCCGCTGCCGAGCTTTCCCGGCTTGCTTTTGACAGCAGGACTTCCCTAGTGGAGTCCTGCGGCAGCTTGCTGGGAAATATCCAGGCTGGACTTAAGATGCTGCCAGGGGAGAAAAGAGTGCTGCTGGCCACATCGGATATACCACTGCTAACACCTCAGGCCGTTGATGATTTTCTTGAGCTGTGCGGTGACATGTCGGGTGATCTTTACTATCCCGTGATCGGGAAAAATGTTGTTGAGAGCAAATTCCCAGACACCAGACGGACCTATGTTAGAGCCCGGGAAGGAGTGTTTACCGGCGGCAACATCTTTTTGCTCAATCCTGCCGTCTACAATAAATGTGTTGAAAACGGCCAAAAAATCATTAACCTGCGTAAAAGCCCCATCGGCCTTTGCCGTTTGCTGGGTCTGAAATTCGTGATAAAATTCCTGCTGCGCAGCCTTACCCTGAAAGAAGCCGAAGAAAAGGTTTCCCGGCTGCTGGGTGGAATTAAAGGGATCGTGGTTATTTCACAACATCCTGAAGTAGGAGTGGACGTGGATAAACCTGGTGATTATGAACTGGCGCTGAAGACAATCGGCTAAAATAAAATTTAACTAATTTGATATGTTTATGAATTAAACCGGTATACATTTTATCCGGTTTTAATATTTTTATGACTGAGACCAAAAAGTTTATTTTATAATGTAAGAAAAATTTTCTCGTGTTTTGGAAATTAAGAAGGAATTTGCCAGCTGCTGCAGAAAGTAACAAAAAATATGATGCTGACAGCGTGGAAGGTGGTGAGTTTTCATACAAGTTACTGACGTCAGGGTGCGGAAGGTTTTAAATGATGGAAAGATGAAAGCAATTGTTTCGGTAACTTTTGATGATTCCTTTGTTATTCATGATGTCAAAGTGGTTGAGGGTCAGAATGGTTTGTTTGTAGCCATGCCAAGCAGGAAGACTCCGGATGGGGAGTTCCGCGACATCGCACACCCAATCACCTCTTCAGCTCGCGAAGTTGTCCAAAGCGCTGTACTGGAAGCATATAGAGAAGCCAATAATTTTAAAGAGCTTTAAAAGAGAGCGCGAGCTCTCTTTTTGTTTCAGAAATTAAAGGAAATGAAAATTATTTGTTGAATAAATTTATAATATTGGCAGTTTAGATCCAATTCTGAATAAAATTATTATATGAACAAGGGGGGTCGCCGGATGAATCTGGCGACAGTTATTCTTGCAGCCGGCAAAGGCACAAGAATGAAATCGAAAACACCAAAGGTCCTGCATAATATCTGCGGCAGCACGATGCTGTCTTATATCATAGATGCTGCTGACGGCGCAGGTGTGAAAAAAATAATTGTTGTAGTTGGATACGGCGCTGACTGGGTGGCCCGGGAGGTTGAGGGCAGGGCGCAGGTCGCTCACCAGGCAGAACAGTTGGGAACGGCTCACGCATTAATGCAGGCCGGTCCTTTTTTGAGTGATTTCAAGGGGCAGCTGATTGTGCTGTGCGGTGACACCCCGTTAATAGAAGCCAATACCATATCAGGGCTTATAAAAAGCCATCGGGCCTCAGGATCGATGGCTACGGTCTTAATAGCGGAGATGGAGAATCCGGCCGGATACGGCAGGATTGTCAGGGATAACCAGGGTAACGTTGTTAAGATAATAGAACAAAAAGACGCCACTCCTGAAGAAAAGCAGATCCGGGAGGTGAACACAGGCGTCTACTGTTTTGAAGCGGACGGTCTCTTTAAAGCTTTAAACCAGCTCACCCCAAATAATGCCCAGGGTGAGTATTACCTGACAGACATTATAGAGAGATATGTCAGCGAAGGCCGGCGAGTGGGTGCTGTAACCATAGAAAATCCCGTGGAGTTAACCGGTATTAACGACCGTGTCCAGATGGCTGAAGTCGAACATTATATGCGCGGGCGGATATTGAAAGATCTGATGCTGTCAGGAGTAACTGTGGTTGACCCGCCTTCTACTTTCATCGACCGAAGGGCGAAGGTGGGGCGCGATACAATAATTTACCCTTTTACATTTATCGAAGGGGATACAGTAGTGGGAGAGGACTGTATTATCGGGCCCGGCTCGCGTCTGATTAATGCGGTCGTTGGTGACGGAGTGTCCATTCAAAATTCTGTAGTCACTGAAACAAGCATGGAAGATGGCTGTTCCATCGGGCCTTTTTCACATCTGCGGCCCGGAAATATTTTAGGGCGGGGAGTCCGGGTAGGCAATTTTTCCGAGGTTAAAAAATCTGTGATCGGGGACGGCAGCAAGGTGCCGCATCTAAGCTATGTGGGGGACGCCACTATTGGCAAGAACGTGAATATCGGGGCAGGGACGATTACCTGCAACTATGATGGCCGCAACAAGTGGCCCACCAGGATTGATGACGGTGTGTTTATCGGAAGCAATACTAACCTGGTAGCTCCGCTGGACATAGGAGCCGGAGCTATAACCGGAGCCGGCTCAACAATAACCAGGGATGTTCCCGCTGGAGCCCTGGCTGTGGAAAGGGCAAAACAGAAAGTCATCCCAGACTGGCGCCGCCGGGAAATAAATAAAAAAGATTAAATTGCCCAATATTTACTAAAAAAATACAATTCCGTTGAAAATTTGGAGGTAACACAGATGTCATCGCGCAACAGGCTGAGGATCTTTTCAGGCAATGCCAACCCCGAACTGGCTGAGGAGATAGCAAGGTACCTTGGGGTGTCAGTAGGTGCGGGGAAAGTCACCCATTTTAGTGACGGAGAGATCCAGGTGACGATCAATGAGAGCGTCAGGGGTGCGGATGTCTATATTGTACAGCCTACCTGCACGCCGATTAATGAAAACATCATGGAGCTCCTGATCTTGATTGACGCTGTGCGGCGCGCCTCAGCCAGGCGGATCACCGCTGTTATGCCTTATTACGGGTATGCCCGCCAGGATCGCAAAACCAGGGCAAGAGATCCCATTACCGCCAAGCTGGTTGCCAACCTGGTTACTGCCGCCGGCGCAAGAAGAGTACTCTGCATGGATCTTCATGCAGGGCAGATTCAGGGCTTTTTTGACATCCCGGTTGACCACCTGCCCGGAGTCCCGATCCTTGCCGAGTATATCTTACAGAGAAAACTCAAGGATGTTGTGGTTGTCTCACCCGACTTGGGAGGGGTTACCAGGGCCAGGGACCTGGCTGAACGGATCGGGGCGACGATTGCGATTATAGACAAGCGGCGGCCTGAACCGAATGTGGCTGAAGTGGCCGGCCTGATCGGCGGCATATACGGCAAGACCGTTGTAATTGTAGATGACATTATCGACACTGCCGGGACTATTACCAAGGGAGCTGCAGCCCTTAAGAACTGGGGGGCTAATGAAATATACGTATGCTGTACCCATGCTGTCCTTTCCGGCCCTGCCATTCAGCGCCTGGAGGAGGCCCCGATTAAAGAAGTGATCTTAACCAACACTATTCCGGTTCCCCAAGATAAGATGATAGAGAAAATAAAGGTCCTTTCCGTGGCTCCGCTCCTGGGGGAAGCAATTATCCGCATCCACGAAGACCTGTCTGTGAGCAAGCTGTTCGATTAATGTTTAAGCCAAAAACCAGGTAAAACATCAAAACCCGTTGCTTTTTGTAACGGGTTTTATAGATCGGGGATATTTATCAAATAAAAAGCTCCTTTCATCCGCAGCCGTGCTGGGGTACAATAGGTGCAGATTAGTCTGGGGGCGATCTTGTGAAATTGATTGTGGGCCTGGGCAATCCGGGCAGGGAATATGCTGCGACCAGGCACAACATCGGCTTCATGGTGGTTGACCGCCTGGCTCATAAACTGGGTTGTGCAGTGGAAAAGAAAAAGTTTAAAGCCCTGTATGGCCAGGGGCAGATAAGGTCTGAAAAGGTGCTGCTGGCAAAGCCCCAGACCTATATGAATTTGAGCGGGGAGGCCGTTGCCGCCCTTCTGAACTGGTATAAACTAGGACCCGCTGACCTAATAGTTGTTTTTGACGATCTGGACCTGCCCCCGGGAAAGCTGCGCCTCCGCCCGGAAGGCAGTTCCGGCGGACACAAAGGGATGGAATCTATTATCCTGGCGCTGGGGACTGATCTTTTCCCCAGGCTCAGAATCGGGGTCGGCAGGCCGGAGACGCCTGGTTTTGATAGCGCGGACTATGTTTTAAGCCGCCTGACTGCTGATGATGTTAAAATATTTGAGGAAGCTGTAAATTTAGCAGTGGATGCAATATGCTGTCTTGTTGGCGAAGGATTGGAAACCGCCATGAATGAGTATAATAAGAAATAGGCTTTCAGCCCGTCTGTCTGATGGCAGAATCCCAGGTTGAATGTGAACATGGTGACGGCTATAATTTATAAAGCAAAAAAATAAAACAGTCTTGGAATTCAGAGCTTCAGCACTGTGCTGCAAAAGCTCTTTTTGTGATGTCGGGAGTTGACGCCAGACGCCGGGAGGTTTGCCTGATGCGCGGCATTTTAAAGCCGCTTGGCCTTGCAGAGGAATTTATCAGCCTTGAGCAGGGTCTGGCTAAAAATTATAAACAGCAGATGGTTTACGGGCTTTCGGGCGCCCAGGTCAGCTATCTTTTTGCTGGCCTGACTGAAAAAGCCGGCCCCCAGCCGGTTTTAATTGTTGCGCCCGGAGAGCGGGAAGCAAATGTGCTGGCGGATGAACTGACTGGCTTCCTGCCCGGCCTGACAGTTCGACTTTTCCCGTCCTGGCAGCTGCCCCCCTATCAGATCTTGGCGCACAGCAAAGAGGTTATAGCCCAGCGGCTGCAGGTGCTGGAAGGGTTGAGCAGGGGAGAGCGGATGGTGGTCGTAGCCCCCGCAGAGGCCCTTTTAAGGAGACTGATCCCGCCGGGTGATTTCAGGGCAGCGGTTGTGCGCCTGGCTATAGGTGACCGGGTGGAACGGACAGAACTGCTGCGCAGACTGTTGATGCTTGGTTATGAGAGAGCCGATCTGGTTGAGGAGCGGGG
Organism: uncultured Eubacteriales bacterium; assembly: GCA_964397525.1. Classification (GTDB taxonomy): domain Bacteria; phylum Bacillota; class Desulfotomaculia; order Desulfotomaculales; family Pelotomaculaceae; genus Syntrophopropionicum. The sequence goes on from CAYNIY010000010.1 coordinate 32,513, forward strand.
CCAGTTTGGTCTGCGCGGTGGCATTCTGGACATTTATACCATAACTGCGCACCAGCCGGTCCGCCTGGAGTTTTTTGACGATGAGCTGGATTCTATCCGGCGTTTCAGTGCGGCAACACAAAGATCGGAAGAAAACATCAGTGATTTTACACTTTACCCGGCGAGAGAAATGGTTGTCGGTGACGGTCTCAGGGAAGGCGCGAAGCTGGCGCTGAAAAAAGAATACAGTAAAATGGCGGATAAACTTAAAAGGCTGGGTGATCCCAGGCCCGGCCGGCAGCTCAGTGAAAAATTCAACGAGGTAAGCGAAGGATTTGATGGGTATTTTGGCGGCATTGAACATTTTATCCCGTTTTTTTACCATGATGTGACAACCATTATCGATTACCTGCCGCCTCAAGCTCCTGTGTTCGTAAACGATCCTGCCCGGATCAGGGATATTATCGACACCGTGCACAAGGAGCGCGGCGAAACATATAAAGAGCTGCTGGGGCAGGGGCGGATTTTCCCCTCCCAATTCATGGACTATGCCGGATGGGAAGATGTTCTTAAGTCTCTGGCAGCCCGGCGGGGCGTGTACTGTTCTTTACTGCCCCGGCAGCCGGGTTTCGTCAAACCCCAGAATGTTGTAAATTTCCCCGGCAAAGGGATGCAGAGTTTTCTGGGCAATATCGAAATGCTTTCGGGGGAGATCCGCCGCTGGCGCAGCGCGGAGTATGCAGTTGTTATCCTTTTGTCCGGCAGCCAGCGAGCACAGCACCTGATATCAGCATTAAAGGACAATAAAATTGACGCGTTTTACGCAGGCTCCCTGGAAGGGCATGTGCGAAGCGGTAATGTAGTGGTTTCAGCGGGCGGCCTGGGAAGCGGTTTTGATCTCCCCGGATGCAGGCTTGCCATAGTTACAGAAAGCGATATATACGGTCAGCGCAGGCGGGTCCGGAAAGAATGGCAGCGGACCGATCGTCTGGCGCCGTTTGTAGAAATTAAAATTGGTGATTACGTTGTTCATGTCAACCACGGCATAGGTCGTTACCTGGGCATTGTGCCCCTAATCATTGAAGGCATTCAGAAAGAATACCTTTTATTAAAATACGCGGGAGAGGACAAGCTGTATGTGCCTGTTGACCAGGTTGGATTAATCCAGAAATATCTTGGCAGCGAGGGGGAACCGCCACGGCTGTCCCGGCTGGGCGGCACTGAATGGGCCAGAGCCAAAGGGAAGGTCAGAGAAGCAGTCCGGGATATGGCCAGGGATCTGCTGGCCCTGTATGCCGCCAGGGAAACCATGCAGGGCCATTCGTTCGGGAAAGATACGGTGTGGCAGCGCGAATTTGAAGATGCTTTCCCATACGAGGAAACCCCGGACCAGCTGCGCGCTATAGAAGAAATCAAGGCTGACATGGAGCGGCCAAAGCCGATGGACCGCCTGCTCTGCGGGGATGTCGGCTACGGCAAAACAGAAGTGGCCTTGCGGGTGGCCTTTAAAGCGGTTACGGACGGGAAACAGGTGGCCATGCTTGCGCCAACCACCATCCTGGCGCAGCAGCATTATACCACCTTCCTCGACAGGATGGCTGCCTACCCGGTCACCGTGGAGGTATTAAGCCGTTTCCGAACGCCCCGGGAGCAGCGCCAGGTACTGCTGGGTCTTGAGAGGGGAACCGTTGATGTGGTCATCGGAACCCACCGGCTGCTACAGGAGGATGTGCGTTTTAAAGACCTGGGCTTGTTGATCATCGATGAAGAGCAGCGTTTCGGGGTGGCGCACAAGGAAAAGCTGAAAATGCTGCGCAAAGGGGTGGATGTGCTGACCCTTTCTGCTACCCCGATCCCGCGCACGCTGCACATGTCACTGGTGGGCATCAGGGACACCAGCATACTGGAGACCCCGCCGGAAAACCGCTACCCGGTGCAAACATTTGTGCTGGAGGAAGACCCGGTTTTAATCCGGGAGGCCATCCGCCGGGAGCTGGGCCGGGACGGCCAGGTATTTTTCGTATATAACAGGGTGGCAGGACTGGACAGGGTGGCTGCCTGGCTGCAGGGGCTGGTCCCTGAGGCCAGGATTGTCATGGCCCACGGCCAGATGAAAGAAGAAGAGCTGGAGCAGGCAATGCTGGACTTCATGAACAGGGAGTTCGATGTGCTGCTCTGCACTACAATTATAGAAAACGGGCTGGACCTGCCAAATGTCAACACCCTCATTGTTAAAGAGTCTGGCATGATGGGACTGGCACAGCTGTATCAGCTTCGGGGTAGAGTCGGCCGCTCAGACCGTTTGGCCCAGGCTTATTTTACCTTCCGCAAAGATAAGGTTATGGGAGAGGCTGCTGAAAAGAGGCTGTCAGCCATCCGGGAGTTTACTGAACTGGGGTCGGGCTTCAAGATCGCGATGCGTGACCTGGAGATCCGCGGCGCCGGAAACATCCTCGGCGCGGAACAGCACGGGCACATCGCGGCTGTGGGTTTTGACCTCTACAGCCGGCTTCTGGAGGAGGCAGTCAGCGAGGCCAGAGGTGAGGAGGCTCCCAAAGCGGCGGAAACCACGATCGAACTTCCGGTGGAAGCTTTCATCCCCGGTTCGTATATTTCAGACACCAACCAGAAAGTTGAAATATATAAGCGCCTGGCAGGCCTTACATCGGCCGTGGAACTGCCGGAACTGGAAGATGAGCTGGTTGACCGCTTCGGTGACCTGCCTGAGCCGGTGCAGAATTTACTGGCGGTGGCTAAGGTCAGGACAATGGCCGGATCCCTGAAGATCAGAACAATCAGCCTGATGCCGGGACAGTTCCGGCTGGTATTCAGTCCAGGTCATCCCCTCACCGGAGAAGACCTTGTGGCAGCCGGCAGGCGCTACCAGGACAGAATCAAGTTCGTGGATGCCGGGGATGAATTTGAGATCAAATACCGCTTAACGGGAGACCAGGGTGACAGCAAATTTCTGCTGCGCCAGCTGGAGGATTTCCTGGCCGGGTTGGGCCATGCTGCGGGAAACAGCGCCGCCCAGCATTGATCTCAAAAACCTGGAGGTTGCCACAGGCAGTAAAGTTAAATTATAATGTGTCTATGTTTATAAAAAGGAGATGGATTCGTGAAAACCAAAAAAAGTTCCGTAGTATTAGGACTGCTGGCCCTGATTATTCTCATTTTTGCCGGATGCGGTGAAAATGTAGTGGCCACAGTTAATGGCGAGAAAATTACACGGGATGAGTTAACCCTGCAGGTTAACGAGTTAAAAGAAAGTTATGAACAGCAGGGTATTGATTTTAGCGGCGATGACGGCCAGACGATGCTGGCTTCACTGGAAAAAGACATGCTTGAGCAAATGATCGAAACCAAAATCATGCTGCAGGAAGCCAAGAAACTTGGCAAATTAGAGGCGCAGGATGTTCAGGAAAGAATCAAGCCGCTGAAGGAACAGTTCCCTTCCGAGGCGGAGTACAATACCTTTCTAAGCCAGGTTAAGTTGAGCGAAGAAGATGTGGCGTACATTTTGTACCTGCAGGATGAGACGACAAAGGATGTCGTGTCTGTTTCGGAAGAAGCAGCGAGAAAATATTATGATGAAAACCAGGAACAGTTCAGCCAGCCACAGCAGCTCCAAGTCCGTCATATTTTAATTTTTGCAGATGATGGAACAATGGGTTTGCCAACGCAGCATAGTGATGCTGAGGCTAAAAAAATGGCAGATGATATAATCGCCCTGCTGGATGAGGGCAGAGACTTTGCCGAGCTGGCCAAGGAAAAATCAGAGGACACCGGCACTAAAACTGAGGGTGGCTTGTATACTGCCTCCGAGTCTGGAACAGTTCCGGAATTTTATGCTGCGGCAGCGGCGCTTTCAGTGGGTGAGTATACTGAAGAACCGGTGAAAACAGATTACGGCTACCATGTGATCAAGCTGGAAAAAGTAATACCGGCCGAGGTGGAGTCTTTCGACTCGGTTAAAGAACTTCTGGCAGAACAACTGACCGATCAGGCCAAGCAGGAAAAGTTCAACCAGTACATGCAGGAAGCAAAGGACAAAGCTGTAATAGTTAACAAACTTGAAGCAAAATAGGGAGATACAGTATGCACTCTCATGCCAGAATAACCATCGCCGGTTTGGGTCCCGGGGCGCCCGGCTGCATCACCCTGGGGACCTGGGAGTCCCTGAAGTTATCTCCCCGCGTCTTACTGCGCACCGGAATACATCCGGTTGTGGAATGGCTGCGCCAGGAAGGGATTTCGTTTTCCACCTTCGACTATGTTTATGAGGAAGAGACAGACTTTCAGAAAATCTATCAACGGATTGCACAAGAGGTTATCAGGGAAGCGGATAATGGTCAGGTATTATATGCTGTGCCGGGCCACCCCCTGGTGGCTGAGGAGTCAGTACGTTTGGTTATTGAAATGGCGGAGAAGAAAGGTGTGGATATCGAGCTTCTTCCGGCTGTCAGCTTCCTGGACGCACTGTTTATCGCACTGAAGCTAGATCCAGGCGCCGGCTTGCAGATAATAGATGGTGTGAGAATTGACCAACAACTGCCCCTGCCGGGCAGGGGCGCGGTCATAACCCAAGTTTATAGCCAGCTGGTGGCTTCAGACATCAAAATTTCGCTGCTGGAGATCTATCCCCCTGAACACCCGGTTACCGTGGTAAGGGGGGCGGGTATCCCTGGCGAGGAAATAATTGAAGCCATATCTCTTTATGAACTTGACAGGCTGTCATGGCTTGACCACCTAACCAGCCTATATGTACCGGAGATGAAAGATGAGGCAAAAGGAGATTTCGGCGCCGGGCAGGCCTGCCTCTTTCCCCTTGACCCGCTGGTGGAAATTTTGGCGCGGCTGCGCGGCGAGGGAGGATGCCCCTGGGACAGGGAACAGGATCACCGCAGCCTGAGGCCATATCTTCTTGAGGAGTCATACGAAGTTTTGGAGGCCATTGGCGAAGAGGCCGCTGATAAAATATGTGAAGAATTGGGAGATTTATTGCTGCAAATTGTGTTTCACGCTCAGATCGCCGCCGAAAACCAAAATTTTGATATGAATGCCGTGGTGGCAGGAATTTGTGAAAAGATGATCCGGCGCCACCCCCATGTTTTTGGGTCAGTAAGCGTAAAAGACAGCAGCGAAGTTATTGTTAACTGGGAAAAAATTAAAGCAGAAGAAAGAGCGGGGAAAATTGCCCGGGGCCTTTTGGCTGGTGTCTCTCAATCGCTTCCCGCGCTGATGCGGGCGGCAAGGCTGCAGGAAAAAGCCGCCGGCGTCGGATTCGACTGGCCGGACTACCGGGGAGCGCTGGAAAAGACACGTGAGGAAACGGACGAGCTGGAAGCAGTAATTACTGCCGGAAATACGGCTGAAATCGAAGATGAACTGGGCGATCTGCTGTTTTCTATAGTAAATTTGGCCAGGCTGCTTGGCGTCGAACCGGAAACAGCCTTGTCCGGAACTTCCGTGAAATTCACCAGGCGTTTTGCCCATATCGAAAAGATGGCCGAACTATCCGGCAGGAATTTGTCGTCATATTCTCTTTCTGAGCTGGATAAATGGTGGGAAGATGCAAAAAAACTAGAAAAAATATAGGAAACATTGATTTTACAGGAAGGATCTGCAAAAATTTTCGCGAATAGTTATGGAATTATATTTCATTTTTAAAGGAGGGGTAATATGAACAAGGCAGAATTGATTTCCAGTGTTGCCGAAAAAACAGAGTTAACCAAAAAAGATTCTGAAAAAGCCGTAAATGCTATTTTAGAAGCCATTGGTGCAGCTTTAGGAAAAGGCGACAAAGTCCAACTGGTCGGTTTTGGTACTTTTGAAATCAGGAAGAGAGCAGCCCGTAAGGGCAGAAATCCACAAACCGGCGAAGAGATCAACATCGCCGCGGCCAAGGTTCCTGTCTTCAAGGCTGGGAAGTCACTTAGGGAAGCGGTGGTTAAATAATATATTAGCCTGACCAGTCTGTTAGTACTGGTTTATTCCCGAAGGACGGTGGAGGCTGAATTGCGGCTTGACAAATTTTTAAAAGTATCGCGGGTAATCAAGCGGCGCACCCTGGCTAAAGAGATCTGCGATCGTGGACAAGCTGAGGTAAATGGAAGGCCTGCAAAGGCTGGCACTGACATCAAGCCTGGTGATACCGTGAGTATTAATTTTGGCAACAGAAAAATCAAGCTGGAAGTCGTTTCAGTCAAGGAAAATGTACCGGCTAAGCTGGCCGCCGAACTGTATCAGATGATCGAAGATAGTGTTACATAATTAACACCCCTCTTGCCACAGCTGAAGAAGTGCAGGAGGGTTTTTTGTGTCTTGTTATATAAAAACCCAAAGCAGCAGGAAAAAAGCTGAAGCAGACGAAATGTTTTTGATAAAGGGGGATAGATAATGGATGAATCGCTTTTTAAGCAGCTGATGTTCGCGGGTGATGGTGATGAAAACCTGAAAGATCTGATAGAGCTGGGTTATTTTAAGACAGTAGACGGGACCATCTGCCGGACCGCCAAATTCCTTGAGGAAACAGGCCGTTTTATAGATGCCAAAAAGGAATTGCTATTCCAGGTAGTCAGTGAGCTCGGCAGCGCTGAAAACATGGAGGAGGTTATGGAGAGAGCGGGCATTAAGGACTTCATTACATTCATATTTGTGGCTGAGGAACTTGTCGAAGACGGCAAGTTGGTAAAAGACAAGGTGAAAAATGTTGTGCTCAGGCAGTGAGCAGGAGGTTGTGAAAAAATTTATTTGAGACAGTTGCATTTAAGATAGACCCTGGCGTTTTTGAGTAATGAAGCACGCCGGGGCTTTCTTTTATATTGACAGAAAAATAAAAAAATTTGATTATTATGTGTGATCATCCTCTATAATTTTTAGCGCGAGCGTATATAATATTAGTACAAGTATATCAATGACAGGAGGGTGATTTAATATAGAAGATAAGCGTGTTCTTATAAAACCACACAAAGGAGGCTGTGCCAATGATTAAGAAAGGTGCTTTTACTTTTATCCTTGCGGCGCTGATAATCCTGGGGCTAACTGCCACGTCATTCGCCAACCCGGGCAAGGGTAATACTGCCTGGAAATTTAACAGCAAGGGCAACGGAAAAGTAGTGCAGTTTAATGACATCGGCTCACACTGGGCAGCGCAGACTATACGCGAAATGAATAAGTTGGGGATAACCTCCGGTTACCCGGACTACTCATTCAAGCCGAACGCCACGGTCAGTCGGTATGAAGCCATGATGATGATCTGCCGGGCGGATGGTTTTGACCCGGATGAAGGCCGGTCCTGGGAAGACAGGCTGGAAGAGTGCCTGGAATATGCTGAAGAAAATGATATTATTGACGATGCCGGGGACTTTGAAGGCTGGAAGCCGGCCAAGCGCTATGAAGTAGCGGTCTGGGTGATGAGAGCAAATGGCGATCTGGACATAGACGACGAAGAACTGCCATTCCTGGATATTAATGATATTCCTGAAGACGCCAGACATTATATCGGTGTGATGTTCAACCACAAGTGGATGGTCGGGTATCCGGATAAGAAGTTTCAGCCCAACAAGCCGGTGACCAGGGCGGAATTGACAGTCATCATATACCGGGTATTAGATGATGTATGGCCCGATAATGACGACAATGATGGCAGTGTTCTCAGGATTGCAAATCTAGATCCAGACTATGGAGAAAGTGGAGTCGACCCTGACACTGAAAAATTGACTGTCCGGTTTAACATGGATATCGTGGCTGCAGTAGACAACCTGGATGTTGAAGAGGGAATAGAAATTGAGAATCTAACTGATACAAATGAAGATGCTGTCATCGATAGTGTTTCTATCAATGGCAGGGTACTGACCATAGAGCTGAAGGAAGGGACCCTGGACGAAGACATGAAGTACCGGGTAACGATTGATGACGGGATCATAGAGTCAGAAAACGGAGAAGAGGAATTTGACGGGTTCAGCGGCAGCGAGTGGGAATTCAGTACATTTGATGAAGGCGAAGATGGACCAGAACTGGATAGCCTTAATCCTGAAAACGATGAAAACAATGTTGATCCAACGATTACACTTGAGGCGAAATTTAAAGACGACATCGAAGTTATTTCAGGCAAGGACCTCGATAATGCAGTAGAAGTACTAAAAGATAATCAGGAAGTAGAAATCAAGGATGTCAAGATCGAGGACGGAGACACTCTTGTCATCACCCTTAAAGAAGAACTGGAAAGCGATGAAACCTTTGAGGTAACCATCAAGCCCGGCTTTATTGAAGATGTTGAAACATTAATAGATTATGATGGGCTTGACGGAGATGAATGGCGTTTTACCACTGAGTAAAGAAAAAGCAACAACAGGGTGAGGCAAAGAGAGATTCTCTAGCCTCACTTTTTTATTTGACCGCGCCATACTCCTGCAAAAAAAATTAACAAAATATTAAAAAATATTTTGACAAAGGAAGGAATTGTTATTATTATGTAGAAGACTTGTAA
>CAYNIY010000011.1:0-7210 GCA_964397525.1 uncultured Eubacteriales bacterium
TTAAAAGGGGAGGAGGTTTCCTTCCGGGCTGAAGGTTATTTCCTGCAGCGGTCCGGTGACTTTAATAAGCGGAGAATCGGATATTTCCTCAAAAACATTCTTTGTAACCAGCATATCGGAAAGGTGCAGGGTGTTGTGAATGCGCATTATCCTGGCGTCCTGCGGGGCAGTGCCGCTCAGGCTGCGCAGCGCGGCTCTTAGTGTCTCACGGTCGTCAGGGAGAGTCATCGGCAGCATAGCCCTCTGTATAAAGGTGCTGGTCAGTGCGTTAAGATATACTGACTTCCGGTCAAATTTAGCGGCCAGCCGCTCTGTTGTAAAATCGGCCAATCCTATGCCGTAAGCGTTGCCATGTGCTTCAGGCGCGACATCAAGAACTATAATCCTTTTAATATCAGGTGAGTCCGGCTCAAGAGAGCCCTGGATTCTCAAACGGCCAATTACATTTGTGTCGATGCCGGTGCCGCTGAAATTTTTACCTATCTGGTCTACGATAAGAATATCGAGCAAAGCGGTAGGCAGGCTAGGCAAATACTGGCGTGATTCAGACAAAAGATATTTTTCGACTTCAAAAATATCTTCAGGCTTAATGGCCACGATTTTGCGTGTTTGATCATTAGCGTCTTCAAGCACAGCCAGTCCCAGGATAACCGGGCAGGCTTTCAGAACCGTCATGCCGGCTTCGGCCACTGCCTTGGAAAGCAGGCTTGGCTGGCAGCCGTGCAGGGAAGCGGCTCCGTCAGGGCCGCCCAGACCTACCGCCAGCATTTTCAGCAGGCCGCTTTCAAAGTCACCATGGAAGGAAGTATGTGGCTTGATCCTGTTAACAACAACCAGGGCATCAAATTCCAATGCCCTGCGGTTAAGGAAGATATCACCGAAAAAGCCCCTGCCTATAATTGCTGTTTCAGAAGAGCAGATTATTTCAGCTCCGGTGCTGTCTTCAGTTATGCCGAGTGAGTCGAGCAGTTTTGCCTGACCGGCGGGATAACCGCCGCCATGGCTGCCCATAGCTGCAATTAAAACTGGCCGGCCACCCAAGGACCTGATATGTGAGGCTACTTCACTTAAAATCAGGGCGATATTGTTGATGCCCCTGCTGCCGGCAGTGATGCCCACTGTCATACCGGGTGATATTTTGATGTTTAGGTCTGATAAGGCTAAAACCTGATTTATTTCTCCGGCTAAATCAGGCAGGCTGAGATCCGGGAAGGATTGCCTGATCTTAATCATGTGCGGGAAATCCATTTTTAAATTAAGACCTTCCGTCTTCTTCCTTATTCTCAGCACTGAAAGACAAACCCTGGATGTGTACATTAACATTTACCACATCGAGACCGGTCATGTTTTCAACGGCACTTCTGACAGTGTTTTGCAGCTGGACTGCCACTTCATGAATATTTACACCGTAATCAACTATGACGTTTATGTCGATGTTGGCTTCATCATCACCCACATCGGCTTTGATTCCCTTGGACAGGTTTTTGCGCCCGAACTTTTCGACCAGGTCACCGGCTAAACCGCCGCTCATACCGGCTATACCCGAGACTTCTGCCGCGGCAAGACCGGCTATGGTGGCGACAACCTCTTCAGATATTTTAATTACGCCCTGTTTTTCGGCCTTTTCGTTCTGAATTTCGTCTTTTGTTTCCATTTCTAATTCCTCCCAAATATTACTAAATAAATTATAACATCTGTTCTTGATAATTGTCCACTAAAAGGATAGCATACAATTGATAACAAGAAAGGGAAAAGGCGTGATGGGGTAGAATATTTTGGTAATGATATTTTGAAAACGGATAGGAGGTAAAGACATTGTCAATTTATCGCACTATGTTGTTTGCTCCTGCCAATGAACTGCGCAAGGCAGGAAAAGCACTGATGCTGAATGCTGACGGTACTGTACTGGACCTGGAAGACGCGGTAGCACTCAGTGAAAAGGCAAACGCCAGGGATACTTTAAAAGAAGCACTGCTCCTGCCACGCAGGGGAGACTTGTTTATCAGGGTCAACAGCGTCCAAACGGAATTTATTTTAAGTGATTTATTGGCAGCGGTAACAGAAGGCGTAAAAGGATTGGTTGTTGCCAAGTCCGAGTCTGCGGAAGAAATACGCCAGGTAGACTGGCTGATCGGGAAAATAGAAACGGAACGCGGATTGATACCTGGCAGCATGGAAATCATACCTTTTATAGAAAGCGCCAATGCTATCGTCAATGCTTTCAGTATTGCTTCGTCCAGTCCCAGGATCAGCCGGATGTTTCTAGGGGGCGTGGACTATGTCCTCGATATAGGAACCACTTTTTCAAAAGGTGGCTCGGAATTATTTTACGCGAGATCGCAGCTTGTAGTTGCTTCCCGCGCTGCCGGTATTGAGCCGCCCATTGATTCGGTCTATCCTGATTTCAAGGATATCGAGGGCCTGGTTGCTGACGCTAAAATGGTTCGCCAATTAGGATTCCAGGGTAAACTGGCTATTCACCCAGGACAGATTGAGCCTCTGAATGAAGTATTCACCCCAACCCCGGAAGAAATGGCTTGGGCGACAAAAATCGTGGCTGTTTTTGACGAGTCGGAAGCCAAGGGTCAGGCTATGTTCCAGGTTGACGGGAAAATGATTGAATACCCGATTGCAAACCGCGCCAGGCGGATTATAGAGCTGTCTAAGCAGATAGCTCAAAAAAGCGTTTAGTGTCTGGTGTTAAGAAATATTGGTTCTGCCGGGTGGTTAAACGGTGTCTGAACGGGAAGGGCAAAGCAGTATAAATTCAAATACACGGGAGGATGGTTAAATGCTGAAGAGCAAAGTTTTATTGCCAAGCGATGGTTCTGACAATTCGCTGAAGGCTGCTGCTTATGCTTCCAGGCTGATGAAATCAAACCCGGATATAAAGCTGACTGTACTTGTTGTAGTGCCTGAAAGAAGTGGTTTTAAAGAAATAGACATGTCTATGGAAGAAAAGGGTAAGGAAATAATGGACAAGACCCTGCAGGGCTTCTCTCGGGAAGGACTTGAGGTTAGTAGACATATCGAAAAAGGTGACCCCGCAACGGTTATTATTAATTACGCCGAGCGGGGTGAATATGATCACATCATTATGGGCAGCAGGGGTGTCAGCGAGCTGCGTGGTGCTGCCATTGGAAGCGTGAGTCACAAGGTAATCCACCTGGCGAACTGCCGTGTTACTCTCGTAAAATAAACGTTTAGTCGGAAATCTTTCTAATATATAGAGCTAAAAAGGGCAGAATAGAAAAGAATTCTTCCTTGCCAAATTCTATCAGCCAGATCAAGTTATATTTGAGATTTGCCCAGGAAGGATTGGATTTCAGCAGTTCATCCCTTAATGAGATTAGGTTGAGCCTCGCTTCTTTTAAGAGTGCGGGGTCTTTTATTTTAGACAGGATTTCATAAATCGCATGGTCCAGGGGAGAGGCGTCACGGGATTTGGATGTTTCTTCAGAGTAAACATCTATTTCAGTTGTTGGAACACCGAATTCTTTGTTGGCTTCAGGTGTCTCGGGCTCATTTCCTTGATTACGAATGTCCAGGTCCTTAATCAGATTTTCCAGGTATTCCTTTTTGCACCTGAGAATTTCCGAAAAATCTTCTCTTCTCTGGTGTTCTGAGTATGTATCGAAAACAGAAAAACAACCGCCGCGCCCAGCCTGTTCAAAGCCATGGCTCTGCCTGGAATCATTACCATAAATACGATCAATAATTTTAGCAGTGAAGTCTTCCCAAAAAGAATACTCAAGTCCATAAGGCACTTTGGTGCCGATGTTGTCAATATCTTTTAATTGCATGTCAATCAGTTGTTTGGCTGCGTCAAGATCTTCAATCTGCAGCAATAATTTCGCCTCCTCCCAATCAATCATAGAGAATTATAACATGTTCATTTAAACGGTGAAAGGGGTGCCCCCTGAAATCATTGGCATGAGACAGACAAGAAAATGTTATATTTTATGAATCTCCAGTATTACCGGTCCCTTTATAACTAAACTGGCCCGGTCTCCTATTTTGAGATCATTTCCAATTTTCAGGTTAGCCTGGCCGTTATAGAGACCTGCTCCGGTCCGGAAAGAAAGGTCGTAATGAGTTGAAAGGCGTTTTAGCCCAACACACGTTCCAGTTATATTACTTGTGGGTGTTAATACTGTAAACTTCAAAAACCTGTAGGTGGCCAAAGTAGCTATGACCAATAGTATTATTATGCCGGTTAATTTCATGCCTTCATGATCAAGAATAGAACCTATAAAAGATATGACTAAACCGGCCAATACTGTTATCCCTGCTAGTCTCTGCAGCATTAATTCACCTCCTGTCAGTAAAGGCAGATAGGAATTGAAGCCCGATTATAAAATTAACGCACCCAAACAATTCTACAGTCACAAGATTATTTCCTATTTAACAACCAGATAATTAATGTTTATTTTTTGTTTGAATTTCAGCAGAAAGTATGTTTGCATGAGGAGTTTATAAACATTATAATGGTTTTAATCTCTGTAAAGGTGGTCCCTATTTGAAATCATATGTAATTGTTACTTTTGGCTGCCAGATGAATGAACATGACTCTGAAGTCCTCGCCGGAATGCTTGAGTCCATTGGTTATGCTCCCGCTGATTCGATCAAAACGGCATCGATAGTCCTATTGAATACCTGCTGTGTGCGCGAGACTGCTGAGAACAAAGTGTTTTCGCTAATAGGGAGACTGCGCCGGCAAAAGCTTGAAAATCCGGATCTGATAATCGGTGTGTGCGGCTGCATGCCCCAGCAGGAAAATATGGCTGCCCGGATAACCCGGCTTTTCCCTCATGTTGATCTTGTCTTCGGCACACAAAATGCGCACCAACTGCCTGAACTGATTAATAAGGTTTCAGAAAGCAGAAAAACTGTCAAGGAAATATGGACCGGCACAGGCGGTATACAGGAAGGACTTCCCATCAAAAGAAAAACAAGTGTGCGGGCCTGGGTAACAATAACATACGGATGTAATAATTTCTGCACTTATTGTATCGTCCCTTTTGTGAGAGGGAGGGAGAGAAGCCGTAAAAAGGAAGATATCCTGTCAGAAGTAAATGTACTGGCTGGCGAGGGGTACAAGGAGATTGTTTTACTTGGCCAGAACGTCAACTCTTACGGAAAAGACCTGGCAGGTGAGCTGGACTTCGCCTTGCTTCTGCAGGAGCTTGAAAATATAAACGGGATAAAGAGGATCCGCTACATGACCTCCCACCCCAGGGACTTTAATGAAAGACTGATCAGGGTCATAGCAGGATCAAAAAAGGTCTGCGAACATTTTCACCTGCCGGTTCAGGCGGGCAGCAGCCGTATTTTAGGAAAAATGAACAGGGGTTATACAAGGGAATACTATCTTGACTTGATTGAAAAGATAAGGTCATATATACCCCGTGCTGCCATTACAACCGATATCATGGTTGGCTTTCCAGGTGAAGATGAAGATGATTTTAACGAAACGATGGATCTTGTCAGGCAGGCCAGGTTCGACAGCGCGTACACGTTTGTATATAATACCAGGCCGGGAACACCCGCCGCTGACATGGCAGCGCAGGTTGCCGAAGAGGTTAAGAAGAGACGGATCCAGGCTTTGATTAAATTGCAGAACCAGATTGGCCTGGAGAAAAACATGGAAGAAATGGGCCATGAACAGGAGATCCTGGTGGAGGGTGTAAGCAAGAAAGATAGCGGTCTGCTGCTTGGCAGGAACAGAGGGAATAAGATAGTCATATTCCCTTACAGCAAAGATTTGTCAGGAGAAATCGTCAGGGTAAAAATAACCGAAGCTCATCTGGCCCATTTGACAGGCGAACTGTCAGGGTTTGAAGCGTAAGTCTTAGTTGAAAGGTTTTATGAGGTAATTGACTTGATATAAGGATTTATTGTTCAAAATGTGATATATTTAATAATTGAATGAAAATATTAAAATCAAATGATGGGGGTTGGAATAGTGACAATATTGGAAAAAGCGCAGAAATTGGGAAAAAAACTATCTGAATCAAAAGAACTGGCTACCATGAGAGAAGCCGAAAAGATGATGTTGGAAAACGATGAGTCCAGGAATGCCATAGCACAATACGATGAAAAGCAAAGGGCTTACCAGGTAATCCAGGCCCAGGGCATGAAGCTGACAGATGGACAGGTTAAAGAGCTTGAGGATCTGGAATTGAAGATGATGAACAACCCGTATGTATATAACTTTTTCAAGGCACAGCAAGATTTTCAGAATATCCTGGAATCAATTAATAATATTATTGGTGAGGCCATAGGCATAAAAGAAGATAGCGGCAGTGATAACGCTTCCTGCGGTTGTGATGACAGGTCCTGCGGCTGTGACGGCAACAAATGCGGCTAAAGCGGAGAATAGGTTGTTACCAGCCCTGGCTGCTGCCAGGGTTTTTTCTTTTTGTTTGGAAACCCATATGTTATAATGGTCTCCAGGAGGGATCCCGGTGAGTTTTACACCAATGATCAGGCAGTATTTAGAGATTAAAAAACAATACCCGGATGCCATCCTTTTTTTTCGGTTGGGCGATTTTTACGAGATGTTTTTTGATGACGCGCTGACTGCATCAAGAGAGCTTGAAATAACCCTCACCGGAAGAGACGGCGGTCTTAAGGAACGCGTACCCATGTGCGGAGTTCCTTATCACGCTGCGGACGGTTATATTGCAAAGCTTATCGGCCGAGGCTACCACGTGGCTATATGTGAGCAGGTGGAGGACCCGTCAACAGCCAAAGGGATTGTCAAGCGGGAAATCATCCGGGTAATTACACCTGGAACAATGATGGACGGGCAGTTCCTTGAGGACAGGAGAAACAATTACCTGGCCTGTGCAGCAAAGTGTGACGATGGGTACAGCCTGGCCGTCACAGATATTACTACCGGCACTTTTATGGTAAGTTCCATCACTGGCAGCAAGGCAGCAATTGAACTTTCAGATGAATTAAATAGATTAATGCCTGCAGAGTTAGTAGTACCGCTGACAGAAGTAACAACCTTCTTAGACACTTTAGATCTAAGGGGTAAGTTTCTTGTCAGCGGGTACAGGGATGAGGCTTTCAATTCGATTGAGGCAGGAAGGGCGCTGGAAAAGCATTTTGGGCCAGGCGCCTTTTTTAAAACAGATTTCTCCGCTGCTGAGCTAACTGTTCCAGCTGCCGGTGCTTTAGTGGGTTTCCTGAAAGACACCCA
>CAYNIY010000011.1:7310-40388 GCA_964397525.1 uncultured Eubacteriales bacterium
GGGATCATTAAAACAGGTTTTGATCCTGAAGTAGACAGGCTGCGCTCTGCCGGCAGTGATGCCAGGTCCATGATGGCCGGGCTGGAGGAAAGGGAGCGGCGCCGGACAGGGATAAAGTCCCTTAAAGTCGGATTTAACAAGGTGTTTGGATATTACATTGAAATAACCAGGTCAAATCTAGACCTTGCACCGGAGGACTATATCCGGCGGCAGACGCTCGCCAATGCAGAAAGATATATAACGCCGGAGTTGAAGGAATATGAAGATCTTGTTCTGGGTGCGCAGGAGCGGCTTTTGCACCTGGAATACAAACTTTTTAATGATATCAGGGAGCAGCTCACAGTTCAGATCCAGCGGATTCAGAATTCTGCCGCAGCCGTAGCTGGAGCAGACGCGCTTCACTCCCTGGCGGAAGCAGCGTCGTACAATAATTACAACAGGCCGGAAATACTAAATGACGGCAGGTTAACGATCAGGGACGGCAGGCATCCGGTTCTGGAAAAGGTTTTGGGACCGGGTAATTTTGTGCCCAATGATACTGACATGGATTATACGGAAAACAGGCTGCAGTTGATAACCGGACCGAACATGGCAGGCAAGAGTACATTCATGCGACAGGTTGCCATTATCGTGTTAATGGCCCAGGTTGGGAGTTTCGTGCCAGCTGCTGAAGCCCGCATATCTCTTGTGGATCGTATCTTCACCAGGATCGGCGCGTCAGATGACATTGCAGGCGGTCAGAGCACATTCATGGTGGAAATGAATGAGTGCCGGGCTATTGTAACAGGCGCTACAGAAAAAAGCCTGATTATATTGGATGAAGTGGGCCGCGGCACCAGCACATATGACGGAATTAGCATTGCCAGGGCACTGGCTGAATATATACATCAGAGGATTAAGGCGAAGACCCTTTTTTCAACACATTACCTGGAACTGACAGATCTGGATCGGGTGTCTGGGATCGTCAACCTGAATGTCGCAGTAAAAGATGAAGGAGAACAGATAGTTTTTCTGCGGAAAGTCATTCCCGGCAGAGCAGACCGGAGCTATGGTATTCATGTGGCGAAGCTGGCCGGCCTTCCGGCTGAAATTATCGGGCGATCCAAGGAGATATTAAGGATCCTGGAAAAAGGTGATGAAGCACCACCAAAGGATGTGCCCGCTGTTGACACGGGAAATATTTTAAAGCGTGATCAGGAAAATGAGATCATTAAGGAACTGCGGCAAATGGATCTTTTTAGCATGACTCCGCTGGAAGCTATGAATAAGCTGTCCCTGTTGCAGAAAAAAATAGATGACGGCATTGTGCAGTGAGAGAAGGGAATGCTGATGGGGGGAAAAGAATGTTTGTTGGTATAGATGTAGGCGGCACATATACAGACGCTGTGCTCCTGGATAAGGATCAGGTTCGTGCAATTGCCAAGGTGCCGACCAGGGAAAACCTTTTAGACACCTTAACTGAGGCACTAGACATGATCATCAGGGACGCTGACATACAAAAGATCGAGAGAATTGTGTTCAGCACGACAATTATAACCAACCTCATAGCAGAGCGCAAATACGAAGATGTAGACCTGCTGATTATGCCAGGGCCAGGCTTAAGCCATGACTGCTATAAAAACAAGCCTTATGCGCATATAATCTCTGGGGCAATAGATTACCGCGGCAGGGAAGTCATATCCCTTAAAGAGCAGGAAATAGAAGCGGTCATGCTGGAGATAGCTGGCAGTGGATCTAAAAAAGTGGGCGTGGTAGGCAAATTCTCGACGCGCAATACCACACATGAAAAACAAGTGGCAAAAATGATCAATGATAAATACCCTGAATGGAACGTTGAACTCGGTGCAAAAATAGGCAGCCAGCTGAACTTCCCGAGAAGGATGGAAACCACATATCTGACCTGCGCTACACGCGAGCCTTATCATCATTTTATCGAGTCCGTGCGCCAGTTATTGATCAAAAGAGAAATACATGCGGATGTTTTCATATTGAAGGCTGATGGCGGCACAATCCCATTGCACGGCTCAGAAGAGCTGCCTGTGGAAACAATATTTTCTGGACCCGCAGCAAGCACACTGGGTGTGCAGGCCCTTACCGGGCCCGGTGAAACAGCAGTGGTTGTAGATATAGGCGGCACCACCACCGACCTGGCATTGATCTTAAGCGGTCAGCCTTTGCTTTCGGCAAAAGGCGCCCGGGTGATGGACAGATTAACCCAGGTGCGGGCCCTGGCAGTGAAATCTCTTGCTGTTGGCGGTGACAGTGTTTTAAATTTAGCTGGAAAAGAAATAAACATAAGCGGCCAAAGGATGGGTCCGGCATACTGCCTGGGCGGGCCCTCACCTACGCCTACCGATGCGCTGAGGGTGCTTAACATGACAGATCTGGGAGACAGGGACAAAGCTACAGCAGCGATGGATGTTCTGGGTGAAGGTCTGAATTTGAGTGCAGAAGAGGTTGCCAGGTGTGTTGTCGATCGGGTTGTAGAAATTATAACTGCTGAGATAAAAAAGATGTTTCTTGAATGGGAGCAGGAGCCTGCGTACCGGATCTGGGACATCCTGCATAAACATGCAATCAAGCCAACAATTGTGGCCGGTGTAGGCGGAGGGGCCGTTGGCTTTGCAGCTCGAATAGCGGATAGACTGGGCTGCCGGACGGTTATACCACAATACTCTACAGTAGCTAATGCCATAGGCGCGGCGCTGGCCAAGCCAACGATGCAGGTGAATTTGAGGGCGGACACGGAACAAGCTTACTACATCATTCAGGAAGAAGGACAACAGGAAAAAATCAGAGACAAGGATTTCAATGAACAGAGAGCGCTGGCGCTGGCGAAGGACAGTCTGGTACAGCGGGCGGCAAAATATGGTGTAGAAATAGCGCCCGGTGAAATTGAGGTTACCCGCCTTGAGTTTTTCAATATGATTAGGGACTGGAATACGACAGGCAGGCTGTATGATATTACAGTACAGACTCCGCGGGGCATTGAATTCAGGATCAGGATGGGGAGTGATTAGATGAAAGATGGCAGCAAGACCGGACTGATTTTTTTTCCTGCTTTTGACTGGGCCATATCGCCCACCCACCCTGAAAGGGAAGAGCGCCTGCTCTATACCAGGGATCAAATATTCGAAGAAGGAATTATGGACCTGCCGCAGATAGCAGAATATACGCCTGCTCTGGCAAGTATTCACGACATAGCCAGGCTGCACTTTTGCGTGCCAAAGGTCGAAGATGTGACCACAGAAGCACACCTGATTGCCGCTGGCGCGGCCATTTTGCTGGCTGATAACATAGTCAAAGGCGAGATAAAAAACGGCTTTGCCCTGGTCAGGCCGCCGGGACACCATGCCATGAGGGTTGTTCACGGCAACCGCGGCTTCTGCAATATAAACAATGAAGCAATAATGGTGGATTACCTGCGTGCCCGCCACGGGCTAAAGAAAATTGCGATCATTGATACTGATGTGCACCACGGGGATGGGACCCAGGATATTTTCTGGCACGATCCCGATGTGCTGTTCATCTCTTTTCACCAGGATGGACGCACGCTTTATCCCGGCACAGGTTACACCTATGAACTGGGCGGCCCCCGTGCCTATGCGCGGACTATTAATATTCCGCTGCAGCCTGGCACCACAGACGAAAGCCTGCTTTATGTTGTGGATAATTTAATTTTGCCGATCCTGAAAGATTTTAAACCGGAATTTATTGTAAACTCTGCAGGACAGGACAACCATTACTCAGACCCGCTGGGCGGCATGCGCATTACCGCAAACGGCTATGCCCGGCTGACGGAAAAGCTGCGTCCCGACCTGGCCGTCCTGGAGGGCGGTTATGCGATCGAGACGGCCCTGCCTTATGTGAATATGGGTATCATCCTGGCACTTGCCGGCCTGGATTACAATAACGTACGTGAACCTGATTACTGGCCGGGCAGATTCAAGGAAAGCGCAGAACGGACAATGCATGTTGAGAGGCTGGTAGATGAACTGCTGCAGCGCTGGGAGATGCGTGACAAGACATCACCAGACTCAAAAAAAATAGCCGGTAACTATTACACCAGGGACAAACATATTTTTTACGATACTGATTACATTGAAGAAAACCAGGTAGAAAGGCTGAGGATTTGCAACAACTGCCCAGGCTACCTGCTGATTGATTCAGAGGCAAATCACGGTCACAGCAAGAGCGGAAAAGTTTTATGTATTTCAGTGCCGTTTACAGCCTGCGGCGCCTGCCGCAGTGAAGCAGCGGGCATCTATGCGCAGACCAAGAAGTCAGCACAGTATAAATATATATATTTACAGGATAAAACAGCAGATATGTTTTTCAGCTACAATACAGAAAACCAAATCGAAAAGTGCTCGGAAGGATAGATGGTGTTAGGTATTGGCAAATATAATTATTCTCGATGAATTCACAAAAAATCAGATTGCTGCCGGCGAGGTGGTTGAAAGACCATTTTCCGTGGTAAAAGAGCTTCTTGAGAATTCACTGGATGCCGGCGCCGGCAGGGTAATGGTTGAACTTGATGAGGGTGGCCTGGCAGCTATTTCTGTCGCAGATAATGGGATCGGTATGAGCGAAGAAGATCTGCTGCTGGCTTTTGAGCGCCACGCCACCAGCAAGATAAAATGCGCTTCTGATCTGAGCAGGATTGTCACACTCGGTTTCAGAGGCGAGGCGATCCCCAGTATCGCAGCTGTGTCCAGAATGGAAATCACAACAAGGACCAGTGATGTCCTGAACGGGAACAGGATGGAAGCTGTGGAAGGCCGGATCATAAAAAAGTCTGCTGTTGGGTGCCCGCCTGGAACAACGGTGGTGGTCAGGGATTTGTTTTTTAATACGCCTGTCAGAAAAAAGACAATGAAAAGCTCCTCGATCGAAGGCGCGCTGTGTGGTGAGATGATATCACACATGGCGCTGGCCAGGCCCGATGTCAGCTTTGAGCTGAAATCAAAAAAGAGGCGTTCTTTTTACTCACCCGGATCGGGTAACCTGATGGATGCAGTTATCGCTGTTTATGGCATAAACCAGGCCCGGGAAATGATACCTGTAAACAGCAGGGGGGAAAGCCTGGCGCTGAAAGGTTATCTCGGGAAACCATCGCTTTCCCGCAGCAACAGGAGCCATATTAATATAATAATCAACGGCCGCTATGTGCACTGCCCCGCAATCGCGGCAGCCGCTGAAGAGGCATACCGTACTTTACTGCCACATGGGAGAAAACCTGTGGCTGTATTGTCGCTCACAATTGCGCCCGATCTCCTCGACGTAAACATACACCCCTCAAAACTTGAAATACGCTTATTAAAAGAAAAAGAAGCAGTAACGCATATCAGCCGGGCCCTCAGGGAAACGCTGCTGATTAAAACGGTCATACCTTCACACCTTATTGATACCGGGAGTAAGAATACGACAAAGGGTTTAAGTCAAAACTTGTTTGTCCCAACGACTGAGCCACAGAGAACAGAAGAAACTATTTCTTTTGATCCGGCACATGATCCGGGCAATCATGATCATTATAATAATATGGTACTATCAAGCCGTGAAACTGAATACACCGGTGAAAAGGCAGCAGAGTATTTAACTGCTGAGAAAAGCATGCCTGAATTGAATGTTGTAGGCCAGATCGGTCTTACTTATATCCTGGCGGAAGGGGCAGATGGTCTCTATATCATGGACCAGCATGCTGCGCATGAAAGGATTCTGTATGAGGACAACCTGGCGCACGAAGCAAATATGCCAAGCCAGTGTCTGCTGCTGCCTGTGACCCTGGAACTGGATTACCGGGAAGCGGCGTTTTTAACCCAACGTATTTTTTGGTTTAACCGCGCCGGCTTCATTATTGAATACTTTGGCGGCAATACTTTTTTGCTGCGCGGCGCCCCGCCTGGTTTCGCACCGGGCCAGGAAAAAGAATTCTTTACCGACATACTGGAATACTTCCAGGAAAAAGGTGCGGGTGCTTCTTTTGATGAGTTCTCCAAAACGCTGGCAGCGGCCATGGCATGCAGAGGCGCTGTAAAAGCTGGTGAAAAGCTGCCGCAGTCTTCAATGGAAGCCCTGTGCAGTCGTTTATCGGGCACGAAAAATCCTTTTACCTGCCCGCACGGCAGGCCCACCGTCATTCATCTGTCATTTGCAGATCTGGAAAAGAAATTCAAACGCTAGACGGTACAGGGAGAAAAGAATTGGCAGACTCCATACAAATTACTACTGAAGCAAAATTTAAATTTGTGGTTACGACATCCCACCGCCCCTCAGCCCGGCTTGTTGAAAGCGCGCAAGATTTGGCCGCACATTTCAATGTTTCTTTTGCAGCAAGGCGAGATCTCTCCTTGAAAGATTTGGCGCAGTTATCCGGTGCTGAAGGGCTGCTGGTGGTTTCATCAAGAAGGACTTCTTTTGTCATGGGGGAGCAGGAATTCTTCTTCCATCCCGGTCTGGCGAGACCTCGTATAAAAGATATAAGATGCGGAAATACTGACCGCATGATTAAAGTTATGTCTCTCAGGGCAGGTGAATCTGTTTTAGATTGCACTATGGGCCCAGGGGCAGACACCATAGTGGCGAGTTATGTTTCAGGTGATACCGGAAGAGTGACCGGCATTGAAAGCTCCCCGGTGATGTCAGAACTGGTCAAGCGCGGCTTGCTGGCATATAAGGACAATGACAGGGATATATCAGAAGCAATGCGTCGCATAAATGTAGTTAATAAAAACCATAAGGAATACCTGGCTTCTTTAAAGGCTGGGTGCTACGATATTGTTTATTTTGACCCGATGTTTCGTTACCCCAGGCGCATGTCGTCATCGATAAACGCAGCCAGGATGCTTGCCAACCACGAACCGATAGACAACGAAACCATTGAATTGGCATTTAACGTTGCCGCCAGGGCGGTTGTCATGAAGGAGAGACGGGGGAGCGGCGAATTTTCACGCCTCGGCTTTGAAAATATTGTGGGCGGAAATTATGCGCCTGTGGCTTACGGTATCATGGAACGGTGAGGGGTATTCAAGTGAATGAAATACTGATAAGCAAGCTGCCGCTGGTGGTTATATGCGGGCCGACAGCTACCGGGAAAACTGATACAGCCGTGCAGGTAGCGAAAAGATTGAGAGGCGAAATAGTATCAGCTGACTCGATGCTGGTCTATCGCGGGATGGATATTGGGACGGCAAAACCAACTGCTGTCCAAATGTGCGGCATACCACACTACCTCATCGATATCGCTGAGCCGGACCAGGAGTATAATGCGGCTCTCTTCCAGGTACAGGCCAGGGCTGTTATAAAAGGTATATTGAAAAGAAAAAAGCTGCCCCTGCTTGTAGGCGGAACAGGTTTATATATCAGGGCAGTCATTGACAATTATGACTTCAGCAGTAGCAGCGGCAGCGAATTGTATAGAAAAGAACTGCAAAATGAAGCGGCCGATCATGGCAGTGCACAGCTGCATCAACGCCTGCAGGAAGTCGATCCGGGAGCAGCAGCAAAACTTCATCCCAATGATACCAGGAGAATAATCCGGGCCTTGGAGGTATACAAACATACAGGCAGACCTATTTCAACTTTTCATAAAATAGACCAGCCTGGCAGGCCAATTTATGAACTGCTGATGTTCGGACTAACCAGCGATAGGGAAATATTATATCAAAGAATAGAACAACGGGTTGATCAGATGATCAACTCAGGCCTGGTGGAAGAAGTACAAAGGCTTTTAAACAGGGGGTTCACCCCGGAGCTTAGTTCCATGCGAGGTCTCGGCTACAAGGAGATTGAAATGTACCTGGCCGGAAGGCTGTCTCTGGTCCAGGCTGTCGATATTTTAAAGCGGAATACCAGGAGATATGCCAAAAGGCAGATGACCTGGTTCAGGCGGGACAAGAGGATAAGGTGGCTGGATCCCGATCGTGAGGATGTGGCTGAGACTATTATTCTGGAAATAAACAGATTTATTGAAGGAGTATCTTAAGGTTTGTAGAAGGTTTAAAGATAATAAATTCCAATGGAGGGAGCCCTTGTTATGACAAAACCACAAATTAATTTGCAGGATGCTTTTTTAAACCAGGTCAGAAAAGAAAATATCCCCGTTACCATATTCCTTGTGAACGGCTTTCAATTAAAAGGAATGGTCAGGGGTTTTGATAACTTCACAGTAATCCTGGAGAGTGATGGGAAGCAATTGATGGTATATAAACACGCTATTTCCACGATCAGCCCGCTGAAACCTGTCAGCACCACATTTTCTGAAAATAAAAGCATTTAGACAAACTGCCTGGCCCCTCATAGGAGGGGCTTAATTTTTTATCATGGTTGTCTTAAAAAGCGATTAAGGAGATAATTGCAATATGAATGTTAACCTGGAGGCTCTGGCAAAAGAAGTTGAGCATAATATAGAGCCGGTCTGCCGCTTAATTGATGAAAAGGCTTTTGTGAACCATGCCAAGGTGCTTGCCTCTTTCCGGAGAGCAAAGGTGAGTGACTATCACCTCAAGGGCTCGACAGGTTATGGGTATGGTGACAGCGGCAGGGAAACGCTGGAAGGAATATATGCGGATATATTTCATGCGGAAAAAGCTTTGGTACGAGGCCAGATTGTTTCGGGCACTCATGCGATAGCGTTGTGCTTATATGGCATCCTGCGCCCGGGAGACGAGTTATTGTCTATTCAGGGAGAACCTTATGACACATTGGGCGAAATGATCGGTATCAGGGGTGAATCACCTGGCTCCTTAAAGGATCTCGGTGTTGTTTACAAGCAGGTCAATTTGACCGGTGAAGGAGAACTGGATTACGCTGGTATAGAACGGTCATTGAACCCCAGAACCAGGATGGTCCTGATCCAGCGGTCTGCCGGTTACCGCTGGGGTGCAGCGCTGGGGATAAGAAAAATGAGAGAAACAATAGACTTTATAAAAAAAAGAAAACAAGATACTGTGATATTTGTTGATAATTGTTACGGGGAATTTGTCGAGACGGAGGAACCGGTTGAGGCCGGCGCAGAACTGGTGGCAGGATCACTGATCAAAAACCCGGGCGGTGGGTTGGCACCCACCGGAGGTTATGTGACAGGAAAAGAAAAATTTGTGGAAATGGCTGCCAATCGATGGAGCGCTCCGGGTATAGGGGCAGAGGTTGGGCCGACCTGTGATTTCCAAAGGTTATTGTATCAGGGTTTATTCCTGGCTCCCCATATTGTATCAGAAGCCCTCAAGGGGGCTGTATTTGCTTCCTTGTTTTTCGAGTACCTGGGCTTTAAGGTTTTACCCGTTTACGATCAGCCCCGGAGTGATATCGTCCAGGCTATCATGCTCGGTTCCCCCGAAAGGCTGCTTGCCTTCTGCCGCGGCTTGCAGATGTGTTCACCTGTTGATTCACATGTACTGCCTGAGGCAAACGCCATGCCCGGCTATGGCGATCCGGTGGTTATGGCAGCGGGGACATTCATTCAGGGCGCCTCGCTGGAATTAAGCGCCGATGGCCCCATGCGTCCGCCCTACGCAGTTTACCTGCAGGGTGGTCTATCAAAGGAATATGTCAAGCTGGCCCTGCTCTCGGCAGCCCGGGAAGTGTTATGCTGTTAAATTATTAGAAAAATTAAAATATATAAAAGGTATTAAGATATACATGGCGAAAGTTTTTTAAAAATAGCCTTAAGGTGGTGTTAATCCCATGAATTTCAAGCAGCTGGAGGCATTTATCTGGGTGGCTGAATTACAAAGTTTCACAAAAGCATCCCGCCAGCTATTCATGAGCCAGCCGGCTGTGAGCTTTCAAATTAAAGCCCTGGAGGAAGATCTGCAGGTTTCTTTATTTCAGCGCGGTGACAAAAAAGTGATGCTCACGGAGGCAGGCAGGTTGCTATATCCCGAGGCCAAGCAGATGATCAGGCATTATAACAGGATTAAGGCAGGTCTGGAAGACCTAAAGGGTCTTAAAACCGGCCACCTGGTTATCGGAGCCAGCACCATCCCAGGAGAATACATTCTGCCCATCCTGATCGGTGGTTTTAAGAAAAAATACCCGGGTATTATCATAACTCTCAAGGTTGCAGGAAGCGGCCAAGTCGGGCGTTGGGTGCGTGAAAGGGAAATAGATTTCGGCATTACCGGAGCTCCTATTGATTGGGAAGGTACCGAGTGTGTATCATGGCTCAAAGACCAGCTGGTTTTGATTGTGCCGCCTGCTCACCCCTGGGCGGAGTTGAATGAAGTCAACCTGGATAATCTGAAAAACGAAACAATGATATTAAGGGAAAGGGGTTCCGGTACCCGCCGGACATTGGAACAAAAACTGGCAGAACATAATATTTCACTGGAAAAGCTTCCGCACAGCATGGAACTGGGCAGTACCAGGGCAGTAATAACAGCTGTTGAAGCTAATCTGGGAGCCAGCATTGTATCAAAATATGCGGTATCAGAAGCAATCAGCCTGGGCAAAGTAAAGGAAGTAAAACTAGTTGGCATTGATTTAAGCCGTTATCTGTACCAGATCAGGCACAGCCAGGGCATGGGCGGATTCGCATTAGAGGCGTTTATATCTTTCATCAACGATGAAGAAAACCAACAGGGAATTTTGTTATAGACAGCAGGATTGCGATTTACGGCTGTGAATGAAAGCAACCTATATAAAAAAACCGCTGACACATGCAGCGGTTTTAAATATATCCAGCTTTTGACGGCATATGATTAGTGAATCTTGCGTACAAGTCCGATGACTTTGCCGAGAATCTGAAGATCTGTAGCGTATATCGGATCCATCGAGCGGTTTTCCGGCTGGAGCCTGACTCTGCCAGCTTCTCTGAAGAATCTCTTTACAGTAGCTTCTTCATCAAGGAGGGCGACCACTACATCACCGTTATTGACATCATGCTGGCTCCTGACAACAACCATGTCGTCATTCAGTATGCCCGCCTCAATCATACTGTCGCCGCGCACAGTGAGCATAAAAAATTCACCGCTGCCCGTAAAGTGAGTGGGGAGTGGGAATAGTTCATCCCTGTTTTCTACTGCCAGTATAGGCATACCAGCTGCGACCCGGCCCAGAAGAGGCACATTGACAAATTCCACCTTGTCACCTTCCAGTTCATCCAGGACTTCCATTGCCCTTGGTTTTGCAGCGTCGCGCCTCAAGTATCCTTTGCTTTCAAGTTTTTTAAGATATCCATGAACTGTAGAGCTTGAACTCAAACCAACAGCCTGGCCGATTTCCCTGACTGAGGGTGGATATCCTTTTTGCCTGATGTTCTTTTTAATGACCGCAAGTATTGCCGCTTGTTTAGGGGTGAGATCAGAGTCCATTTTGCACCAGCCTTTACAAGTAAAATTATATAAATAATTATAACACGCCAGGAGTAAAATAAAAACACTTGTTCGTAATATTTTTCATTTTTAATAATATTAAATATTAGAAGGATGCTGGTTTGGCATTGTCGAAATGAAATTTAATAAGTTTAATTGCATGAGGTAGGGAACCGGATGAAAATAGTTCGAGTCGCTATTGTTGGCGCTGGTGAAAAAGGCTTTGCAGCTTACAAGATGTTAAAGGAAATGAAAGAGGTGGCCATCGCCGGTATTGCCGATATTGATCCCGCGGCGCCTGGCATAACAGCTGCAAGGCAGGAAGGCATATTTGTTACAGATAATATTATAAACCTTTTGATGCTGCCGCATCTTGATGTGATCATTGATGCTGTGGGATCAGCAAATGTACATAATAAAATCCAGCGCAATAAAAATGATATAACTGCAGTCATGGAGGCCAGAGCGGCAAATTTAATTATCTCAATTCTGATGAAGAAGAAGGAAGAACTCCTTGAAATCAAGAGTGTGAAGAGCCAGCTTTCCGCCATTCTTGATTCGGTTCAAGAAGCGATAGAAGTTGCTGATATAAATGGAAACATAAAGTTCGTAAATCCCGCCTTCTCCAGGATTACAGGCATAGCTGAGGAGGAAAGGATCAATCACAATATATTTGAAGCATCACCTGATGGAGCACTGGCGACAGTTTTAAAAACCGGAAAACTGGTCTTCGGACACAGGACCAAGGTTGGTGGAAGCAACGCTGAGGTTGTGTCCAACGCCGCCCCGATCATTGTCGATGGGGTAATGGATGGTGGAGTAGTAGTATTCCAACATTTTACAGATGTTATGAATTTGATGGATGAACTGCAAAAAAGCACGAGCATTATTGAAAACCTGACTGATAAACTGGGACAGGTAACTACAAGCAAATATACTTTTGATAATATTTTAGGCAGCAGTATGGAGTTGGAAAGCTGTGTTGATCTGGCGGAAAGGTCCGCCCGCAGCAACTCAACTGTCCTGCTGCTCGGTGAAAGCGGTACTGGTAAGGAATTATTTGCGCATGCCATTCACTCCTCATCAATGAGGCGGGAGTATCCATTTATAAAAGTTAACTGCGCTGCCATACCGGAGACGCTGCTGGAAAGCGAATTCTTCGGCTATGAAAAGGGTGCCTTTACCGGTGCAGTTAAATCAAAAATAGGCAAATTTGAGCTTGCTAATGGGGGGACAATATTCCTTGATGAAATAGGTGATATGAACCTCATACTGCAGGGTAAAGTGCTGCGGGTGTTACAAGAGATGGAGTTTGAACGGGTTGGCGGCACGCAGACAACAAAAGTTGATGTCAGGGTAATTGCCGCCACCAACCGCAATTTGCGGGAGTTAATCCGCCTGGGCAAATTCAGAGAAGACCTTTTTTACCGTTTGAATGTCGTAGAAATCACTGTTCCGCCGCTCAGGGTCCGCAAAGAAGATCTGCCTGTTCTGCTGGACAATCTGATTGTGAAACTGAACAGGAAGCTGGGCAAAAAGGTCAAATGGGTGGACAGGGAAGCCCAAGAAGCACTGTCTAATTATGACTGGCCGGGCAATATCCGCGAACTTGAAAATATTATTGAAAGAGTCATGGTAACAATGGATGATGAAGTAATCACGAAGAAGAACCTGGGTATGCATGCCAATCAGTTCAGAATAACGCATGAACGGGATGTTGATTTGATCCCGATAGATCAAATGGAAGAAATGATGATTAAAAAAGCAGTTACAAAATATGGCAACTCAGTCGAAGGAAAAAGACGCGCCTCGCAGGCTTTGAACATCTCTCTGGCTACACTTTATAACAAGCTGAAAAGATATATACCCGAGAATACTAATAATTAGAAATATTATATATTTTAGAAATGCCAGTGTTGCCATGCTTTAAGAGAGATCTTATTCCAGCTATTAGAAACATCAGCATAAATGGTCTATGTTTTAATAATAACGCTTATTAATATCTAAATATTGTTTGGACTGTAGGATCGCTGATACTGTTGTATATTTGAAAAATATAAATAAATATTTACTGAATATGTGCCTGGGTACTATGTCGATGGTACAGATCTTGCTTGTATATATAACATTGGACCAACAATTAGCAAAGGGGGGAATAAAAATTAAAACCATTAAGACAAGCGTTATTACGGAAAACGTAGCAAGGATGGCTCAGGAGGCCAACTTCTACCTGGGAGCAGACGTGATGGAGGCATTTAAGAAGGCCTACGAGACCGAAGTTTCCAACACGGGGAAAGAGATCCTTCAGATTCTGATCAAGAATGCTGAGATTGCTGCTGACGAGCAGGTTCCCATGTGCCAGGACTGCGGCTACGCGGTAATTTTCCTGGAGTTGGGACAGGATGTCCGTATCGAGGGTGGGGATCTCTACGAGGCAATAACTGAGGGTGTCAGGCAAGGGTACACCAAGGGCTACCTCAGGAAATCCATCGTGAGCCATCCGCTCGAGCGTAAGAATACCGGGGACAACACTCCGCCGGTAATCCACACCACAATCGTCCCGGGAGAGAACCTCAAAATCACTCTCGCTCCTAAGGGCGGCGGCAGTGAAAACATGAGCGCCATCAAGATGATGAAACCAGCCGACGGAGTGGAGGGTGTCAAGAACTTTGTTCTCGAAGTGGCTAAAAACGCCGGCCCGAACCCCTGTCCTCCTGTTATTCTAGGTGTAGGCATTGGCGGCACAATGGAAAAAGCGGCACTGATCGCGAAAGAAGCTCTGCTGCGGGAGATTGGTTCAGTAAATGAAGATCCGGTAATGGCAAAGCTTGAGGCGGAACTACTGGAAAAGGTGAACAACCTGGGATTTGGCCCCCAGGGCCTGGGCGGCAGAAACTTTGCCCTGGCTGTGCACATCAAGACTTATGCTGCTCACATCGCCAGCCTGCCGGTAGCAGTCAATATTAACTGCCATGCGGCCAGGCATAAGGAAGTAGTCCTGTAAATATTTAATGACTAGTGAAGAGATATAGTTGAATTAACAGGGGAGGTGAAAATATGACCCAGATCAGGCTAACTACCCCATTAACGGATGCAGACGTAGAAAAGCTCAGAATCGGGCAGCAGGTTTTAATCAGCGGGCTCATTTATACCGGCCGGGATGCCGCACACAAGAGAATGGTGGATCTGATCCAGGCTGGTAAAATCAATGAACTGCCATTTGATCCCAAAGGTCAGATTATTTACTACGTAGGGCCAAGCCCGACAAAGCCAGGAAAAGTTGTTGGTTCGTGTGGGCCCACAACAAGTTACCGTATGGACCCGTATGCTCCTGAACTTTATAAACTGGGCCTGAAAGCTTCTATCGGTAAGGGGAAACGGTCCCCGGAAGTGATTGAAGCCATGAAAAAGTACAAGGGCGTATACCTCGCTGCAATTGGCGGAGCAGCAGCTCTGATTGCCAAGAGCATCAAGAGCGCCAAGGTTATTGCATATCCGGATCTCGGGGCTGAAGCGGTACATGAATTTGTGGTCGAAGATTTTCCCGTGGTAGTTGTTAACGATACTCTGGGCGGGGATCTCTACCAGGAAGGCATCAAGATTTACGCCGTTAAATAGCACTTGGTTTTAGGTAAAGAGAAATAACCAGGAGGAATTATGTCTATAAAGACAAATATTACCTTTTGGAAGACGAAGAAATTAAAAAGCTTTTATGGTAGCGCCCGACCCGTGAAAACAGGTTGGGCTATACCCTTTTTCTTTAATTTTAAAGTCTATTAAAAATAAGACCATTATATAATGGTTGATTTTTTATATTTTTGTGGTTTTGCTGGTTTGCAGTTTGTGTAGGGGGTCACTTATAACCTGTGGCACAGAAGCAAAAATTCTCTATAGTTATTTATAGGGAAAAATGCTTCCTAAAACAGGCAAAATAAATATAATTTGTTAATGTTTTTGGATATTTTCCGCTCTGCTGGGGGTCTTTATCAAAAGAGCGGTTTAAGGGGGGAGTATTAGAGAGTAAAAATCAAATTATTATAGAAATAAGCAGGAAAAACAGAGTAAACAACGAAGTTAATAAGTTGGGAAAGAATATTTTTTAAAATATTTTTTTCAAATAAAGCGCCAAATACAAAAATGGAGAGGAGAGATTTAGCCTGTGAAAATGTTCGAGTACATGGGTAAGGAGCTTTTTGCCAAATACGGTATCCCGACACCGAAAGGCAGAATGGCAACGACCCCGGAAGAGGCCGAGAAGATTGCTACGGAAATTGGTGGTCCATGTGTTGTAAAATCTCAGGTCCTGTCAGGCAAAAGAGGTAAAGCAGGGGGTATCAAGTTCCCTAAAACTCCGGCAGAAGCTAAAGCAGCAGCAACAGAAGTTTTAGCCATGACCATCCAGGGATTGCCGGTAGAATGTGTTCTGGTTGAAGAAATGTTAAAAATTGACAAAGAACTTTACATGTCAATAACCGTTGACGGTTCTGCCAAACAGGCTGTCATGATTGCTTCCGCATACGGCGGGATGGAAATTGAAGCCCAGCCGGAAGAGTACATCATTAAAAAACATATCGATCCTGAACTCGGCATGCATCCTTTCTTTGCCCGTGAAGTTATCAGAAGAATGGGCGTTGCTATCAACAGCCCGCACGGAAAAGAAATGGTGAAGATAGTTCAAAGCCTTTACAAGATCTGCAAAGAAAAAGACGCCGAATTGGTCGAAATCAACCCGCTGGTATTCAGCGATGACAGGGTAATAGCCGCTGACGCCAAAGTTACTATCGACGACGACGCGATGTTCCGCATGGTTGACCTTCCCTTCGTAGATGACAAGTCCCCAGCCGAGAGAGCGGCAGCTGACCTGGGACTATCCTTTGTTGAGCTGGAAGGCGATATCGCTGTGATGGCCAACGGCGCCGGAATTACTATGGGAACTCTCGATACGCTTGCTGCTTTCGGCGGCACCCCGAGAAACTTCCTTGATGCTGGCGGCGGGACCGGCAGAGAACAAACTGCCAAAGCCCTCAAGATTCTTCTTGGCTTGAAACCGAAGTCAATGTTCATCAACATCTTTGGCGGTATCACCCGCTGTGATGACGTTGCTAATGCTTTCAAGGATGTTAGCACTGAATTAGGTGGTTTCCCCATCCCAGTAGTAATTAGACTTGTCGGCACCAACCAGGAAGCCGGCAGGGAAATATTGAAGTCAATCGGCATTGAAGCCTTTGATTTCATGCAGGATGCCGCTAAGAGAGTGATTGAACTCACGAAATAGATTGTTTCGATTTGTAAATGCAAGAGCTTAAATCCATAGAAAAATTCTTGAAAAGGGAGGATAAGTAAAATTGGCTATTATCATTGATGAGAATACAAATGTCCTAGTCATGGGAATAACCGGCAGACAGGCTTCTTTCCATACCAAGCAGATGCTTGCATATGGGACAAAAATTGTTGCCGGCTGCACCCCCGGAAAAGGTGGGCAAGTAGTAGAGGGCATACCCGTTTACAACACAGTGCGTGAAGCCTGTGAAAACCACAGAATCGATGCATCAGTTATATTTGTTCCCGCCGCAGGGACTAAAGACGCTGCCCTGGAAAACCTGGAAGCAGGCGTAAAGGTTGTCGTCATAGTAACTGAAGGCGTGCCCGTATTTGACGAAATCGACATCGTTGCCTACGCGAAGCGCAAAGGCGCCTACGTGCTCGGGCCGAACACGTTCGGCATCGTTTCCGGCGGCAAATGCAAGATGGGGATTCCCCCCAACCAGTATTTCATTGAGGGCGACGTTGGCGTAGTTGCCCGCTCTGGGACCTTGACCTATGAAATCGTTGGCAACCTTACCGCTAACGGCCTCGGCCAGTCCACCGTAGTTGGTATGGGCGGCGACCGGGCTGTAGGCCTGACCTTCGTCGATGTATTGAAAATGTTTGAAAAAGATGATCAGACCAAAGCTGTTGTTCTGATTGGTGAAATCGGCGGCAACAACGAAGAAATCGCTGCTGAATACATCAAGGAAATGACCAAACCGGTCGTAGCCTTCATCGCTGGCAAAAGCGCACCTGCTGGCAAGCGTATGGGACACGCGGGAGCTATCATTGAGCGTGGCAAGGGAACCTATCAGGGCAAAGTTGATGCTTTGACTGCCGCCGGCGCCAAAGTTGCTCCGCTGCCGTTCGAAGTCCCCGCGCTGATTAAAGAGGCGCTTGGCAGAAAATAGTTAAAATGGAAGGAGGAGATATCTTGTTTAAACAAGATCAACTGGACACAATAGCAGCCAAGAAAGAGAAATGGGCTGCGAAGCTGGAAGAGACAACGAAAAAACGCCCGGAAAGACAAGCAGAGTTTGCAGTTGATTCAGGGATCACCATTAACACTGTTTATACTCCGCTCGATCTCGCAGACAGGGACTACGATAAGGACCTGGGCCTGCCCGGTGAATATCCATTTACCAGGGGTGTACAGCCAAACTTGTACCGTGGCCGTTTGTGGACCATGCGCCAGTATGCTGGTTTTGGCTCAGCAGAAGAAACCAACCAGCGTTTCCGCTACCTGCTGGAACAGGGCCAAACTGGCCTGAGCTGCGCTTTTGACCTGCCTACCCAGATCGGTTATGACTCTGACCATCCGCTGGCACGGGGTGAAGTCGGTAAAGTGGGCGTGGCTATTGACTCTCTGGCAGACATGGAAACCCTCTTCAACCAGATCCCCCTGGGCAAGGTCAGCACCTCGATGACCATCAACGCACCGGCAGGCGTGCTGCTTGCCATGTACATCGCCTGTGCTGAAAAACAAGGATTTAAGAAGTCGGAAATTAATGGTACCATTCAAAATGACGTGATTAAAGAATATATCTGCCGGGGCACATATATCCTGCCTCCAGAGCCTTCAATGCGTCTCATTTCCAACATCTTCGAGTTCTGCTCCAAGGAAATCCCACAGTGGAATACCATCAGCATCAGCGGTTATCACATCCGTGAAGCTGGCGCCACTGCTGCCCAGGAAATCGCTTTCACCCTGGCTGACGGGATCGCCTATGTAGACGCTGCAATAAAATCAGGATTAGATGTTGACAACTTTGGCCCAAGACTTTCATTCTTCTTTAACGCCCACTTGAACTTCCTGGAGGAAGTCGCCAAGTTCAGGGCAGCCCGCCGCGTATGGGCAAAGATCATGAAAGAGCGCTTCGGCGCCAAGAGCCCGAGATCCTGGACACTTCGTTTCCACACCCAGACTGCCGGTGTCAGCCTGACTGCTCAGCAGCCCATGGTCAACATTATGAGGACTGCTTTTGAAGCCCTCTCTGCTGTGCTTGGCGGCACCCAGTCCCTGCATACTAACTCATACGACGAAGCTCTGGCTCTGCCCTGCGACGCGTCAGTGATGATCGCCCTGCGTACACAGCATGTTATCGGATATGAAATTGGTGTCTGTGACCTGGTTGACCCGCTGGGTGGTTCTTACTACATTGAGAGCCTGACCAACTCCTTAGAGGAAAAAGCCATGGATTATATTGCCAAGATCGATGCCCTTGGCGGCGCGGTTAAAGCAATTGAATACATGCAGAAAGAAATCCACAACTCTGCATATCAGTACCAGCTGGCTATTGACAATAAGAAGAAAACAGTTATTGGTGTAAACAGGTTCCAGATGGAAGAAGCGCCTCCTACGGGTCTGCTGAAAGTTGACCTTTCAGTTGGAGATATCCAGGTTGCGAAGCTTACAAAGATGAAAGCCGGCAGAGACAAAGCCAAGGTTGAAGCTTTACTTAAAGCGATTCGTGAAGCAGCTATGAGCGAAGCCAACTTGATGCCTGTATTTATCGATGCTGTAAAAGAATATGTAACCCTCGGTGAGATCTGCGGTGTTCTGAGAGAAGTATTCGGTGAGTACAAGCAGCAAATCGTATTCTAGGAGAAGGAGGAAAGCAGATGAGTGAGAAACGCATTCGTGTCCTGGTTGCAAAGCCAGGCCTTGATGGTCACGATCGTGGCGCCAAAGTTATCGCCCAGGCCCTTCGTGATGGAGGCATGGAAGTAGTTTATACAGGCTTAAGACAGACCCCCGAACAGATTGTATCAGCGGCACTGCAGGAAGACGTAGATGTTGTTGGCATGAGCATCCTGTCCGGAGCCCATGCAACCCTGTTCCCGGAAGTAGTAAACCTTCTCAGGGAAAAGGGCGCAGGTGATGTTCTGGTGGTCGGCGGCGGGATCATCCCCGAAGAAGATATCCCGGCTCTAAAAGAAGCGGGTGTGGCCGAAATATTTGGGCCAGGCACTCCACTGGTTAACGTTGTTAATTACATCAAAGAAAAGATTAAATAGTAAAAAGGTTAAACTGAATTTATGAAAGCGCGGGGCAGTCCGGGTTACCCGGGTTAACTGCCCTGCGCCAGCCCTGTTTTATAGTGATTAAAGTTATAAATGTTTTAAGAATCCAAAATGTTGGGAGGGATTCAGATGCTTAAAAAGGTTGACCATATCGGGATTGCGGTCAAGGATCTTGCTGAAGCCATGAAATTTTATGAGGCTATGGGCTTAAAATGCACGGCGACAGAGGTTGTGGAAGAGCAGAAGGTGAAAGTGGCGTTTTTCCCTTGTGGCGACAGCGAGGTTGAATTACTTGAATCAACGTCACCGGACGGCCCCATTGCTAAATATATAGAAAAAAACGGGCCGGGAATCCAGCATCTCGCTTTCAAGGTTGATAACATTGAAAAAGCCTTGGCAGACCTTAAGGAAAAAGGATTCAGACTGATTGACGAGAAGCCCAGGTACGGTGCCGGCGGAGCAAAAATAGCATTTGTACACCCAAAAACATCTTTTGGTGTTTTGGTTGAACTGAGTGAGCGCGACTAGAATGGAGGTAATCGCATGGGTATGCAGGAAAAACTGGATATTCTAACTAAGCTGCGGGCTGCTGTTGTAGCCGGCGGTGGCCAGAAGAGAATTGACAAGCAGCATGAGGGGGGCAAGTATACTGCCCGTGAAAGAATTGCAATGCTGTTTGACGCCGATTCCTTCAAAGAAGTAGATGTTTTTGCAAACACAGAGGTGGACTACAGGGTAGTAAAAAATCCGAACGAAGGTGTTATCGGCGGTTACGGCACCATCGGCGGACGCAAGGTATATCTTTTCGCCCAGGATTTCACAGTAGTTGGCGGTTCACTGGGACGGGTACACGCAGCTAAGATCTGCAAAGTCCTTGATATGGCTCTGAAGGTTGGAGCACCTGTTATTGGTATATGTGACTCAGGCGGCGCCCGTATCCAGGAAGGCGTGGATGCCCTCGACGGATACGGCCAGATTTTCTATCGCAATACCATCTCATCTGGTGTGATTCCACAGATTTCAGTGATTATGGGCCCATGTGCCGGCGGCGCGGTTTATTCACCAGCGCTGACCGACTTCATCATGATGGTCCAAAACACCAGCCAGATGTTCATCACTGGCCCACTGGTAATCAAGGCGACCACCGGTGAAGATGTCAGCCAGGAAGCATTAGGCGGCGCGGCTACCCATAACCAGGTCAGCGGTGTAGCGCATTTCATGGCTGCCAATGAGGATGATTGTATCGCCCAGCTCAAAGCGCTGGTCAGCTACCTGCCACTGAACAACCTGGAAGACCCGCCGACCTATCCGGCAGTTGCTCCCGAACTTGCTGAAGATTCCCTTCTGACCGTAATCCCTGACGATGCGAACAAAGGGTATGATGTCCGTAATCTGATTAAAGGCATTGTAGACGCAGGTTCATTGTTTGAAGTACAACAGTACTACGCCACAAACGGTGTTGTAGGCTTTGCCCGTATTGCTGGCCAGGTGGTGGGAATTATCGCCAACCAGCCCAGGGTTTTAGCCGGCTGTCTTGACATCAACGTGTCTGATAAGATTGCCAAGCAAATCCGTTTCTGTGACTGCTTCAATATTCCCATCATCACATTTATGGATGTTCCAGGATTCCTTCCCGGTGTTCAGCAGGAATACGGCGGCATCATCAGGCACGGCGCCAAGATGCTCTACGCTTATTCCGAAGCTACCGTGCCCAAGATTACGATTATTACCCGCAAGGCTTACGGTGGAGCATACCTGGCAATGTGCGCAGCCTCACTGAGAGCTGACACCACATTTGCCTGGCCCACTGCTGAGATTGCTGTAATGGGTCCGGAAGGTGCTGTTAACGTAATCAACCGCAAGGAAATTGCTGAAGCTGAAAATCCAATTGAAACACGCAAGCAGCTGGTGCAGGATTACCGCGATAAGTTTTCCAATCCTTACATCGCCGGTGCCAGAGGTTTAATTGAGGATGTTATCAGCCCAACAGAAACAAGGGCCAGGATTATTGATTCTCTGTGGAACCTGTCCACCAAGCGCGAAGTCAGACCCAAGAGGAAACACGGAAACATCCCCATGTAGTGATGGATACCGGCATGGAGGAGGATATAATTAATGGCTAAACAAAAAGCAAAGGCCTGTATCAATCCCGAGGTGCTCGCTGCAATTTCTGCGGCTGTGGCTCTTTGCGGATACACAACTGAAGCAGGCTACCAGATTAGCAGTGTGATCAAAGCCGGCAGCCCCTGGAAAAGAGCCGGTCTTGCCGAGCTAATGATGTCAGTTAAGGATTTCATGTAAGTCAATTAGCAGAGAGAACGACCTACCATTAGGAGGGAAAGTTTGCATGAAAAAATTCAAAATTAAAGTTAATGAAGAAATCTTTGAAGTAGAAGTTGAAGAAATTGGCGGAAGCCCGGCAGCAGCGGCACCAGCCGCTCCCCCGGCAGCTCCTGCTGCAGCACCCCCGCCGGCTCCGGCACCTGCTGCAGCACCTAAAGCAGCAGCTCCGGCAGCAGCTCCGGCAGCAGCTCCCAAACCAGCCGCTGGTGGCGGTGGCGGCGCTGGCTCGCTTAACGCTCCGATGCCCGGTACAGTCCTTGAAGTCCTGGTAAAAGTTGGCGACGCTGTTAAAATGGGCGATGTCCTTCTGATCCTGGAAGCCATGAAGATGGAAAATGAGCTTCAGGCTGACAGAGCAGGAACAATTAAGGAAGTCAAGGTAGCTAAAGGACAGGCTGTTAACGGTGGAGATACCCTGATCGTTATCGGTTAATATTGGAATTAGAAATAAGAACAACAGATTTTGTTCGTAAAAAACAGGAGGTTATACCAATGAGAAGGAACAAGATCACAGTTGTGGGGGCAGGTAACGTTGGCGCTACAGCTGCTCACTGGTGTGTTGCCAAGGAACTGGGAGATGTAGTACTGATCGATGTAGTTGAAGGTATACCGCAGGGTAAAGCCTTAGACTTGATGCAGTCTAATCCTCTCGATGGAATAGACAGCTGGGTAAAGGGTACAAATAATTATGAGGACACAGCTGATTCAGATATTTGTATCATCACAGCCGGTATAGCGCGTAAGCCTGGCATGAGCCGTGACGACCTTTTGAATACAAACTTCAAGATCGTCAGCACCTGTGCTGAAAGCTTTGCTCGCTACTCACCAAATGCGATCATCATCGTGGTTTCCAACCCTCTTGACATTATGACCTATGCGGCATGGAAGGCCAGCGGCTTCCCATCCAACCGTGTTTTCGGTCAGGCTGGCGTGCTTGACGCAGCCCGTTTCTGCACTTTTGTGGCCTTGGAACTGGGATGTTCGTTTGAGGATGTTAATGCTTTGGTGCTTGGCGGCCACGGCGATACAATGGTTTCGGTGCTCAGTCACGCAAATGTTGGCTGTATCCCGATAACCAAGTTAATCTCCCCCGAGCGCCTGGCTGAGATCGTTAAGAGAACCGCACACGGCGGAGCCGAGATCGTAGACTTCCTGAAGACTGGAAGCGCTTACTATGCACCGTCAGCAGCCTGTGTCTTAATGGCTGAAGCGGTACTGAAAGACAAAAAGCGGATCATGCCTATAGCGGCCTATCTGAACGGAGAATACGGGGCCAAGGACCTTTACACCGGCGTACCGGCTATTGTCGGCGGCAATGGTGTGGAAAAGGTTCTTGAAATTGATCTCACACCGGATGAAAAAGCGGGCTTGGATAAATCCATCCAGGCAGTTCGCGACCTGATGAAGGTAGTCGGACTGTCATAAAAAGTCCGGCTAGCGATAAAAGGGGAGGATAAATAAGATGGCAAAAGGACCAAAAGCTGTATTAATTACGGATACTACTTTCCGGGATGCCCACCAGTCCTTGTTGGCAACCCGGATGAAGACCGAGCATATGATTCCGATAGCGGAAAAACATGACGAAATTGGCTTCTTTTCAATGGAGTGCTGGGGTGGAGCAACATTTGACACCTGCATGCGTTTCTGCGGGGATGACCCGTGGGAGCGTCTCAGAGTAATCAGGCGCCATCTGAAAAAGACTAAAACTCAGATGCTCTTAAGGGGTCAAAACGTAGTTGGTTACAGAAACTACGCTGACGATGTCCTGATTGAGTTTATCAAAAAAGCGGTCTTTAACGGCATGGATATTTTCCGTTGCTTTGACGCTTTAAACGATTACCGCAACCTGGAAGTAGCGATTAAAACCGTCATCGATGAAGGCGCTCACGCCCAGGGCACCCTTTGCTACGCTATCAGCCCTGTCCATACAATCAAGCACTATGTTGGACTGGCTAAGGAACTCGAAGGCATGGGAGTCCATTCACTCTGTATTAAGGACATGGCCGGCATCATCGCACCATACGTAGTTGGCGACATAGTCAGAGGAATCAGGGCAGCTAAGATTACCCTGCCGATCCAGATTCACTGCCACTATACCAGCGGTATGGGTTCCATGGCTTACATGAAGGGTATTGAAGCAGGCGCGAACATTATTGACTGCGCAATATCTCCAATGTCTGTCCAGACTTCGCAGCCTTCAATCGAAGTTATGACTTCGGCTTTTTCAGGAACTGAATATGACACTGGTTTAAGTCTTGAGCCCATGATTGAACTGGCAGACTACTGGAAACAGATTCGTCCGCTTTATGCTGAGTTTGACCTGGCTCAAAAGTATCCCGACGCTGGTATCCTGGTATCGCAGGTGCCGGGCGGCATGATGTCCAACTTCCTTTCCCAGCTGCAGCAGGCTAACGCGCTGCACCGCCTGCCTGAAGTGCTGGCTGAAATGCCGCGGGTTCAGGAAGACTTTGGGTGGCCTCCGCTGGTTACCCCATCCAGCCAAATCGTTGGTTCGCAGGCCGTTTTGAACGTCCTGATGGGCCGCTATAAAATGAATACCAATGAAGTTAAGCAGTACATGCGCGGTTACTATGGCCGGCCCCCGGCTCCGATTAACGAAGAAGCCCGCAAGCTGATCATTGGCAACGAGAAACCAATCACCTGCCGTCCGGCAGACATGCTTGAGCCAGAACTTCCGAAGGCTAAGGCAACTATTGCGTACGTAATGGAGAAGGAAGAAGACATCATTTCCAACGCCCTTTACCCGCAGGTAGCGCCCAAGTTCCTTGAGGAGAGAATGGCCAAGAAACTCAAAGTGGATGTAGATCTGGCCAAGGCAAGCAGCCAGTATTATCCTGTTTAGTCACAGATGTAATTAAATATGTCATTATCGGGCCGGCGGTATTTTTCCGCCCGGCCCGTTATGACGAAATAAAAGAGATCCAAATCTAAAAGGAGGTTAGTCAATTAATGGCCAAAAAGATGAAGACAATGGACGGGACTAAGGCAGCGGCATACGTGTCCTATGCATTTACCGAATGCGCCTGCATATTCCCAATCACTCCATCATCACCCATGGCTGAATACGTGGATGAGTGGAGCGCCCAAGGCTTAAAGAACGTTTTCGGACAGACTGTTAACGTTACTGAAATGCAATCCGAAGCCGGTGCTGCAGGTGCCCTGCACGGCGCGCTGACATCCGGTGCGCTTTCAACCAGTTACACTGCATCACAGGGTCTGCTTCTGATGATCCCCAACATGTACAAAATAGCCGGTGAACTTCTGCCGGGCGTACTGCACGTAACCGCCCGCAGCCTGGCGACCCATGCCCTGAATATTTTCGGTGACCACTCTGACGTTATGTCCACTGTGCAAACCGGTTGGGCTATGCTCTGCTCCAACAGCGTTCAGGAAGTTATGGACCTCGGCGGCATCGCTCACCTGGCTGCCATCAAGTCCAGAATTCCTTTCCTGCACTTCTATGATGGTTTCAGAACCTCACACGAACAACAGAAAATCGAACAGATCGATTTTGAAGACTTTAAGAGCCTGGTTGACATGGATGCCGTCAAAGCTTTCCGTGACCGCAGCCTGAATCCTGATCGTCCGGTTACCAGGGGCACCAACCAGAACCCGGATATCTTCTTCCAGGCCAGAGAGGCTTGCAGCCCGTTCTTCCTGCCAGTAGCCGACATCGTTGCAGATTATATGAAGCAAATCGGCAAAATTACCGGCAGGCAGTACAAGCCATTTGATTATTACGGCGCGCCTGATGCCGAAAATATTATTGTAGCCATGGGTTCTGTTTGCGACACAGCAGAATCGACTGTGGATTATCTGATGGCCAAGGGAGAAAAGATCGGCCTGATCAAGGTCCACCTGTACAGACCTTTTTCAGCTAAATACTTCTTTGACGTACTACCCAAGACAGTGAAGAAGATTGCTGTCCTTGACAGGATTAAGACTCCCGGAGCTCCCGGAGAGCCACTGTACATGGATATCAAGACCCTGTTTTATGATGCAGATACTAAACCGATTATTGTCGGCGGCCGTTACGGCCTGGGTTCGAAAGACACCCTGCCTTCTGACGTAGCAGCAGTGTTTACCAACCTGAAAGCCAAGCAGCCGAAGAACAACTTCACACTCAGCATCGTTGACGATGTATCCAACACCTCCCTGCCGAGAGGCGAAGAAATCGACGCCACACCGGAAGGCACCATCCAGTGCAAATTCTGGGGACTCGGTTCCGATGGTACGGTCGGCGCCAACAAGCAGGCCGTTGAAATCATTGGTGACCATACTGATATGTACGCGCAGGCTTACTTCGCATATGATTCCAAGAAATCAGGCGGCATCACTATCTCCCACCTGCGTTTTGGCAAAAAGCCGATCAAGGCGCCTTACCTGATTAACGCTGCCGATTTTACCTCCGTCAGCAACCAGGCTTATGTCAATATGTATGATGTAACCGCAGGACTTAAGCCCGGCGGCACCTTCCTTCTAAACACTGTTTGGACAGCGGAAGAGCTGGACGAAAAACTGCCGGCAGCCATGAGACGTTACATTGCCAAGAACAAGATCAACTTCTACACTGTCAACGCTGTAGAACTGGCAAGAGGCCTGGGCCTTGGCAACCGC
The DNA here is from genome assembly GCA_964397525.1 of uncultured Eubacteriales bacterium. Classification (GTDB taxonomy): domain Bacteria; phylum Bacillota; class Desulfotomaculia; order Desulfotomaculales; family Pelotomaculaceae; genus Syntrophopropionicum. The sequence continues at coordinate 33,935 of CAYNIY010000011.1, forward strand.
ACCAACATGATCATGCAGTCCGCTTTCTTTAACCTGGCCAAAGTTATTCCCAGCGACGAAGCTGTTGGTTACATGAAAGGCGCGATTCAGAAGGCTTATGGTAAAAAAGGCGACAAGATCGTCAGCATGAACAACGCTGCTGTTGACGCCGGTATCCATAACGTGGTTAAAATTGATGTGCCGGCCGAATGGGCTAAATTAGCTGATGATGTGCCTGTTGACAAGAAAGATCCTGAATTCATTAAGAACGTCCTGCGTCCAATGACCAGGCAAGAAGGGGACAGCCTCCCTGTAAGCGCCTTCAAGGGTGCTGAAGACGGTACTTTCCCATCAGCTACCTCCAAATACGAAAAACGCGGCGTTGCAGCTTTCGTGCCCAGATGGATTAAAGAAAACTGCATCCAGTGCAACCAGTGCTCACTGGTCTGCCCGCACGCAGCCATCAGGCCGTTCCTGTTAAACGAAGCGGAAGCCAAGAAAGCTCCGAAGGAATTTGAAACCAGGCCTGCCACAGGCAAACAACTGGCAGGATTACAGTACCGCATCCAGGTTACACCACTGGACTGCATGGGCTGCGAAGTCTGTGTCAACTGCTGCCCGTCCAAGGAAAAAGCCCTCGTGATGGAAAGCATCGAAAGCCAAGTTGATATAGAAGCTGCCAACTGGGAATTTGCCACCACAGTATCTATCAAAGACAACCTCTGGAACAAATACAGCGTCAAAGGCAGCCAGTTCTGCCAGCCGTTATTTGAATTCAACGGCGCCTGCGGCGGCTGCGGTGAGACCCCGTACATCAAACTGCTGACCCAGCTTTACGGCGACAGGATGCTGATTGCCAACGCCACGGGCTGCTCCTCCATCTATCCCGCAGCGGCACCATCACTGGCATACTGCAAAAACGCAGAAGGCAAAGGGCCCGCATGGTCCAACTCCCTGTTTGAAGACAGCGCGGAGTTTGGCTTAGGCTTATACCTGGGCGTCAAGCAGATCAGAAAAGGCATTGCTGAAAAAGCAAAAGAAGCGATGGCCCAGGATATCCCGGCAGATGTCAAAGCGGCTCTGCAGGAATGGCTCGACAATATGGCTAAAGGTGACGAGTCCAAGGCTGCTACAGCCAAACTCGTACCGCTGCTGGAAGGGCAGAAGAACCCCTTGCTGAAAGACATCCTTGACAAAAAAGACTTCCTCGTCAAGAAGTCCAACTGGTCATTCGGTGGAGACGGCTGGGGCTATGACATCGGTTACGGCGGTTTAGACCACGTACTCGCTTCCGGCGAAGACATCAACATCATGGTTGTGGACACCGAAGTATATTCCAATACCGGCGGCCAGTCCTCCAAATCAACCCCGACCGCGGCTATCGCCAAGTTTGCTGCAGCCGGCAAGCAGACGAAGAAGAAAGACCTCGGCGCCATGCTCATGACCTACGGTTATGTCTATGTGGCACAGGTTGCCATGGGCGCAGACCAGGCACAGTGCGTTAAAGCGATGAAAGAAGCTGAAGCGTATCCCGGCCCGTCCCTGATCATCGCTTATTCCTCCTGCATCAACCATGGTATCAACATGACCAAGAGCCAGCAGGAAATGGATAAGGCTGTCAAGGCTGGTTACTGGCACCTGTACAGGTTCAATCCCGAGCTCAAGAAAGAGGGCAAGAACCCGTTCACCCTGGACTCCAAAGAACCGGATCTCAATCTGTTCAGAGACTTCATCATGAGCGAAGTCCGTTACAACTCCCTGGCGAAGCTCTTCCCGGCAACAGCAGAAGCGCTGTTCACGAAGACTCAGGCAGACGCCAAGGAAAGGTACGAAACCTACAAGAAGATGGCAGCACAATAAGTAACAGGAAAAGAAAGAGCAGGGGCTTAAATGCCCCTGCTTTTTTGTTTTTATGCAGCATAATTTTAGTTATTTTAAGATATTAAATAATAATGCAACTATTATGACTAATGTAAGATTTATTAATATATTTTGACTTTTCATAAATAATATACTTATCTGTGTTTTCAGAGTATTACTATTATTTTACATTTCATATATTGTATGTTACATTTATTAAAAATAGTGTTATTCTATATATACACACTTATTTCTTATTAAAACATATTTGGAGCCTGGATGCTCATAAACAGATAGAAGGAGTGCGGTTTATGCATAATGTTGCAACATTTTTCAATACAGCGGAAAAACTGAAACAAGAGATCATCAATCCTGGACTGTGCAGCGGCTGCGGCGCCTGTACGGGTTACTGCCCGTACATAAAAAGTTATGGTGAGAGAATAGGAGTAGTGCACGATTGCGGAATAACTGAAGGGGCATGCTACCGTGTTTGTCCGCGTGCCGCCACGAAATATGATGATTTAAGAAGAGATACTTTTGAATCCACGGTAAGTGATCTTGTACTTGGTAATTTCACAGGGATTTATTTTGCCAGGGCCTGTGATGGGTCAATCCGCGGCAAGGGGCAGTACGGCGGGGTGGTAACAGCCTTATCCGTTTTTGCCCTGAGGTCAGGCATCATTGATTGTGCCCTGATGACAGGAGGAGATTTTACCGGCGCAAAACCGGTTATCGCCGCTGCCGACGATGAGATGCTCGCATGCGCTGGTTCTAAATTTAATGCATCGCCAAGCTTAAGTTTATTTCAGGATGCGGTTAAAACAGGATTTGAAAATATAGGTGTCATAGGACGGCCCTGCCAGGTTACCGCAGCACGTAAGATGCAGCAGGTGACGGAGATAAAAGGGGAAAGATTATCTTTTATAATCGGGCTTTTTTGTATGGGGTCATTTTCACCGGAGTTTTATCAATTCATTAAAAACAGAGGGCTGGGCAAGTTCGAAAAAATGGACATACCCGGGGACGTGAAATTCAGCTCGGAAAACGAGGAAACCTGCTTTCCATATGATGAGATCCGTGAATATATAAGAAAATCCTGCCTGATTTGCTATGATCCCTTGTCTGAGCTGGCTGACCTGTCTGTGGGCTCAACCGAAAGTGATTACGGCTGGAACACGTTGATTACCCGAACCGCAAAAGGGGTTAAGTTGGTAGAGGATGCTGTCGCAAGCGGTGTTATAGAAATAAAAGAATACCCTGGTAAGCTGCTGCCTGTGCTGAAAAAGGCCGTATTTAACAAAAAGAAACGTGTACTGGAAAGGCCAGATGCGACATATTTGAAACTATCTGATCAGGAAAGAGAACATTTTCTCACTGCTGGAGGTGAAGCATAAATGGGCTGGAAAGACGTGGTAGAAGGCAGTCAAGGGGATATGGTTTTATTGAACGGGAATGAAGCGATTGCCCGCGGCGCCATTGAAGCGGGGATATCCTTTGCCGCGTCATACCCCGGATCGCCTACAACAGAAATACTTGAAACACTGACCAGGGTAGCGGACACTAAAATTTATACAGAATGGTCAATAAATGAGATAGTCTCCCTGGAAGGGGTTGCCGCAGCTTCTTTTGCAGGTTTGAGAGCTATGTGCATAATGAAGTCAGATGGTTTGAATGTAGCTTTTGATTTCCTGACCAGCATGAATCTCGGTGGCTGCAAGAGCGGTTTGGTAGTTGTAGTGGCAGACGACCCGCAGGGACATTCCAGCGTGAAGGAGTACGACGCGCGCTACCTGGCTAAAGCGGCGATGGTCCCGGTGCTCGAACCATCGTCAGTTGAAGAGGCCAAGGACATGGCTATTCTGGCATTTGAGCTGTCAGAAAGGATAAGGGGGCCGGTTATTCTTCGGACTGTGACAAGGATATCTCACTCCCGCGGTTTGGTTCAGCTTGGGGAGCCGAGACAGGAAAACAGGACAGCCTTCTTTCCAGCCGGAGAATGTTTTTTAACCAAAACGGTGTTCCACATGAAGGCAAGAGATAGGCTGCAAAAAGCGGCTGTTGTCCTTGATGAGTGCGGGCTGAACTTTTCAGAAGGGCCAGAACAGGCGGATACCGCAATATTCTGCAGCGGCACAAGCCTGCTGTATGCCCGGGAAGCGCTCAACATTCTCGGCCTGAGAGATAAAATAAAGATAGTAAGGGTGGGAACCACATTTCCCATGCCGGAAAATTTCATCCTAACTCAGCTGCGTGGAATAAGAAATGTAATCTTCGCTGAAGAAGTACGTCCATTCCTTGAAGAGGGGGTTATGCTGCTTTATGCCAGAAATAATGATCATGAAATCAGGTTTTTTGGTAAATTATCGGGCGATGTGTCTGGAGCTCGCGGGCCTTCCTGCGGTGAAATGAACGTCGACATAATTTTAAAAATATTAGCTGATATCGAAGGCCTGCATTATGATAAGCCTGCTTATCCCAGTGAAAAGATAGCTGCATTAGAAGCCATGATCCCACCCAGGGAATACGCCATGTGTCCGGGGTGCCCGCACCGGGCTTCATTCTGGGCTGCCAAAACTGCCATCGCCGTAGATGGGAGAGATTGCATCGTCGCCGGAGACATCGGCTGTTATTGCCTTGGCGCATGGGATACCGGTTTCAATATTTTTGACACCCTGCACTGTATGGGGGCAGGCCCTTCAATTGCCGGAGGCTTAAGCAAACTTGGCAGGTTTGGTTTAAAAAGGCCGGCGTTAACATTTGTAGGTGATTCTACTTTTTATCATGCCGTAATTCCCAGCTTGATTAACGGCCATTACAGCGGTTCTGATTTCTTGTGCATTGTGCTTGATAACGGTGTTACCGCTATGACCGGGCACCAACCACACCCCGGTACTGGCATTTCCGCCCAGGGTGTGCCTGTGAACAAAGTACTGATTGAGGATGTGGTGAGGGGTTTTGGGGTTAAATGTGAAATAGCTGATCCTTATGAGAACAGCCAGGCAGCTGAAACAATTTGCAGGCTTTTAAGAGAGCCGGGCGTGAAAGTGCTGATCCTGCGCCAGGAATGTGCTCTGGTAGCAGGGCGCCGAAACCGCCAAAAGAAGAAGGTCTATGTAGATCAATCCCTATGCCGTGGTGAGGCCTGTGGCTGTGGCCGGTTCTGCACCTCGGTTTGGGGATGTCCTGGTAATATATGGGATGCAGAAGCGGGGAAGGCAGCAATAGATGAGGCCGTATGCGCTGGCTGCGGAGTCTGTGCCAGCCTTTGTCCGGCTGGAGCAATAGTAGTCGAGGGGAGTGATCTGCAGTGAAAGATCCGTTGAACCTGATTATTGCCGGAGTAGGCGGACAGGGTAATATTCTTGTTTCGGAGATCCTGGCAAAAGCAGCATCCGCTGTTGGTTACAAAGTAACTGTCGGTGAATCGTACGGCATGTCTCAGCGCGGCGGGTCAGTGACATCACATATCAGGCTGTCCCGCAAATCACTATATGGGCCAATAATTCCAGCCGGCTGCGCGGATGTCATTGTAGGTTTTGAGCCTGTTGAGGCCACACGAACTGCAGTTGAATTTGGCAGCCCAGCCGTGCAGATCATCGTCAATCCACGCCCGGTATTTCCAGTTGGCGTTCTCATGGGTAAGGATAGTTATCCTGATATAGATGTTTTACTTGGCAGATTAAAAGAAATCTCAGCCCAGGTCCACTATATAGAGAGCACATCGTTAGCCACCCAGGCTGGCAATTCTGTTATGCAGAATATAGTAATGATTGGCGCCCTGGCAGGATTTGGTTATTTATGCATCCCCAAGGAAACATTTGAGCGTATCATCAGCCAGGTAGTTCCGGAAAAGGTTCTCGAACAAAATCAAAAAGCATTTCTTATGGGTTATAACGCAGCCCAGGAATTAAGTCATGCTGTTTGATTTGAATTACCATAATCTGATATTTATAAATATTTATCTATAGCATGAATTTAATAAAAAGGGAGGAGGCGGTTTTTTAAATTATCATTTCTAAAAATAATAAGTTGAAATAATTATTATTGTTCCACATTAGAGTAATTAACCAAAATATATTTTAGCAGTTAATATGAGCAATGGTGTGAAACAAGAGATATATATCAAATAATAACGCGCTAGAATCGTTTCTAACGCGTTTTAAATTATAAGGCAGGTAGATTGCCTTTAGAATTGAGAAGTAAAGTTTAATGGGCCTTCAAGCGCATCAGAAACAAAGACCCGCAATATAGCTGTTTATTGTGTTATTTGAAGCGCAGTTTAAGTTCCGATAATAGATATTATGTAAACCCGCCCTTAGAAAGGTATCTCCAGGAACTCATTCCTCTTCCAAATGGGCGGATAGTTTCTTTTTGCTATGCCCGACACCTTTGTAACGCTATTGAAACATTTGTTGCAAGTTTGCAACATTATTATCCGCCCGTACTTTTAAAACATTAAAAATCCTATCTTTGCGGGTGTCACATAATATCTGTATATCTATTAATATCTCCTAAGATCACAACACGCGCCAGAATCGTTTCTAACGCGTTAGAATTTACTCCCCAGGGTATTTGTACCTGTCCCATTTTGTCTATGGCGGGCTTAGTGGTATTT
>CAYNIY010000012.1:0-12250 GCA_964397525.1 uncultured Eubacteriales bacterium
ATGAACAACAGAATAACAAAATAGTAAAATAATCTTTGACTTTCCAGTTATTAGTATGTTACAATAATCTCTGAATCCACTTTTAAAGGGGGTACAGGTTATTACAAAGGAGGTATAAATTGGTGACAAGAGAACTCATTAACGAAATCCTAAAAGACATCGGGTTAGAGTCAATTGCTGATGAAGAATCAAAAAAGGAGGCTTAATTAGCTTTGGAACTTAAAACCGAAAATGATTAGAAGGAAGTAGGAAGTTAAAAACGCCTACTTCCTTTTAATTTTATTTGCATTATAAAATGGACATGTTAGAATTAATAATAAATTGTATGGGGGTGAAAAAATGGCAGATCAAAAAATGGACGAGGAGAAATACGGAGAAGGATTAATGGAGGAGCATCCTTTTTATAGAAACAGGAAATTGAAAATATTTATTCTTTTACTGACTATAGTGGTTTTTATCCTGCCAATTATTATTATCGCTAACATGATTATGGGCAAACCGGCGTTTTTCTTTTTTTAGAGAGGAGCAGACATGGCCAAAATGTGGGGCGGCCGTTTTCAAAAAGAAACTGATACCCTGGTGGAAGACTTTCATTCTTCCATTTCTTTTGATCAGAGGCTGTATAAATATGATATCAAAGGAAGTATCGCCCATGCCCGGATGCTGGGCCGGATTGGAGTCCTTTTGCCCAATGAGGCTGACGCCATCATCCACGGGCTGGAGGAAGTGCTCGCCGATATTGAAGCCGGCCGGGTGGAATTTTCTGTCGAAGCTGAGGATATCCACATGAACGTGGAGCAGCTTCTCACCGATAAAATAGGTGAATTGGGTAAAAAGCTGCATACGGCACGCAGCCGGAATGATCAGGTGGCCCTGGATATCCGCATGTATTTAAAGGATGAGATCGACAGGAGCATTGTCTTGCTGCGCGGACTGCAGCTGTCCCTGCTGGATTTGGCGGAAAAACATATTGACACTGTAATGCCTGGTTACACCCACCTTCAAAGGGCACAGCCGGTCACTTTCGGACATCACCTGATGGCTTATTGCGAAATGTTTCGCCGTGACCAGGAGCGGCTGATCGACTGCCGCAGGCGTACTGATGTTATGCCGCTGGGCGCCGGCGCTCTGGCAGGTACGACCTTCTCCCTGGACCGGGCCTATGTAGCGGAACAGCTTGGTTTTAAAGCTGTCACAGAAAACAGCCTGGATGCGGTCAGTGATCGCGATTGTGCTGTTGAATTCACAGCAGCTGCTTCGCTGATTATGGTCCATTTGAGCCGTTTTTGTGAAGAAATTATCCTCTGGTCTTCGGCGGAATTCGCTTTTGTCGAGCTGGACGATGCTTACAGCACCGGCAGCAGCATGATGCCCCAGAAAAAGAATCCGGACGTGGCGGAGTTGATCCGTGGTAAAACCGGCAGGGTTTTTGGCGACCTGCAGGCGCTGTTGACCATGTTGAAAGGCCTTCCCCTGGCCTACAACAAGGACATGCAGGAAGACAAGGAAGCGCTTTTTGACGCTGCTGACACCGTGAAAAAATGCCTGATTATTTTTAAGCCCATGCTGGAAACCATACGGGTAAAGAAAAATATTATGGCAGAGGCAGCCCGGGGAGGCTTTACCAATGCCACTGACCTGGCTGATTACCTGGTCCGCAGGGGAGTGCCTTTCCGCGAAGCTCATGAGCTCTCGGGAAAAGCAGTGCTGTACTGCCTGGAAAAAGGCCTGACGCTTGACGGGATGAGTATTATAGAACTTAAAAAATTCAGCCCTCTCGTGGAGGAGGACGTATTTGAGGCTATAGATATTAAGCAATGCGTGGACGCAAGGAAAGTGCCGGGCGGCCCGGCACCCGAACAAGTCGCGGCGGCCGTAGCCAGGGCCAGGCAGCGGCTGGCGGGAGACCTTGCCTGAGATTATATAATTACACAGTAAACCTAACCGGCTGAAATCTGGCCGGTTTTATCATCACCCGGCAGTTACAACAACCCTGGGAGCATACAGACTGCCGTATTGGTTATCCTGAACCGAAAGGAAGTTGGATCAATGGTATTTGTGCCTGAAAAAGCTCCCACACCGCAGGTTGAAGGTTTTGCGCACTGGTTTGTTTTTTGCCGGGAAACGATGCTGGTATGCCTGCAGGGTGACGAAGCTGTTATTCCTTATGCTGATGCCGGCCCGGTACCGGAGACCGACATGGTCAGGAAAGTCTACCTGGGCCATCTGGATGGCTGCCCCTGTTATGGTGTTGAAGTACTGCATGACCAGTTCATCTTACCCGGTATGGAATTCCTTGGTTTGAGAAAGCTGTCCGGACTTTTAGAGGAAGGGACCTACCGGGCTGCCGGCCGGGCTGCCCAGCTGCTCCACTGGGATCGCACCCATCAGTACTGCGGCCGCTGCGGTACACGGACAGAAATGAAGGCGGATGAGTATGCCAGGTGCTGCCCGGCTTGCGGCCTGATCACCTACCCGCACAACTCGCCGGCTGTGATCGGCGTTATCACCAGGGGAGAGCAAATTCTGCTGGCCCGGCGGGCAGGCATGAAATTCTACAGTGTTCTGGCGGGGTTTGTTGAGCCGGGTGAAACACCGGAGGAATGCCTGCGCCGGGAGGTGCGGGAGGAAGTGGGGGTTGAGATCAGGAATATCAAATATTTCGGCAGTCAGTCCTGGCCATATCACCCTCACTCGGTGATGATTGCCTACAGTGCCGAATACGCCGGTGGTGAGATTACAGTCGACGGGGAGGAAATTGAAGAGGCCAATTGGTACACGAAGGAGGACCTGCCTGACTTGCCTGATCCTGTCACCATCGCCCGGAGGCTGATCGAATGGTTTATTGATCGGGAAGCTTGAATCTCACTAAATGATGAAAGTGCGCCACGAGAACCGTCCCCCTGGCCATTCTCTTAACATACGGGATTGAAGCTGATACAGAAAGTGGTGCCTGAAGGCCCGGTTTCCACTTTTATAGTCGCGCAGTGCCTGGAGGCGATGCTGTAACAAACAGCCAGCCCCAAACCGGTACCGTAATCCTTGGTGGTGTAGAAAGGCGTACCCAGTTTATCCAGTACATTCTGCTCGATCCCGTATCCCTCGTCACTTACCGATAAAACCACATTTTGCTCTGCCTCATAAGTTTTAATTGTCAGCTTACCGCCAGGCTGCATTGCTTCCAGCCCGTTGCGCACCAGGTTCAGGATCAGCTGCCGTATTTCCTTCTCGTCCAGCAGCAAATCGGGAATGTCTGCCATATCTGTTTCTGTGAACTTGCCGGTCTGCATGGCGTCGGCCTGGATTAAGGGGAAAAGGGTACCAACAATGGAATTCAGGTTCAGCATTTTCTTGCTCACACTCTTGTCTTTGGCCATGGAAAGGAATTCGGTAATAATGGTATTAGCCCGGTCCAGTTCTTCGATCATAACGTTATAATATTTCTTGTTTTGAACGCTTTCGTTTCTTGACCCCAGCAGTTGGAGGAGGCCCCGCACAGTGGTCATGGGATTTCTGATCTCGTGGCCGATACCGGCGGCCATTTCCCCGATCAGGTTCAGCCGTTCCAGGCGGGCCATTTCCTCCTGCCATTGCTTGCGCTCAGTGATGTCAATGATCACACCCAGCAGACCGGCGATGCTGCCGTCACTATTGGTATAAGTGATCCGGTTGTAGATCGCGTCCCGTTTAGTGCCGTCGGCGTAGGGCACGGTTGTTTCATAGACCTGAACGCCCGGCTCCCGGAAAAGATCGTCGTCCCTGCCGGTATAGTGGGAAGCCTGGTTTTCAGGAAACAGGTCATAGGCTGTCTTTCCGATAATCTCATTTTTCACCCGCCCGGCAAATGCCTCAAACGCCTTGTTGCAGCCCTGGTATGTCCGATCTGTGTTTTTGTAGTAAACAGGGTATGGGATGGTGTCCAGGATGCTCTGCAGAAAAACAGTGATAGAGCGAAAATTTTCCTCTGAAGCGGAAATAAGAGCGGTGTCTTCAATCGACTGGTGCATTCCCAGGAAAAAGATATTGATCAGGGCTGAAAGGAACAGGATCATGATCAGCCCCGGCAGCCAAGCTGCCCGCATCTCCCCGGTCGGGGTCAGCAATACCACTGACCAACCTTCATCGTTAATATTGCTGCCGGACTGGATATATTGTTCACCTTGATAAAAAAGGTCTGTTTTATTGGCCGAGATATGCAGCCCTGCTGTCTGGAACGGCCCGCTGCCGAACTGCCTGCTATCCGCCAGTACCTGTCTGGTTTCTTCGTCCAGTGGCCGCAGGCTCATAAAAAGCATATCCTGCCGGCTGGACAGGAATATTATACCGTGTGGATCTGTTAAAAAACATAGTTGATGATGCCGAAAAGTGGGTTCCAGGATATCAGCACTTATTTTAATGACTACTGCTCCAATAATATTATGCCGGCTGTCCCGCACAGGGTAACTGCTGTAATATCCCCTCTCCCCGGAGGTTACGCCCAGGGCGAAGTAATGGCCGGCCGCACCGTTCATGGGCTTTAGGAAATAAGGACGAAAACTGTAATTATGTCCGATATAGCTGTCAGGATCATGCCGGTTGGTGGAAGCGATGACATTGCCTTGAAGGTCAACCAGGTAACAAACACGAGCCTCCAGGACTTTTTGGTAACGATCAATGATCATGTTGGCGTCTTCAATGTACCGGGTCTCATTGGGCAGAAAAGCGGCTGTTATCAGGTCGTCACCCGCAATTTCCATTGCGGCGTGATCGCTTTCATTCAGCTCATCAATGATGTGATCGGATAAGGATGCAACCTGGTTGCTGCTCTCGTTTTGCAGGTTGAACCGCGCGTTGTTTTCCAGGTGACTGGTCATGGTCCAGCCGAGGCAGATGGCTATCATTAATATCGCAGCGGCCAGGAGAGCGTACCTGTTCCGGACGTCCAGGCAGCTGTGGTCGAAGTTTTCGCGGAATTGTGCTTGTGAGTATGACCAGACAATTACAGATAACCACAATATGAGAAATATCCCGAAGCCCTGGCAACAGAAGTAAAGCATATTCAAGGATGTATCACCGTTGAACAATCCGGATAACAAGGCAGCCGGCAGGACCGACAAACTGGCGCAAAAAGCGTAAATTCCCATAACCAGGCTTCCTGTTTTCAACCATTTGTTTACAGGTGTCTCTTTATGCCCGGAAGAAAGGAACAGGGCCCGTGCAGCCAGCAGTCCCCCGGTAAGACCCATAAAATACAGCAGAATTGCCTGTGTAATTCCCGGCCCTGCTATTAGTGCCGGCGCCGCTAATAATAAAAGCGTCATATGAATCCAGACACCGGGGCCCCTGTCCAGTGCTCTGACAATGCCTGCCCGTCCGAACTCTGCCAGGCAGATGTAGGAAACAGCCAGCATGACGGCAACGATTTGTGAAAATGCAATATTGACATTATTGTCGATAGTAAAGCAAAGTACCCAATTGCCCAGCCCGTGCAATACACCAAATAACCCCAGCCAGTTCCACGGCAGCCGTGTTTTTGCTGATCTGCTCATGGAAAAACATACTGTAGCCAGGATGATGAACGCCAGTCCGTATAATAGCCTGATGTATTCTACTTGCCATTCCGGCAAAAAAGCCATTAAACACCCCCGGCGGCAGGTGTCCTGCTTAATATTAACAGCTGCCAGCCTTTTAAGTTTTCAACAAATCTTACAAAATTTCCTTTTTCGGTATTCGAAAACTAAAAAAGGGTAGAATTTTATACTTAAAGGGGTAGGTATTCACCATGTCAAGTATTTCAAAGGCCGGTTGACCATTTGAAACCACGCACAAATTTTTCATTGTCAATTTGCTCCGGAAAAAATTCTGACGGTGTGGATAAAAAGAAAATGCGACAGTGATGGTATCACATGTCGCATTATTTTCATTTACCAGGAACATTTATCTGGTTTCGGTTTGTCCCCGTTTTCACTGTTGAGGTACGTTTATACTTCTTTCGAAGCACAGGAAAGCGCTTTTTTCTCCTCTATAGAAGAGCATCAGCCGGTGCAGCGCCCTGGTGCAGATAACGTAGAGGAGCTTTTTATCTATGTCACTTGAATAATTTTCACTTGAAACATCGCTGACCAGCACCACGTCAAATTCCAAGCCTTTTGCCAGGTAAGAAGTTATGACGATCGCTCCTTTTTCAATCTCGTCACCGCTGGAACTGACCAGCGCAATATTGATCTTGTTTTTTAGCCTGGCGTGCAGTGTTTTCGCCTCAGCCGCAGTTTTGCAGATTACAGCGATTGACTCATACCCTTTTTTGAGAGAGTCAGCAATTTCACCAACAATGGCTTTGTCGTACCGCACGATGGTATCTTTAGCTACAACCTTTGGTTCGGTTTCGTGTCTTTCAAAGGATATAAAGTCCGTCGTTTCACCCAGGATGCCCTGAGTAAATTTGTTTATTTCATATGAGGACCTGTAGCTCTTATTCAGAACGAGTTTAACCGATTTTCTCCTGCCTAGTATCCCGGCAATATGATCATAGAGTGAAGCGCTGGCATCTTTCTCAACTGACTGGTTTATATCCCCAAGCACAGTATACCGGACATCCTTAAACAGCAGTCCGAAAACCTGGTACTGCATTAAATCGTAATCCTGTGCCTCATCAATAACCACCTGCTTGATTTCAGAAAACATCAGGCAGCCCTCCAGCTTCAGCTTCAGGTAAAGCAAGGCCGGGCAATCTTCATAATACGCCATCCCCCTGGCTATGTTTTCCCTGGTCATAGTGATAATGGCAGCGATGTCTTCAGGCAGTTTCAGGCCTTCGGCCAGCCTGGCAAAAAGATCGTCATCAAAAAATATCATTTTGTAGAGATTGAGGTAGTCAACTTCTGTTAACCTGCGGAGCCGGCCAATGAAAGGCCTGGACTGTTTCATCGAAAGCAGGCGGCTGAACTGTCTGATTTCCAATTCGTGTCCGGCGCCCTGCTGTACAAACTTTTCGATTTTCTCAAGTCTTTTTTTGCGCAGCGGGTGAATCTTTTCCAGGATAATACTTTCAATTCTTTTCAACCTTTTTGCCATGGGCATGATCGCTTTATATCTTAAGAAGATGTTTTTAATCTGCTGCCTGGTTATAATAATTTTCCCATTGTAATAAATATCCTCAAAATCGATCACGCTGCGTTCGAAATAGTCCATCAACCGGTCCAGGATCTGCACAAAAACGCCTGAACCCTTGAAGGCAATAGCTTGCCTTCTTAAGTCTCCTTTTTCCTGTTCCTGTGGCGAGATTAAAGACTCCATCTGCTGGTTCCGAGTCTCTGTTTTCAGTCTTCCGCCCAGGAGTTTAAATGCTATGTCTTCAAATGTCGTCTGCACCGCGTTCTCTTCCCCTAATTCGGGCAGTACACTGGATATGTATTTGCTGAAAATACTATTGGGAGAAATGATTAAGATATTATTGGAACTTATATTTGCGTTTATCCCGTTATAGAGCAGGAATGCAATCCGGTGCAGGGCGATGGAGGTCTTGCCGCTGCCCGCTACACCCTGAACAATCAGCAGTTCATTATCTGTATCCCTGATAATAACATCCTGCTCTTTTTGAATGGTTTCAACAATGTAACGCATTTTTGCTGATGCTTTGCTCCGCAGCACTTCCTGCAGTATTTCATCATTAATCCCAACACGGCAGTCAAAGTAGTACTTAAGCTCCCCATTTTGAATTTTATACTGCCTTTTCAGCACTACATCGCCTGTAATAATCCCCATCGGGGCGACATATGAAGCTATCCCCAGTTCATACTGGTAAAAAATGCTTGAAATGGGGGCGCGCCAGTCGTGTACAAAAATACTGCCTGTTTTGGAGTCCACCACGTTGTGCAGTCCGATATATATTTTTTCTTTTTCTGGTGAACCATCTTCGATAAAATCAAACCTGCCGAAATAAGGCGAGGCGAGCATTTTCCTGTAGGTCTCGAGACGTTTTAATATGCTGCCATAATTGGCGGACTGACTGTCAAGTTCCGAGAGGTAGTGGGTGATTTCCGTTAGCCTGGCAAAGTCATTGGAGTAATGAACAGTATTTTCCCACATGTCTTTTCTTAAGGTTTTCAAATCGCTCTTTTGTTCGGACAAAGCCTTGATTTTTATATCTATTTCACTTTTCAGGAAGTTTAAAGTTTTTCCCAGGTAGTCCCGCTCCTCCTGGAGCTGCCGCTGGTTATCGCCCATCAGATCACATCCAGACTCGTGCTTTTATAATAAATTCTAATTATATATCAATGGGTTATATTAGTAAAGCTCATGTAAGCGTTGTAATAAAGCTGAAACCGCCCAAAGGCGGTTTCAGGCTAATCAATATTTACGGGGTGAGACCTCACCCCTTTTTATAAAAGAGACCTCAGAAGCACATTCCTTCCTTGATAACCCGGTTACTGCGTGTCTCAAGGCAGGGGCAGATATTTTCAGGGATATTGTCAAACTTGCAGGGGCAGAAGAAGTCGCCGTGCGCCTCATTCTTCTGGAGCAGGCCCTCTATGACCGAATCCTTATCTTCATTGAACACATAACCTCTTAACCGGGCAAAGTTTTCCACGCGTTCTCTTATTTCCAATTCCGGCGCTTGGGGGAACCTGCGTGCTGTAATTTCCGGACTGACCGCTGTGATTTCCAGCTTGGCCCCGCATACCGGGCAAAGCACGCTATCTTTTTCCTTCAGCGGGTTCTTAACGATAAATGACACCAGGCACACCGGGCAAAATACTTTATTTGACATTTTTCAGCGCCTCTGCAAATTCATTAGGTTTATAGCCTAGAATTGCCTTGTCGCCAATCACTGTGACCGGAAATACCGCATCCCCAACCAGCTTCTTGACTTCCTCCACTGCCTTTTCCTGTTCCTTTCCCTTCAGTAAATCCACTTCGATGCACTCAAAGGGTACCTGCTTTTCAGTAAAATAAACCTTTGCTTTTTTGCACCAGGGACAGGAACTCAGAGCGTAAAGTTTAACCATGTGCCACACCTCGCTTAAAATAATATGATGATACCGGGATTACTAATCAATGGGTTAATCATAACCTGTACTGGCTAACCAGGATTTGCTCCTGTAAAGTATTTTAAAGGATAAATATATAAAATTTATTAATAATTTGTTAAAATTTTATATTATCGTCAAACAGCTCTCTTTTATTTGAGATATACAGCAAAAAATAGACCAAATTAAATTATAACTTGACACTTTTGGGGGTTTTTTGTATACTGAAAAACAGTTATATTGGTAAAAGCTATGAAGGGGACCAGGGTCTGCTACATAAAGCTTCAGAGAGCCGGGTTAGCTGAAAAACGGTGCTTTTACGCAGGTTCCGACATCACCCCGGAGTCGCAGGCTGAACAGTTAAGTAAGCCGGGCCGGATCAGGCATCCGTTACCATGCCGTGCTGTTAGAGCACATCAAGAGGCTTCTTTTTTGTGAAGCAAGCAGGGTGGTACCGCGTGAGGATTTCAACCTCTCGTCCCTGACAGCTTAAAAGGCTGTCGGGCGAGGGGTTGTTTTATTTTATTGGGCAGATGATAATAAAAAAGTTTGTTGCATTCTTTTATGTAATAAGGGGTTGTTACAATGATCATTTACCTGAATGGCGAATTTGTGCCGAAGGATAAAGCAGTTGTTTCTGTTTTTGACCATGGACTGCTCTATGGGGATGGGGTTTTTGAAGGTATCAGGGCATATCACGGGAGGGTTTTCAAACTGGGTGAACACCTGGATCGCCTTTATGAAGGGGCGAGGGCCATCTGCCTGCAGATCCCTATTACCAAGGATGAAATGCAGGAAGTCGTACTGGAGACATTGCGGCGCAACAAATTGAGTGACGCCTACATCCGCCTTGTGGTAACCAGGGGCGTGGGTGACCTCGGCCTGGATCCGCGCAAGTGCCCAAAAGCATTTGTCTTTTGTATCACTGCCTCGATTGTTCTTTATCCTGACGAATTATATAAAAAGGGCTTGTCGGTTATTACGGTATCTACACGCCGGAACATACCCACTGCCTGTATTCCGCGCGTAAAATCGCTGAACTACCTGAACAACATTTATGCCAAGCTGGAAGCCAACCTCAGCGGCGTGCCTGAGGCAATCATGCTTAATAATGAAGGTTATGTGGCGGAGGCAACCGGAGATAATATTTTCATCGTGAAAAAAGGCGTCTTGATCACCCCGCCGGCCTCTGCCGGCATTCTGGAGGGGATTACCCGCAACGCGGTTATGTGCTTAGCTCGCCAGAAGGGGATACCTGTTGAGGAGAAAATGTTTACGCTGTTTGATGTTTATACAGCAGATGAGGTTTTCCTCACCGGTACAGCCGCGGAAGTCATACCCTGCATAAACGTTGACGGGCGAGTGATTGCCAACGGCCAGCCCGGCGACATGACCTGGGAACTAATTGCGGATTTCCACGAGCTTGTTAAGTCAGACGGCCCTCTTATCTATCCAGGAGCTGCGGCATCAAAAAAATAATATCTTTCATTAATTTAAAACGGGCGAATGGCCGGCCGTGAACCGGCCATTTTTCTATAAATAAGATTTTGCGGTTTTGGGAAGGAATGACAGGAATGGGTGCAGTAAAACTATCAGGAGCGGAAATTCTGTTAAAAAGCATAGAAGCCGAAGGGGTGGATACCATATTCGGATACCCCGGAGGCATGGCGCTGCCGATTTATGACGCGCTGTATGATTCCGGTATCCGCCATATATTAGGCCGTCATGAACAGGGTGTCGCGCACGCGGCTGACGGTTACGCCCGTGCTACCGGCAAACCTGGTGTCTGCCTGGCCACTTCCGGTCCTGGTGCCACCAACCTGGTTACCGGGATCGCGAATGCGTTTATGGACTCTGTTCCCATGGTGGCCATTACGGGGCAGGTTACACGGTCCTCGTTGGGCAGGGATTCTTTTCAGGAAGCGGACATAACCGGCATCACCATGCCCATTGTCAAACACAGCTATCTGGTTAAAGATCCAGCCGAATTGGCTCAAATCGTAAAAGAGGCATTCCATATAGCTACCACCGGCAGGCCCGGCCCGGTGCTGATCGATGTTCCCAGCGATATATCTCTGTCCCGCATTGAATACAGACCGCCGGCCGAGATCAGCCTGCCTGGGTACAAGCCGGTGCCGGAGGTTGATCCGAAGCAGATAGAGGAAGCCGCCGCAGCGATAGCCTGTTCAAAGAGGCCGCTGATCTATGCCGGCGGCGGTGTGGTTATATCCGGCGCCCATAATGAACTGCTGAAACTGGCTGAAATGCTGGCAGCGCCGGTAACATGTACCCTGATGGGCCTGGGTGGTTTTCCCGGCACCCACCCGCTGTCTCTTGGCATGCTTGGCATGCATGGCACAAAATTCGCCAATTTTGCTGTTTGTGATTGCGACCTGCTCATCGCCGTGGGGGCGCGGTTTGACAACCGGGTGACAGGCAAACTGGAGACCTTTGCCCCGAAGGCAAAGGTTATTCATATCGATATTGATCCTGCTGAAATCGGCAAAAACATAAAGGTTGATATCCCCATCGTTGGCGATGTCAAAAAAGTACTGGGCCAGCTGCTGGCTGTGCTCAAACCGAATCTGGAAGATGCCTGGCGGCAGAAGATCCAGGCCTGGAAAAAAGAATACCCACTAAAATATTGCGACAGCGGCAATATCAAGCCACAGTATATAATCCAGGAAATATACAACCTTACGGAAGGCAATGCCAGGATCACCACTGAAGTGGGGCAGCACCAGATGTGGACAGCACAGTATTACACTTTTAACAAGCCGCGCTCCTTTATTACCTCTGGCGGCCTTGGCACGATGGGCTTTGGTTTGCCTGCGGCTATTGGTGTTCAGGTGGGCTGCCCGGACGAAGTGGTATTCGATATAGCCGGTGACGGCAGCATTCAAATGAACATCCAGGAGCTTTGCACCGCGGTTAATTATGAACTCCCTATTAATGTGGCCATATTGGACAACGGTTATCTGGGGCTGGTCAGGCAGTGGCAGGAGATGTTCTACAACCGGAGGTATTCACACAGTGAGCTGAATAATCCGGATTTTGTTAAATTGGCAGAAGCATACGGCGCGGTAGGGATCAGGGTGACCAAAAAAGAGGAAGTCGTGCCGGCGCTGAAGCGGGCGATCAAATCTAAAAAGCCGGTCATGATAGATTTTATTGTCGACAGGGAAGACAACGTTCTGCCCATAGTTCCACCGGGCGAGTCGCTGGACAAAATGCTTGGTTAA
>CAYNIY010000012.1:12350-38297 GCA_964397525.1 uncultured Eubacteriales bacterium
GGGGTTCATTGATGAAGCACACCCTGGCAGTAGAGGTAGAAAATACTCCTGGAGTTTTAGCCCGGGTTGCGGGCCTTTTCAGCCGGCGCGGCTTCAATATCGACAGCCTTGCCGTGGGCAGAACGGATAATCCTGCTGTATCAAGGATGACCATTGTGGTTGAGGGAGACGACAGGTACCTGGAGCAACTGAATAAGCAGCTGCACAAACTGGTAGATGTTATAAAAATCAGCGATATCACCAGGGACGCTTATGTTGACCGGGAGCTGGTCCTGATCAAAGTCAGCGCCGACGCCGCCAGACGGGCGGAGATAATGCAGCTGGTGGATATCTTCCGCGCCAGGATTGTAGATGTCGGCCCCAAGACCCTGACTATCGAGGTCACCGGCAACGATGGCAAAATAACCGCTTTTGAAGAGTCACTGCGTCCATTTGGGATTAAAGAACTGGTCCGCACAGGTAAAATAGCCATGCTGCGGGGTTTTAAAGCCGGTTCCAAAAATAATACCAATAAAGAGGAGGAAGAAAACTAATGCCAAAGATTTATTATGATCAAGACGCGGACCTGAAATTTTTGAAGGGTAAAACCATCGCCATCATCGGGTACGGCAGCCAGGGCCACGCCCAGGCGCAAAACCTGCAGGATAGCGGGCTCAAGGTAATTGTCGGACTGCTCAAAGAACTGCCGGACTGGCAAAAGGCGGAAGCTGACGGGTTCAAGGTAGTTACAACAGCCGAAGCCGCCAAAGCGGGAGATATCATCATGCTCCTGGTCCCTGATGAAAACATGGCGGACATATACCAGGGGCATATTAAACCATACCTGAAAAAGGGTAAAGCGCTCGTGTTTTCACACGGTTTTAACATCCATTTCGGCCAGATTGTGCCCCCGCCGGATGTCGATGTTTTCATGATCGCGCCCAAAGGACCGGGACATATTGTGCGCAGGATGTATGTGGAAGGCAAAGGTGTGCCTTGCCTGATCGCTGTCTACCAGGATTCCACAGGCAAAGCCAGAGAAATCGGCCTGGCATTTGCCAAGGGCATCGGCGGCACCAGGGCTGGCGTTTTTGAGACCACCTTCAGGGAAGAAACAGAGACCGACCTTTTCGGCGAGCAGTCAGTGCTGTGCGGCGGTGTTACCGAGTTAATGAAGGCTGGTTTTGACACTCTCGTAGAAGCGGGTTATGCGCCTGAGATTGCTTACTTTGAGTGTGTACATGAAATGAAGTTGATCATCGATTTGATTAACGAAGGCGGGCTTGCAGGGATGCGTTACTCCGTCAGCAACACGGCTGAATACGGGGATTATATAACCGGCCCGCGGATCATCACCGAAGAAACCCGTAAAGAGATGAAAAAGGTCCTGACCGAGATCCAGAACGGGGAGTTTGCCAAGAGATGGATCCTGGAAAACAAGGCCGGCTGTCCTGCTTACAATGCTATGGCCAAGAAAGAAAGCGAGCTGCAGGTTGAGAAGGTAGGCGCGAAGCTGCGTAAAATGATGCCCTGGCTGCAAAAGTAGTCGTCGTTCGCCAGATGTCTGACGTCAGAAAATGATTGGGGAATAATACCGGGCAGCGGAAAGTGGAAACATTTAGCCAGGAAGTGTTATCGTTTAATGTGACCAGACATGAAAGGGGACACATCCGAAATCAGGATATGTCCCCAATTATGAATTGTAGGTGCGGCTTTAGCCGCACACCGACAGGTTATAACCCGCCCTACAAAGCTCCAGATTCGGATGAATTTCCCCCGTCGATAAAAGAGAACCATCCATTAAGACTACTTTTAAGGCACATAGAAATACTTATATTCCGGCGTCCGACGTCAATTGAGACGTGAGAAATGAGACGTGGGATTGTATGATATTTTAAGATCACAAAGGAATGCAGGATATACTCACGTCTAACGTCCCACGACACACGACTAATATTGGAGGAGTTTGTTTTGGAAATGACTGTTGCGGAAGCCCTTGTCCGGTGCCTGGAGCAGGAAAACGTGGAAATCATATTTGGCTACCCGGGCGGTGCGATTCTGCCTGTATATGACGCCCTGAACAAGACCAGTATCAAGCATGTGCTGGTACGGCACGAACAAGGTGCAGCCCACATGGCAGACGGCTATGCCCGGGTTACCGGCAAGGTCGGCGTTTGCCTGGCCACATCCGGGCCGGGCGCAACCAACCTGGTTACCGGCATAGCCAACGCTTATATGGACTCAGTGCCCATGGTACTGATTACCGGCCAGGTGGCTACAGGCATGGTGGGGACTGACGCTTTTCAGGAAGTTGACATTACAGGGATTACCCTGCCGATCACCAAACACAACTTCCTGGTAAAGGAACCGGAGCAGCTGCCAGTAATAGTAAAAAAAGCATTCCTCCTCGCTTCTACCGGCCGCCCCGGACCGGTGCTGATTGACCTGCCGAAAGATGTAGCCCAAGCTAAAATAAAGTTTAAATATCCAAAGACCGTGGTCCTGCCCGGGTATAAACCAACCATCAAAGGGCATTCCGCCATGGTGCAGCAGGCAGCAAGAATGATGATGGAGGCTGTAAGGCCGGTTATTTATGCAGGCGGGGGTGTCCGCATCGCCAACGCTGAGGATGAACTGTTACAGCTGGCGGAAACCGTTTGTGCTCCCGTGACCCATACCCTGATGGGATTGGGCAGTTTTCCGGGCGACAACCCGCTTTTCCTTGGTATGCTGGGGCTGCACGGTACCAGGTACGCCAACCAGGCGGTTACAGAGTGTGACTGCCTGATCGCGGTCGGCGCTCGCTTTGACGACCGGGTAGTTTCCAAAATCAGTGGTTTTGCGCCTGCGGCAAAAATTATCCATATTGACATAGACCCTGCTGAGATCGGCAAAAACGTAAGAATTAAGCTGCCCATCGTCGGTGATGTCAAGCATGTTTTGAGTGCGATTCTGCCCCATCTGACAAAGAAGGTGAACACCTCCTGGATGGACAGAATATGCCAGCTTAAAGAGGAAATGCCGCTGCGATACAGTCAGGACGGTGCTTTAAAACCTCAATTCGTGCTTGAAAAACTGAATGAATATAAAGAAAACAGCACCATAGTGGTTACGGATGTGGGCCAGCACCAGATGTGGGCGGCTCAGTACATGCGTTTTAATGAACCGCGCAGTTTTATCTCTTCCGGCGGTCTCGGGGCGATGGGCTTTTGCCTGCCAGCCGCTATCGGCGCCAAAATGGGAGCGCCGGACAAGACTGTTATTCTGGTGACGGGCGACGGCGGCCTTCAGATGACGATGCAGGAACTGGGTACTGCCGCTGAGCAGAAACTGCCGCTAAAAATATTTGTTTTTAATAACTATCGTTTAGGTATGGTCCGCCAGCTTCAGGAATTTTACTGTGAAAAAAGATACATTGCTGTGGACTTCGGTTTTAATCCGGATTTTGCCGCACTGGGGCGGCTCTACGGGATGGAAGGGTATACTGTCGAAAATCCGGAGCAATTATTGGAAATACTGCCGCGGGTGTTAAGCTCTTCGGCGCCGGTAATGGTCAATTGCATTATCGATCGCGAAGAAGACGTGCTGCCCATGGTTCTGGACGGTTCGAACATCGACGAAGCGATAGGTTGAGCATGATAAGGGAGGATTTATGAGCCAGCGTGTATATATTTTTGATACCACCCTCAGGGATGGAGAACAGTCACCCGGGGTAAGCCTGACCGTAGGCGAAAAGGTACAAATTGCCAGGCAGCTGGCCAGGTTGGGTGTTGACATCATTGAGGCCGGTTTCCCGATTTCATCACAGGGGGACTTTGAGTCCGTGAGCGCTATTGCACGCGCGGTCAAAGGGGTCACCGTGGCCGGTCTTTCCAGGGCTGAGTTCAAGGACATTGACCGGGCCTGGGAAGCGGTGCGCCATGCCGAGCAGGCCCGTATCCACACTTTTATTGCCACATCGGACATTCATTTAAAATACAAACTGCGCATGACCAGGGAACAGGTGCTGGAAGCTGCTGTCGCCGCGGTTAAACGGGCCAAATCCTACACCAGCGACGTTGAATTTTCCGCTGAAGATGCTTCGCGATCGGACTTTGCCTACCTGTGCCAGGTCATCGCAGCGGCCATTGAAGCCGGGGCCACGACAATAAACATTCCCGATACTGTTGGTTACGCCATCCCGGGAGAATGGGGCTGCCTGATCAATGATATCTGTCACCGGGTGCCCGGGATTGAGAAGGTTATTGTCAGTGTGCACTGCCATAACGATCTGGGCCTGGCAGTGGCCAACTCACTGGCTGCCGTTATGAACGGCGCCCGGCAGGTGGAGGGGGCTATAAACGGCATCGGAGAGCGGGCGGGCAATGCCGCCGTTGAAGAAGTGATCATGGCACTGCACACCCGGAAAGACCAGCTTGGCTTTTTTACCAACGCCCATACTGAAGAAATATATCGGACCAGCAGGCTGGTAAGCACCCTTACCGGGATGAGGGTCCAGGCCAATAAGGCGATTGTGGGAGACAACGCGTTTGCCCATGAGGCCGGTATTCACCAGGACGGCATGCTAAAAGAACGCACCACTTACGAAATCATGAACCCGGCCATGGTCGGCATCAGCAAAAGCAACCTGGTGCTCGGCAAGCACTCCGGGCGGCACGCTTTCCGCCAGCGGCTTGAAGACCTGGGGTTCTTCCTCTCGAAGGAGGAATTTAGCAGCGCGTTTGCCAGTTTTAAAAAGCTTTCTGACAAGAAGGCTAACATCACCAGCGAGGATATCGAAGCGATCATAGAGGAGCAGATGAGCCGCCTCCCTCACTCTTACAACCTGGAATATCTGCATATTTCCAGCGGTACAGCCGTCGTGCCTACTGCAACGGTGGGACTGAAGAGGGACGGGCAGCTTTTTGAAGATGCGGCCTGCGGCAACGGCCCGGTAGATGCTATCTGCAGGGCTGTAGATAAAATTACGGGTATTAACTGCACCATGATCAGTTGGGGGATTAACGCTGTCACGTCCGGCAAGGACGCCCTCGGGGATGTTAACCTGAAAATTACCACCGATGGGGTAAGAGTATTCATGGGCCGCGGCATCAGTACGGATGTCCTGGAGGCAAGCGCCAAGGCTTATTTGAATGCTGTAAACAAGCTGATCCATGCCAACGAAACAGCAGCTGCAGAAGAAGCTAAGCAAAATGAGGTGGATAACTGATGCCGATGACAATAACGGAGAAGATCCTGGCTGCCCACGCCGGCAGAGAACAGGTTGTGCCCGGTGAGTTAATCAACGCCCGGGTTGACCTGGTGCTGGGAAACGATATCACCGCACCGGTCGCCATCAGGGAATTTGATAAAATAGGGGCAGCGGGTGTTTTTGACCTTGAGCGGGTAGCGCTGGTCCCGGACCACTTCACGCCAAATAAAGATATCAAGTCAGCACAACAGTCGAAAATTATGAGGGACTTTGCCAGGAAGCATAAAATTGTCAACTATTTTGAGGTTGGCTGTATGGGTATTGAACACTGCCTGTTACCGGAGCAGGGGCTGGTAGGCCCTGGCGATCTGGTGATCGGAGCAGATTCACACACCTGTACTTACGGCGCCCTGGGCGCCTTTTCTACCGGTATGGGCAGCACCGACATTGCGGCTGCCATGGCCCTGGGGGAAACCTGGCTGAAGGTGCCCGAGTCGATAAAATTTGAATTTGAAGGTGGATTAAAGCCATGGGTCAGCGGCAAAGACCTGATCCTCTACATTATCGGGGAGATCGGCGTGGACGGCGCGCTTTACCAGGCCATGGAATTCACCGGCTCCACCATTAAGAACTTATCCATGGACGGGCGTTTTTCCATGTGCAACATGGCGGTTGAAGCCGGGGCGAAGAACGGCATTGTACCGCCTGACGAAATAACCAGGGCTTATGTGGAAGGGCGCTGCAGGCGGCCCTACAAGTTTTATCAGAGCGATCCGGACGCTGCATACGCAAAGATCTTGCGGTATGACGCGTCTAAAATAGAACCGCAGGTGGCTTTCCCGCACCTGCCTGAAAACAGCCGGGCTGTGAGCGAGGCCGGCATTGTAGAGATTGACCAGTCGGTGATCGGTTCATGCACCAACGGCCGCATCGAAGACCTCAGGGCAGCGGCGAAAGTGCTGAAAGGTAAAAAAGTGCACAAAAATGTACGCTTGATCATCTTCCCGGGCACGCAGGAGATTTACCTGCAGGCCCTGGGGGAAGGCTTGATCGAAACATTTGTCAGGGCGGGCGCGGCGGTGAGCACACCTACCTGCGGACCCTGCCTGGGAGGGCACATGGGCATCCTGGCCAGTGGCGAGCGCTGCATCGCCACAACCAACCGCAACTTCGTCGGCCGGATGGGACATCCCGAGAGCGAGGTCTAC
This sequence comes from uncultured Eubacteriales bacterium, assembly GCA_964397525.1. Classification (GTDB taxonomy): domain Bacteria; phylum Bacillota; class Desulfotomaculia; order Desulfotomaculales; family Pelotomaculaceae; genus Syntrophopropionicum. The sequence goes on from CAYNIY010000012.1 coordinate 18,729, forward strand.
CTTTCCAACCCGGCAGTCGCTGCGGCATCAGCCATTCTTGGCCGTATAGCCGGCCCCTGGGAGGTGGAGTAGTATGGAATTGAAAGGCAGAGCCTGGAAGTTCGGCTCGGATGTAGACACCGATGCCATTATTCCGGCCCGTTATCTCACCACATCGGATCCGGATGAATTGGCTGCACACTGCATGGAGGATGCCGAACCGTCTTTCCCGCCAGGATTTAAAACTGGTGACATTTTTGTGGCCGGAAAGAATTTCGGTTGCGGCAGCTCGAGAGAACATGCTCCGATAGCCATTAAGGCGGCGGGAGTTTCCTGCGTTATCGCCAGGACTTTCGCCCGGATATTTTACCGCAACGCCTTTAATATCGGCCTGCCCATATTCGAGTCACCAGAAGCGGCTGAAGATGTCCGCGACGGTGACGAGCTGGCAGTTGACGCCGGCACGGGAACAATAACAAATCTTACAACCGGCAGGCTTTATAAGTCCGCCCCGGTGCCTCCTTTCATGCAGGAAATAATTGCGGCCGGCGGCCTGATCAACTATGTCTCGGCCAAACTGAAGTGAGACGTGAGACGCGGGGAATTGTAGGTGCGGATTCATCCGCACATGGTCGGCTGAAGCCAACCCTACAAAAATCCGGACCATATATTTAAGATGTGAAACTTGAGAAGTAAGATGTGAGACGTGGGATCTGTAGGTGCGACTTTAGTCGCACAACATGGTCGGCTGAAGCCAACCCTACAAAAACAGGAGGCTCTGCGACCGCAGTGGAATGCAGGATAAACCGACGTCCGACGGCTGACGACTGACGACTGAATTGGTCGGCTTCGCCCCAAGGAAGCAGGAGAACCGTCCCCCTGCTTCCTATATTCTCTATATTTAGGAAGGAACAAATATGTATAAAATTGCTGTTTTACCTGGTGATGGGATCGGCTCTGAAGTTACTGTACAGGCCGTCAGGGTGCTGGAAGCGGTCGGGCGCCGCTTTAAACGCGAATTTGCCTTTACCGAAGCCCTTGTTGGCGGGGCCGCCTATGACGCCACCGGCACTCCGCTGCCCCGGGAAACAATGGATCTATGCCTGAACAGTGACGCCATTCTTTTTGGTGCCGCCGGCGGCCCGAAATGGGACAGCCTGCCTCCGCAGCTGCGTCCCGAGGCAGGAGGGATCCTCTCCCTGCGCAAGGAATTGGGGCTTTTTGCCAACCTCCGCCCGGTCAGAGTATTTTCCTCCCTGGAAAACGCCTCAACGCTGAAGCCGGAGGTGGTGGCCGGGGTTGATCTTTTAATCGTCCGGGAGCTTACCGGCGGCTTGTATTTTGGAAAGAAATACAGGGAAAACCTGCCTGACGGCAGTGTCAGGGCAGTTGATACTTTAGAGTACGCAACTATTGAAATAGAGCGGATTGCCCGGGTGGCCTTTGACCTGGCCAGGAAGCGGCGGAAGAAGGTTACCTCTGTGGACAAGGCCAATGTCCTGGAAAGTTCGCGGCTCTGGCGCGAGGTGGTCACAGCCCTGGGGCTTGAATACCAGGATGTGCTTCTGGATCATATGTATGTGGACAACTGTGCTATGCAGCTGATTAAAAATCCGAGACAGTTCGATGTCCTGCTAACTGAAAACATGTTTGGAGACATCCTCAGCGATCAGGCCTCTGTTCTCTCCGGTTCCCTGGGCATGCTGGCCTCAGCCAGCATCGGGGGCAGGACAGGCCTGTACGAGCCGGCCCACGGCTCAGCGCCGGATATAACCGGGCAGCAGCTGGCCAATCCCATCGCGTCCATTCTTTCCGGGGCCATGCTACTGCGCTATTCACTGGACCTTGGTGAGGAAGCTGACTGCATTGAGAGAGCCGTCACGGAGGTGTTGGATCTGGGCTTCCGCACAGCCGACCTGATGGAGCAGGGCAAGACCAGGGTAAACACTTCTGAGATGGCAGATTTGATCATAGGGCGGATATAGGTGAAAAAAATGCGATCGGTGCAAATTTACGATACGACTTTACGCGACGGCTCACAGGCTGAAGGCATCTCTTTTTCCTGTGAAGACAAAGTAAAAATAGCCCTGAGCCTTGATAAAATGGGGTTTCATTATATTGAGGGCGGCTGGCCGGGTTCCAATCCCAAGGATCTTGATTTTTTCAATTCAATCCGGGATCATAATTTAAAGAACTCAAAGCTGGCGGCTTTTGGCTCGACCAGGAAAGCCGGGATTGTGGCTGAAAACGATCCCAATGTCCAGTCCATTCTGGCAGCGGGAGTGCAGGTGGCGACTATTTTCGGCAAGTCCTGGGATTTCCATGTCACAACAGCCCTGGAAATTTCGCTTGAAGAAAACCTGGCCATGATCAGGGAGACCCTGGCTTACCTGAAAAGCTGCGGCCTCGAGGTGATCTATGATGCGGAACATTTCTTTGACGCCTGCAAGGCCAATCCCGATTACGCGCTGAGTACGATTATGGCGGCAAAAGAAGGCGGGGCTTCAACCGTTGTTTTATGTGATACTAATGGCGGCACTCTGCCTTTGGAAATAAAAGAGGTTGTAGAACTTGTGGTGGGCAGGCTTGGTATTCCGGTCGGCATCCACGCCCATAATGATACGGATGTGGCCGTGGCCAACTCCCTCATGGCCGTTCAGGCTGGAGCGGTTCAGGTGCAGGGTACAGTGAACGGGTATGGTGAGAGGTGCGGCAATGCCAACCTCTGTTCCATCATTCCGAACCTGACCCTGAAGTGTGGTATTGAAACTATTTCCCGGAGCAGCCTGGCGCGCATTACCGAAATGTCCCGTTATGTCAGCGAGGTAGCCAACGTTAACCCGGATACCCACCAGCCTTACGTGGGCTATAGTGCTTTTGCACATAAGGGCGGTGTACATGTGAGTGCGCTGTTAAAAGATTCAAGGTCATATGAACATATTGCGCCTGAATTGGTCGGCAACCGGCAGCGGGTGCTGGTTTCCGAACTGTCAGGCGTATCCAATTTGCTCTACAAGTATAAGGAGCTGAACCTCGATCTGGATCAGCAGAACCAGGAAGGAAAGCGCATCCTGGAGGAAATCAAGAACATGGAAAACAGGGGCTTTCAGTTCGAGGGGGCGGAAGGTTCCTTTGAACTGCTGGCGAGAAAGGCTTATGACGGCTATGTCGAGCCGTTTACTCTGGAGGCCCTGCGCCTGATGGTCGAGGTGAAGCAGGACAGCCCCGCTTATTCCGAAGCAATCATTAAAATGAGGGTTGGTGAAAAGGTCGTGCATACCGCCGCTGAAGGCAACGGCCCGGTAAACGCTCTGGATAATGCCCTTAGGAAGGCGCTGGAGAATTTTTACCCGAGCATCAGCTCAATGCGCCTCACTGACTACAAGGTCAGGGTTATTGATGAAAAAGACGGAACCGGGGCCGTTGTGCGGGTGCACATTGAGACCAGTGACGGGCACAGCTCTTGGGGTACGGTAGGTGTCTCAGAGAATATTATCGAGGCGAGCTGGCAGGCGCTTGCGGACAGCCTTGCTTACGGCCTGCTGAAAAGCAGCAAACTTTTCCCGGAAAACAGAGAAGGGACCGCCTCTGAATAAACCACCCGGGGTGAATTACTTTGATGATCGGCACATGGGCCGATGCCTCCTGGGCCATACGCTTTTATGAAAAACATGGTTTTCAGCGCGTCTCCAGGGAGGAGAAAGACCGGCTGCTCAGGGCATACTGGTCTATACCCGAGCGCCAGGTTGAAACATCCGTAGTGTTGAAGGAACGAAAGTGATCCGGCTGCCGTTTGAATAACAAGTGAAAAAATATCAAAGCAGCCTGCAGGAAACGACTTCCCGCTTCCCGAAATATGGTACGGCGGGTTTTTCATTATATACAGATACTTTGTCCCCGGCGGGACTAAGGGGGTTTGTCCTGTGGAGCAGAACTGGCTCCCGGGTTTGGATTTTCTAAGAACAATTCTAAAATTCAACCTGACCAGCGTCATTGATATTCTGGTAGTAGCCTTTATTATGTACAGGCTGATGCTGCTGATCAAGGGGACCAGGGCAGTCCAGCTGATCAAGGGACTGGCTGTTTTGCTGGTAATTACTGCTTTTGCCAGCCTGTTTAACCTGTACACCATAAACTGGCTGCTCGGCAAGGCCATGACCGCGCTGGTAGTTGCTCTGCCGGTCGTATTCCAGCCGGAGTTGAGACGGGCTTTGGAAAAACTGGGCCGCGGCAGGTTCTTGAACCACCCCACCCTGGCTCCTTCAGGTGAAATTGACCAGACCAAGGTTGTCAATGAGATCATAAGGGCAGTTACTCTCCTGTCCAAGAACAAAATCGGAGGGCTGATTGTTTTGGAGAGGGAAACAGGACTGGAAGAACACATCGATACCGGGGTTAAGGTCGACGGTCTTGTTACCGCTGAGTTTCTTGTCAATATTTTTGTGCCGAAAACACCGCTGCACGATGGCGCCGTGATCATCCGCGGCGACCGTGTTGCCGCTGCTGCCTGTTTCCTGCCGCTAAGCGGGAGCCCCAACCTGCCCAGCGACTTCGGTACGCGGCATCGGGCAGGGATCGGTATCACCGAGCATTCCGATGCTGTGGCAGTGATTATATCCGAGGAAACAGGTTACATTTCTTTAGCAGTTGAAGGTGTTATCAACAGGCACCTGGATGAGGTTGAATTATCGAAAAGACTCATTGACCTGTTGTATAGCCGGCCCAGTTATTCTTTGACAGCATTACTTTTCAGGAGGTAGCGAATCTTGGCCCGCTTAAACTGGCGCAACCATTCTCTCAGACTGCTTGCCCTGCTGCTGGCCTTTGCCTTGTGGCTTTATGTCAGCAACGAGCAGAGTCCGCTTAGAGAAAAGACATTAACTATAGACCTGGAAAACTCCGGGGTGGAACAGGGCCTGGTGATTTCCGGGGGTATGCCGGAAACAGTAAAGGTGAAGGTGCAGGGGAACCGCAACCAGCTGGCTAACCTTGTCCCGGAAGATTTCAGGGCTGTTGTGAATATCCCGCAGGGTAAGACAGGTGATTTTACCATTCCGGTACAGGTGAGCGTCCCGACAGGACTGCGTATAGCCCAGGTTACACCTGATGCAGTGAGCATATCTCTGGACAGTGTTGCGGAAAAACAGGTCACTGTCGCAGTCAGTCTGAGAGGGACACCGGGTCAGGGATACAGCGCGCTGGCGCCTTTTTACCAGCCTGACACAGTGATTGTCAGAGGACCAACCAGGGTGCTTGACAGCATTAAACAGGCTACAGCACTGATTGACATCCAGGGAGCAACACAGGACGTGGACCAAGTTCTGCAGGTTAGCGTTGGGAATTCCAATGTTACCCTTGAACCATCAACAGTGAGAGTGGTTGTGCCGATTGTGGAAATGGTTCCAACAAAGACCGTGCCGGTGCTGATCCAGGTGGCCGGCAGCCCTTCCGCCGGTTATTACGTTAAAAGCGTTGTCTCAGACCCGGTTTCAGTGCAGTTGTCCGGACCGTCGGAGACGCTCATCTCTGTTGCAAACATTAAGACCTCGCCTGTTAATATCAGCGGTATTGACAACAGCTTTAATATTGATGTGGCCCTGGCGGTGCCGCAGGGGGTCAGCGTTCAGCCCAGCCGGGTCAAGGTGCAGGTTGAAGTGATAAAAGGTGAAGCCCCGTCCCCGTCAACGCCGGATGCCAGTGATGAAACAAAACCAAAAACATAGTTTTCAGTTATATTTTTAACAAATCCAGACAATATACAGTCCATGATGCTGCAGCCAAACTCATGACTCATGACCAATATCCCACGATCAAAATGAGCCAGGCGGAGGCAGCGCCATGGACATTTTATCTGCAGCCCGTCCGTTTGAATGATAATACGAGAAATTGACAACCGGAATACGCGAAGTTATAATGAGTTGTATTTTACTATGAAAGGAGGTGTTTTACATGGGTGTATTGTTTGGGACTGACGGGGTAAGAGGTGTTGCAAACAGCGACCTATCTCCGGATTTGGCCTACAAACTCGGACGTGCGGGAGCGCATCTATTAGCCAGGTCCAACACCAGGAAGGTGGTAATAGGACGGGATACCAGGATTTCCGGCGATATGCTCGAGGCTGCCATGGTTGCAGGCATTTGTTCGGCCGGTGTAGACGTGTTGAAAGTCGGAATTCTGCCCACGCCCGCCATTGCCTATCTGACCAGGGAACTCAACGCAGCAGCTGGAGTGGTGATCTCAGCTTCCCACAACCCTTTCGAGGACAACGGCATCAAGTTTTTCGGCGCCAGCGGCTACAAGCTGCCCGACCAGGACGAGGCGGAGATCGAAACACTGGTCATGGACGATTGTGCCGGTGTGACGAGCCCTACAGGCGCGGATATCGGGCGTGTGTACACGGTGCATGACGCACTCGAACGATATGCGAAATTTATCACCGCTTCTATCAACACGGACTTAAAAGGGCTTAAGGTCGTGGTTGATTGCGCCAACGGCGCAGCTTCCGAAGTGGCCCCGCTTGTATACCGGGAACTTGGCGCTGAGGTGATTCCGCTCTGCAACACTCCTGACGGTTTGAACATTAACAGGGGCTGCGGTTCCACCCACCCGGAGGCACTGATGGAAGCTGTAGTTTCCTCGGGAGCTGATATAGGCCTGGCCCACGACGGTGACGCCGACCGGGTTCTCGCTGTGGACAGTGCCGGCAGGCTTGTGGATGGCGACCAAATCATGGTCATTTGCGCGCGCAATTTGAAAAAGAAAGGCTGCCTGGCCGAAAATAAGGTCGCAGTCACTGTAATGAGCAACCTGGGACTGCACCTGGCCTTGCGTGAAAGCGACATTCAGGTAGTGGAAACAAAGGTCGGCGACCGTTATGTGCTGGAGGAGCTTCAGCGCTGTGGGGCCAAGCTCGGAGGTGAACAATCCGGCCATATCCTGTTTTTGGATCACAACACAACCGGTGACGGCATCCTGTCTGCGCTGCAACTCCTTGCCGTGATGAAAGAGGAAAACCAGCCACTGGACAGCCTCGCAAGCCAGATGGAGCGCCTGCCCCAGCTGCAAAAAAACGTAAGAGTGGCTGACAAGAGCCTGGTTATGGGCAGTCCCGTTTTAACTGCCGCCGTAAAAGAAGAGGAGCAAAAGATGGGCGGCAGCGGCCGCATCCTGGTCCGCCCGTCAGGCACTGAGCCCCTGGTGCGGGTAATGGCCGAGGGCAGGGATATGGAACAATTAAGCGAGATTGTTGAAAAGCTGTCAAATATAATACTAAATATAAAGTAGCTTTCAGAATAATCCCTTGCATTCGCATAAGCTATGCTGCTCATACAAAGGGACTATGATCCTGTGAGGTGTTCGTTACAGGGAAAATAAATCATAATTCAAATTAAAATATAAAAAGCGCCAGAACCCAGATATGGGACGTGGGAAATGGGACGTGGGACGTGGGTATATCCCGCATTCCTCTTTGGTCTCGTGAAATTTCATATATCCTCTGGGTTGACGAGGGGGGGGTTAATCGAAATTATTCGGCGGGTGCCCCCCGGTCCGGCCGGACCGTTAACGGCATAACAAAACCACCGGGTAACTGGTGGGACAGAAAGTGCCAGCGGCCAGCAGCGGCTTTAGGGGTGAAGTGTTGCCTTTTTTAAGCCAAAAAATGATCTAACGCCGTGGCTTTATAAGCCCGGCTTTTTCTTTTTACTATGTTACTTTTAAAACAGCAGGTCAGGAGGAACAAATATGTGTGGTATAGTGGGATATATTGGTCCAAAAGAGGCTGTTTCCATCCTGGTCGAAGGGCTGGAGAAGCTTGAATACCGCGGCTATGATTCAGCCGGTGTTGCTGTTGCAAGTAACGGCAGTATCGAGGTATTAAAAAAAGAAGGTAAATTAAGAGCCCTCAAGGAGGAGCTGAACGGGCAGAATTACAGCGCCAACGTGGGTATCGGGCATACCCGCTGGGCGACGCACGGCAGGCCTTCGGATGAAAATGCCCACCCTCACACTGACTGCACCGGCAAGATCGCCGTGGTGCACAACGGTATTATTGAGAATTATCTCCCCTTAAGGGAGTGGCTCCAGTCGCAGGGGCATGTTTTCAGATCCGAGACGGATACCGAGGTGCTCCCCCACCTGATAGAGGAGTTTTTTGAAGGTGACCTGCTGGATGCCGTACTCAAGGCGTCTTCAAGGCTGGTGGGCTCTTTTGCTATGGCAGTGGTTTCCTCTCATGAACCAAACAAGCTGGTGGCAGTACGCCAGGACAGCCCGCTGGTGGTCGGCCTTGGCGAGGGGGAGTACTTCCTGGCCTCGGATATCCCCGCACTGCTGAAGCATACCCGGTTGACTTATATTCTCAACGACGGGGAGGTGGCGGTGCTTGAGCCTGGCGGGGTCATGGTTATGGACCGGCAGCGCAACAAAATTAATAAGAAGGTGCTGGAAATCAATTGGGAAGCCGAGCAGGCTGAAAAGGGCGGGTATGATCACTTCATGCTGAAAGAAATTCACGAGCAGCCCAAGGCCCTGCGCGACACCTTCGGCGGACGCATCGCGCCAGACAACTCAATGGTGACCCTTGATGAGCTGAAAATTACACCGGAAGAAATCAGGGGTTTGAAGAAAATCTTTATTACCGCCTGCGGCACCGCTTACCACGCCGGGGTTGTGGGCAAATACGTCATAGAAAAGTTGGTAAGGCTGCCGGTGGAGGTCGATATCGCCTCGGAGTTCCGCTACCGCCAGCCGATAATCGAGCCGGGCACCTTGGTGATCATTGTCAGCCAGTCCGGTGAGACCGCCGATACGCTGGCTGCGCTTAGGGAGGCTAGACGGCATGGCGCCCATGTTATTGCTGTGACCAACGTAGTGGGCAGCTCTGTTACACGGGAGGCCGACGACGTGATTTACACCTGGGCCGGCCCGGAAATCGCCGTCGCTTCAACCAAGGCTTATACTACCCAGCTAGCCTCCATGTACCTGGTAGCACTGCACCTGGCTGCAGTGCGAGGGACAATTGCCCCGGCCGAACTGGGCGTTATCTTGTCTGAAATGAGAAAACTGGATGCCAAAGCTCGGTTGCTGCTGGACAATTCAAAGGAAATTATTAGTTACGCGAAGGAGATCTCCACGTCCAGAAGCCTCTTCTATATCGGGCGCGGCCTGGACTATGCCGTGGCCATGGAGGGCTCCCTTAAGCTGAAGGAGATCTCCTACATCCACGCCGAGGCTTATTCGGCAGGGGAACTAAAGCACGGCACCCTGGCCCTGATCGAAGACAAAGTCCCGGTGGTGGCCCTTTGCACGCAGAAGGACCTGTTTGACAAGATGGCCAGCAACATCCAGGAGGTTAAAGCCCGGGGCGCTTCTGTGCTGGCCGTAGCCATGGAGGGCTTCGGGGAAGTGGAGCAAGTGTCTGACAAAACCATCTACATTCCGGAAACCCACCCGCTCCTGGCCCCGATACTGTCAGTAATCCCGCTGCAGCTGCTTGCCTACCATACCGCGGTGGCCAGAGGCTGCGACGTCGACAAGCCGCGGAACCTGGCCAAGAGTGTGACTGTGGAGTAGGGGAAGCTGCACATGTGTTGTATTAAACATTAGAGAAGAATATGATTAGTAAACGAAAACCACTCTTTTTTGAGTGGTTTTCTGTGTTTCCGGCAAAGTTAAACATAAGTGACAAGAAAGTATATTTTGATAATTGCTTGATCCTGCACTTTTAATTGACAACAGAATGATGCAATAATACTATACATTTAAACATGGTCATGATTGGAAGGGCTGTTGGATGAATAATCTCAGAAAGCTGCTTGAAACACACGGGCCCCTGACCGGCAAAGAAATCCACGAAAAAACCGCGGCGGATGTCTTTGACCTATGGAAAAGCTGTAACCTGTGTACTGATTTAATTTCAAAAACGGTGGGAACAAGGTACTTAAGGTTAGATAAACATGTTGATGGCTTTGCGCGGCTTTCCCCCTCTATCCTCAGGGAGTTTTATAATTATACGGTTATAGGTTTAGCAAAACAGTCTGAGACAGTCCAGGCTAAAGCAGGGAGAATTCACCAGGAGATTATCAAGATTAGTAAAAATAAATTTGCACTGGCGCGGGATATTATGAAAAAAATTGTTGAATCTCAGCAAGCTTCTCAAATGATCCAGGCTGGGGCATGTTTCATTATTTCCGGAGATGTCGCCTATGAAATGGCTCACCTTGAACCCAGGCCCGAGTTTTCCACGGGAAAGATTGTCAATGGATCGGATCTCGATATTGTAATCGTTTACCAAGACATACCCGAAAGCATATTAAAAGATCTTGATTCTTATATCTACGGACAGAAATATTTTTTACTCAATAATCCCAGCCACAGGGAAGAAATTGACTATGTCATAAAGGATATTGCCAGGGTGCGCCAACAATTGGCGTTTGAGGGATTTGCATCGATGGTGGCCTCAAAGGTTTTAGAAGAAGGAAAATTTCTATACGGGGATTTTGAGATGTTTTCCAAACTCAAGGGTATGGTTAATAGTCAGGGGATACCTGAGAAATTAGCCGCACTAAAAGATAGGGCTTCCATAGAAAGGGAAAATGCCAGGCTGCAGCTCCTGGCATCAAACGACGCTTTTACCGGCAAAGAGACGAGGCGGCTGTTCTATACAACCGATGAGCGGGAAGAATTTTTCTAAGGTTTTTATATCCCGTATTGAAGTTTCATTTTTTCTACAAACTTATAATGGTCGGAATTTTGTAATTTTGAGGCCGCCGCCTCATCTAGCACAACTGAGATTTCCCCGCTGTGCAGCTGGATGGCTGTTGCAGTAATTTGCGATGTTATTGGCCCTTCCAGACATTTGGCAACTATGTCAGCTTTCTTGGAGCCATTTACAATCATTAGAACATTTTTTGCATCCAGTATGGTCCCAATTCCCATAGTGATGGCAAAATGGGGCATCTGACTGCGGTCAATATTGGCTTTTTTGTAAAAAGCCTCATAGTTGTCATCCAGGGTTTGTTCAGTCAATGCCTGTACTCTGGTCCTTGAACCAAGGGATGAGCCTGGTTCGTTGAATCCCCAATGCCCGTCACCGCCAAGCCCTAAGAGCTGCAAATCAATGCCCCCGGCATTCTTGATTTCTTGTTCATACCACATGCAAAACTTCTTCGGGTCTTTTGTCTGCCCATCGGGTATATGTATATTTTCCTTTTTAATGTTGATATGCTTGAACAGTTCCTCGTACATAAACCTGGCATAACTCTGGTCCATGTCATAGGGTTTCTCCATATCAATTCCTACTCCAAGGTACTCATCAAGGTTAAATGTCCTGACCTGAGAGAAATCGAGGCCTTCCCTGTGCATTTTGACCAGTTCCCGGTAGGTGCCAATGGGTGTCCCCCCAGTCGCCAGGCCCAGTACACAGTTTGGTTTGGCTTTCACATACCTCGCAATGATTTCTGCTGCGCACTTACTCATTTGTTCATAATTTTCCCTGATAATAATATCCATTTTTTAATACTCCCCATCTGTTTTAAAATATTGTATAATAGATAACATGCATAATCGGTTTACCATTTAAAGGTTATAGCCTTTGCCTATTATACAAAATATTTCTTTAAATTAAAATACTTTAAAGCCATATCTGAAAAAATTCAGAAAAATGAGAATCCAGCTTGACAAAAACTTAGTAAAAATAAAAAATACATAGGGGTGTCAAAAATGACTAACGGGATCAAAATACTTGAGTTGTTCGACCTTAAGGAAACCATTGCGGCAGACATTTTTACCGGATTTGAATATCCCTGGGAAGTGCTGCCTAAAATCAAATCCTTTATCCTTGAATTGGGGGCAACCCTCCCACAAAGTGAATATGATCACCCTGCGGATGATATTTGGATAGCCAAGACAGCGAAAGTTTACCCTTCAGCACATATTCATGGGCCATGTATCGTCGGCCATCATGCTGAGATACGCCAATGTGCGTTTATACGCGGTTCGGCTATTATTGGCGAGAATGCTGTTGTCGGAAATTCAACTGAACTGAAGAATGTCATTTTATTCAACCGGGTACAGGTGCCGCATTACAATTATGTCGGCGATTCCATTCTCGGCTTTAAAGCACACATGGGCGCCGGTTCCATTACTTCAAATGTAAAGTCCGACTCGACTCTCGTTCATGTGCTGTTCAATAACCAGAAAATTATGACTGAAATGAAGAAAGTGGGTGCAATTCTCGGCGACCACGTCGAGGTGGGCTGTAACTCAGTGCTCAACCCCGGCACTATTGTAGGCAGAAATTGCACAATTTATCCACTGTCGATGGTGCGCGGCTGCATCCCCCAGGATAGCATATTTAAGCAAAATAATGTAACAGTCAAGAAAGACAGCAAATGAGGTTGATTGGCCCCCACAACCCGGTCCTGGCCCCCGATCCTGACCGTGATTCCGCTGCAGATGTTGGCCTATTATAAAGCGGTAGCCAGGGGCTGCGACGTAGACAAGCCGCGAAACCTGGCCAAGAGCGTGACGGTGGAGTAGTGCTGTGGAATCAGTTTAAGAGCAACAAAAATATTTAAGAAGCGGCTGCTCTCAGCCGCTTCTTATTGTTGTTTCCAGTGTTTAGCGGCAGCGCCCGGATTGCTGCCCGGGCAGTATGCACTGCCCTGATATACCCTGATTTAGATAGAGCCTACATGTTTTCTCATGGCGTTTAAGGCGCCTTTGTCCACCATGAGCCCGACCTCTACAGCTTCCTTGATTTCATCCTCGCCAATACCCATTTCCCGAGCCCTGCCCAGGTGATAATCCAGTCAGGGCTGACAGTGAACGCCTACTGAAACACCAATGGCAATCAGTTCCTTGGTTCGATCGTCCATAACATGGCTCCTTTCGCGTTCTTGTTTTATATCTAATATTATATCTTGCCCTTAAAATGGAAACAATAGGCGGAGGCTTGCTTATTAAGCCTTACTGCTTTCTTTTTTTGGCGGCGAAAAACTTTTTCAGGTTTTCCGGCAGCTCCGCCAGGGGCGCCGGTTTGACAGCAGCCTCACCGTGTTCCCTGTACACTTCTCTTAAAACTGCTTCGATGATCAGACCCCTGGGGGGCACCGTATGCTCTTTCCCTTGGTAGACCCAGACGCGGCAGTCGACGTCACCGCCGCAGAGATCGCCGCAGGATGGGCACAGGCTCTCCCTGACCTCCAGCTGGATATCCCGGCTGTTGATACGGATGGTGGGGGAGCTGACAAAACCCAGCGCCAGAGCCTGCTCCGCACTCTGCACATGGATTTTTTGCAGTGACACCTCGATCCCGGTCGCTTCCAATACCTTGGCGACCTCCGATAGTGCCTCTTCCAGGCTGGACTCCGTGCCCCGGCAGGGGATGCAGACATCCAGGTCCAGGTATAAGAACTCGATGTTCAGCACCCTTTTTTCAGCGGCGCCTGCCGGAGGTTTTGACTCCTGGGGTGCGCAGCAAGCTGTTTGTTTATCAGCTGCCGGCGCGGCGGCGGGAATGGTGCAGCAACTGCTGTCTGTGCTGCAGCTTCAGCCGGACTCTGCCGCCGGCGCCTTTGTTTCCTCCAGGCCCATTATTTTGTATGCCGCCCGGCGGATGGCCTTGGCGGGGATGTCTTCATACTCGCTGCCTTCATATTTTACAGCCCGGCAGTATGTTTCAGTTCCCAGCAGGTTTGTACAGGAATCACAGTAGTTCTCCGACACTTCGATATCCAGGATCTCCTCTATGGGGATACCATTGAAGAGGATAGTGTTGGATTGGGGAATATTGCTGTCATCGAGCTTGGTTTCGATCAGCTCTACATTAATGCCCCGTGACTGCAGCGCCCGGTTCAGCCGCTTTACTTCCTGGGCCAGGTTTTCACCTGTATCATAGCAGCGATCGCAGGTCTCGCCTGCCACGTCGAGGTGCTGCCACTCGATTTTTAGTGTTTTCACCGGTCTGTCCTCCTTATCAACTTGATAGGACTGTAAGCTATTAATTATACTTCCGGATTCAGGAAGGTGGCCGCATACCCCTTTGTTATCGTACAGTATATCCTCATCGGCGGTCACCCGAAAGATGGCATTATGCCCTTCAACCAGTTGGGCTGTCAAGCCGAGGTCGCTTTTGATATCAGCCGCTATCCTAGCGGCTAAATCATAATAACCTCATTCAACACAATAGGTTATCTGGATATTAACAGGTTTCTTTTTATTGTTCAATGTTAATCCTCCTCATATAATCCATTTTGAACTTTATTTTTTTTGTAATATTTAAAGCAGTCTTCCCTGGAACGACTGGAATGCAAATCCTGAAACAGCGGCCACCATAAGGATGGTGATGACAAATATTGCAACAAGCCTTGGCTTAAATATTGAAGCCAGGAGCGTTACTTCCGGTATGCTGGCGCCGGCGCCGCCGATGATCAGCGCCATGATAGCGCCGAGGCTCATCCCTTTTTCCATCAGCACCGAAGCGATGGGGATCATGGTCTCAACCCTGATATACATGGGTACTCCAACGGCGGCAGCAACTGGTATGGCCCAGGGATTGCCTGGTCCGGCCACCTTAATGATAAACTCCTCCGGTATAAATCCGTAGATAAACGCCCCGATGCCCGCGCCCAGGACAAGGTAGGGCAGGACCTGGCGGAATAATGTCCAAGCCTGGATACCGGCTCGCTTTACCTTTTCATTGTTTGTTAAAGGGCCGGTTACCGGTGTTATTTCCTCACAGCTGCAGCTGCAGCAGCAGGCGCTTTCTGCGCGCACCAACTTATAATCCCGGGACAGGCCGAACCGCTCCCATAATGCGCCGACAACCACGGCGCAGATAAAGGTCAGCACACTATAAAGGAGTGTTACTTTCAAGCCCATCATCATCAAAAAAAGGGCGAGGATGACGGGATTGAGCAGCGGTGAGGCGATTAGAAAAGACATGGTCGCGCCAAATGGAGCGCCGCCGTTCAGCAGGCCGGTCAAGATGGGTATGGTTGAACAGGAACAAAATGGAGTGATCGCGCCAAAAGCGGCTCCAATAATATTGCCAAGCCAGCCGCGGGGCTTGCCTAAAACGCTTTGCAGTTTTTCTTCTGATACATACTCCTGCAGCAGGGCAACCAGGAAAGAAACTCCGACAAATAAGGCCAGCAGCTCAGCTGAAATTATGAGAAAATACTTTCCTGCTGAAGCCAGGTTAACCATATCAAGCATAACTAAATTCCCCCATACACTATATTTATTAGTATTTAAAAAGTTTCTGCTATATAGCCTTCAAGATATAATCAGCTACTTCACGCCAGGCCCGGGATGCCACCTGCCAGGCCTGCTCCCCCTTAGGCGTCAGAGTGTACACCTTGCGTTCGCGACCGGAAACAACCTCGGCAAGCAAACTTACCAGACCGGCTTCCGTAAATTCTTTGAGCACCGGGTAAAGGCTGCCTTCCGATGGAGAGCAGCAGCTGTTGGTGAGCTCAGCTATCTGTTTCGTGATTTCATACCCGTGCATGGGCTGCCGGTGCAGCGCGTGAAGAATGAAAAAGCGGGAAAGGCTCATTTTAATCAAACCGGCCCAGTATTCCTGCGATTCGTACTTTATTACAAAAACCTCCTTTCACTTACGTATAGAGATAATATGCATTTATGATAGATACATTATAGGGCTAGGTATAAATAAAAGTCAATAAAGATATTGACGGATGAAAAATAAATATAATATTATATATTTAATTATATGAATATGTATCAGAAGCAGGAGTGAGATTAAAAAATGATAGACAGTCTTAAAGCTCTGGGGGACCCGCACAGGCAAAACATATTAAGGCTGCTGGCCAGACAGGAAATGGGGGCTTGTGAGATCATCCAGGCTATCGGCCTGGCGCAGCCGACTATTGCGCACCATTTGAAAATCTTAAAACAGGCGGGACTCATCAGCAGCCAAAAGGAGGGGAAGTTTGTATTTTATACATTAAATAAGGATGGGCTCAAGGGATTTCTGGATCAAGTTAATTGTTTCCTTGAGGAAATTTCTTGTTTCTCCTATGCTCAAACTAAACCTTCGCTGCTCAGGCAAAACCCTGATCTCTGCGCAGAACTGGGCTGCACCCCGGAGGTTTGTGAAACGGAGATTCAGGAAAAACAATAAAGATGGAGCATAAACAGGAGGTAAACAGAATAATGCCTGTGAAAACCTCGGCAAAATTGTCCTTGCTCGACCGCTATTTAACCGTGTGGATCTTCCTGGCCATGTTTTTTGGTGTCGGGCTGGGTTATGTGGTGCCCGAAGTGTCAGCCCTCCTCAAAGGATTCCAGGTTGGGACCACCTCGATCCCCATCGCTATTGGACTGATCGTGATGATGTACCCGCCATTAGCCAAGGTAAAGTACGAGGAAATCGGCAGGGTGTTCAGAAACGGCAAGGTCCTGGCGCTCTCCCTGGTTCAGAACTGGATCATCGGGCCCGTCCTGATGTTCCTGCTGGCGGTTGTCTTTTTGCAGAATTACCCGGAATACATGGTGGGTATCATCATCATTGGCCTGGCCCGCTGCATTGCGATGGTCATCATCTGGAACTCCCTGGCCAAGGGGGACTCGGAATACGCAGCGGCGCTGGTGGCCCTGAATTCAATTTTCCAGGTGCTGTTCTTTTCCGTTTACGCGTACTTTTTTGTTACTGTCGCGCCCCAGTGGCTGGGCATCAAGTCGATGGCCATCCATATTTCTATGGGGGAAGTGGCCAAGAGCGTGGCGATTTACCTCGGTATCCCGTTTCTCGCCGGGATTTTCACCAGGTTTACCCTGATGCCGGCAAAGGGCAAAGAATGGTATGAGAAAAAATTTATCCCCCGGATCAGCCCCCTCGCCCTGATTGCCCTTTTATTTACGATTATCGTGATGTTTTCATTAAAGGGAAATTATATCATCACCCTGCCGCTTGACGTGGTCAGGATCGCTGTACCGCTGCTCTTTTACTTTGTAATCATGTTCTTCCTGTCCTTTTTCCTCAGCAGATCCTTCGGGGTCAACTACGGCCAGAGCACGACGCTTGCCTTTACCGCAGCCAGCAACAATTTCGAGCTGGCCATCGCGGTAGCTGTGGCGGTGTTCGGCATCGACTCCGGCCAGGCCTTTGCCGCGGTTATCGGCCCGCTGATTGAAGTGCCGGTAATGATCGGCCTGGTCAATGTGGCTCTAAGCTTCAAGCGCAAGTATTTTGCCGGCGATCTGCAGGCAGGATCATAGTATGTAATCCAAACAACGGAGTTGATATAATGTTTGTTTTTGAGTGGTTAACAAACCAGCTTTTAAAAATGGAATGGCTTTCTAATTTAGTAAAATCACTGGTGGAA
Organism: uncultured Eubacteriales bacterium; assembly: GCA_964397525.1. GTDB lineage: Bacteria > Bacillota > Desulfotomaculia > Desulfotomaculales > Pelotomaculaceae > Syntrophopropionicum. The sequence goes on from CAYNIY010000012.1 coordinate 36,062, forward strand.
AATGTATTTGGCCTGAACATGTCAGAAAGGCTTGGCGGCAGTATCCACTTTTTCATTTATGACGTCATCAAGATATTTATTCTGTTGTCGGTACTGATATTTTTAATTTCATATATACAAAGCTTTTTCCCGCCAGAGCGTTCGAGAAAAATATTAGGAAGATATAAAGGTGTATCTGCTAATATACTTGGCGCGCTGTTAGGAACCTTAACACCGTTTTGCGCTTGTTCTTCAATCCCTCTTTTTATTGGATTCACAAGCGCAGGGCTGCCAATAGGTGTTACTTTTTCCTTCTTAATATCTTCTCCTCTTGTCGATTTGGCCTCAGTACTTCTGCTTGCCAGCATATTTAACATGAAAATTGCGATTGCCTATGTGCTGGTCGGACTTGTTCTGGCTGTTATCGGCGGCACGATAATCAGCAAGGCCAAACTAGAAAATTATGTAGAGTCTTTTGTCTTCAGCAATAGGATGATGGAGACCGAACAAGAAGAATTAACTGCCAACGACAGGATAAATTTTGCCAAGGACCAAGTAAAAGACATTGTAAAAAGAGTTTGGTTTTATATTTTGATCGGAGTAGGTATTGGCGCAGCAATCCACAATTGGATACCTGAAGATGTGATTTCAGCTGTGGTTGGGCAGGACAAGTGGTACTCTGTGCTTATTGCAACTTTAGTCGGTATACCAATGTATGCTGATATATTCGGGACGCTTCCGATTGCCGAGGCCCTAGTGTATAAAGGAGTAGGATTAGGCACGGCTTTGGCGTTTATGATGAGTGTCACTGCACTTTCTCTGCCTTCTATGATCATGCTGAAGAAAGTCGTTAAAACAAAGCTGTTGACAGTATTCTTCGGAGTTGTAACAATTGGCATTATAATCATTGGATACACTCTTAATGTTTTTGGATATTTATTAATATAGTATGAGTTCTTGCTGCTCTAGTTAAGCAATGGAAGGAGTGACATGCATGTTTGATAAAATAATAATTGCGTCAGAAATATCAAAAGATGAATTTGACATGGTTAAGCGCTTTAAAGACTTGAAAATATTGGGCGTAAAAGTATGCCTGCTGTTACAATGCTTGGGTCCACATGAAAGCTTATCCAAAATATCATCATTTGTTGCGGATGTTTTTGCAGAAAACCTCAGGAAACAAAAGGATATATTGATTGAACAGGGGTATGATGTTGAGACCAGGATAGTATCCGGTATTATGAAAAATGAAATTAACAGGATAGCTGTTGAAGAGAATTTTTCTGTCATAGCAGCAGGTATTGCTGAGCAAAGTATGGTGGGTGAGTTGGTTTTTGGCGGTACAGCCCATGAAGTAATACACCATGCCAGTATACCTGTACTTTTAATAAGGGTTTCAGGCAGCTCTGAAAAAGTACCTGGCAGCGATAAGGAATGTAATTTAACTGACCACATCTTGTACCCTACAGACTTTTCTGATAATGCCGGTATCGCTTTTGAATATGTGAAAGATATGGTTGCCAAAGGGATAAAGCGGATCACACTTGTTCATGTCCAGGATCCGTCAAAAACTGAACCGGAACTATCACATCGTTTGAAAGTATTCAATAAAATAGACGAGAAGAGACTACTTGATCTTAAGAATGAATTAATAAACAAAGGAGATGTTGAAGTTGATATCCACCTGCTCTACGGATCTCCATCTGCCGAACTTCTAAAATTAATAAGTGATTTAAATATCTCTTTGGTTGTAATGGGCAGCCAGGGCAGAGGGTTCATCAAGGAAATTTATCTGGGCAGCGTCAGCCATAATATAGCCAGGCATTCATCAGCATCAGTCTTGCTGATACCGGCAAAAAGAGATTAAAATAAATATGTATATAAAAAATGTCGCAAGATAGAAAAGGAGGATAAAAATGATTATTAAAATTTTGGGGACGGGTTGTGCAAATTGCAAAAAGCTGGAACAAAACACAAGAGACGCTGTGAAGGCTCTGGGGCTCTCTGCGAAGGTTGAGAAAGTGCAGGACTTTAAGGATATTGCAAAATATGGCGTCATGAAAACGCCTGCTTTAGTGATTGATGAGGAAGTAAAAGTTCTGGGAAAGGTGCCAACAGTTGATGAAATAAAAGCACTTTTAAAATAAGTGTTTATCGGTTATATCATTCAACGTCCGGCTTAAATATCGTGCAAGACACATAGACAGTAAAACCACCCGACCGGGTGGTTTTGTGCTTTTTACATTCAGCTCGGTTT
>CAYNIY010000013.1:0-35028 GCA_964397525.1 uncultured Eubacteriales bacterium
GCCGCTGATGGTGACGGGACGGGAGGGGGGAAGGGCGAGCCCTTAGGCCTGGTTTCCTCTGATCCTTACGACGGCCAGAAGGACGTTCCTGCGGACGCATTGATCACTATGACGTTCACCAAAAATGTGGTAAACATGACGGTGAGCGAAAACAACCTGAAATGTTTTTCGCTGTACACAGCGGACGGCAGTATGGTACCGATCGATGTAATTATGGCGGATGACCAGATTGAACCGGAAAAGAAAAATGATGTGTCTTTAAAACCGCTGCAGGATTTAAAATACAACACTGCCTATACTGTTAAAGTGTCATCTGCTCTGAAATCGAAGAGCGGTGTTACCCTGGCCGGTGACTTGACGTTTGCATTTACTACGGTGAAAGACAGTGCTGTTGTTGAAACGGCTGTAAGTAGTCCCGTAACACCGCAAATTACGGTTGATCAATCCCCGGCAAACGTAAACACAGAGACACCAGCCGCCGCTGTTGAGCCACAATTGGCACAGGCTGGCAAGAGCGGCCAGGGTGGTGGAGAGACAGGAAGCGCCGCCGCTCCAGGCAGCAGCCCGGCACCTTCCACAAGTGACAATACTAAAGACACCGGAGCAGCCAGCCAATCCGGTGAAACCGGCAAACCGGCGGGCGGCAATGAATCTGAGCTGCCGCTGGATAAGCCAAATTCCGGGCTGACCTGGGCGATTATTATAGCTGCTCTTGCCGTAGCTGCCGCTGCCGGATATGCGCTCTCCAGGAGAAAAAAATAGTATTTCGGTTTTAGGATAATTTCGCAGCTAAATGCGGATATTAAGTTTGTGCCGCGAGAATTCGGATCAGCACTTACGGGGGTGGGCAGAGTCAGAAAAAAAACCATATACGCCATACTGCTGCTCAGCCCCCTGCTGTTTATATTTCTTTCCCTTTTCATCGGCAGGTATCATATACCGCTGCCGGCGATAGTCGAAATTTTATGGTGCAAGTTGACCTTTGGCAGCTGTAATCTGCCTGATACTTATGTTTCCATCGTTTGGGACATCCGCCTGCCCCGCGCTATCCTGGGCGCCCTGGTGGGAGGCTGCCTGGCGATTAGCGGAGCCTCCTTTCAGGGCTTGTTCCGCAACCCTCTGGTAAGTTCCGGTATCCTGGGCGTCAGCTCCGGCGCTGGTTTTGGAGCAGCCCTGGCTATTATCTTATTCAGTTCAACTACTTATGCTTATGTATTTGCCTTTTGTTTCGGCGGCCTGGCGGTTTTGTTGAGCTATCTAATCGGGCGGGTATACAATGCTACGCCGACAATCATGCTGGTGCTGGGCGGGGTCATTGTATCATCGGTCTTTGCGGCCCTGATCTCATTTGCCAAGTATGTCGCAGACCCGTACAATGAACTGCCGGCAATTGTGTTCTGGCTAATGGGAAGCCTGGCCTCCGCTCGCTACGAAGATATCACCGCGGCCGGTATCCCGATGGTTGTTGGCATCGCCGGCCTTTTTGCCATCAGGTGGCGGATAAACGTCCTCTCCATGGGGGATAAGGAAGCTCTTTCGCTGGGGATTAACACGGCATTCAGCAAAGGCTTTGTTATCGTCTGCGCCACCCTGGCCACTGCCGGCGCAGTTTGTGTCAGCGGTATTATCGGTTGGGTGGGCCTGGTTATACCGCATATCGGCCGCATGCTGGTTGGCAACGATAACAGGTTGCTGATCCCGGCCAGCCTGTCCCTCGGTGCATGCTTCCTGATCCTGGTGGATAACATGGGGAGGGTGATCACCGGCTCGGAAATCCCCCTGGGTATTCTGACTGCCCTGGTGGGAGGGCCTTTCTTTGTTTATCTTCTGAAGAAAACAAAGGGAGGGGGCTGGAAATAATGACACTGCTTGAAGCAAAGGGCGCCTCCTTCAATTACGGTGAACGGGAAATATTTAAAGATATAAATTTTAAAATTGGCCGGGGCGAGGTGTTCTGCATCATTGGTCCCAACGGCTGCGGCAAAACGACACTATTGGACTCGATCCTGGGTATATTAAAACTCGGGCAGGGCGATGTCCTGATTAACAGCAGCAGCATCCATAGCATGCATGCCTATCAGATTGCCAGGCAGATGGCCTATATACCCCAGATCCACACAAAGACCTTCCCTTATAAGGTTTTGGACATCGTCCTCATGGGCAGGGCTTCTTACACCGGGATGTTTTCCTCGCCTGCTGATGAGGATATCGTCATTGCCGAAGACGCTCTCAAACTGGTAGGTTTGCTCGGCTTGAAAGATAGGCCCTACACCCAGCTCAGTGGCGGGGAGGTGCAGCTGGTGATGATCGCCAGGGCGCTGGCCCAAAAAACCCCGGTGATAATAATGGATGAGCCGACAGCCCACCTTGACTTCAGGCATGAGTTGACAGTACTGGAAACAATAGTCCACCTGGTTAATGACACAAAACTATCTGTCATCATGGCAACCCACTTTCTGAACCATGCTTTTTATTTTGAAAACAATAATATTAAGACCTCGGTGGCCTTAATGGACAAGAAAACTTTTTCTATGGTCGGCAGCCCGACCGATATTATTTCTGAGGATATTTTAATGTCACTGTACAGAATAAACGCTAAAGTAGTGTCATATGACATCGAAGAAGGCGCTGTGCTAAAGCAGATCATTCCGATCAGCACTGTTAAATAATCATTTATGCTGAAAATAAGCTTCAAGTAATGTCATCCTGAGCGATAGCGAAGGATCTTACGCCAGGATGTCTATAAATGATTTAAGGAAAGGAAACATATCGTGCATATAAAAAAATCATTGCCTGTGCTCATTTTGGCAGCCTGCCTTATAGGTTGCCTGCTGATCGCTGGATGCGCCGCAAAGGATAAAATGTCAAGTAACGGGGCCGGTTTACTTAAAGAGGGAGCACCGGGAACGGTTACGGTAACGGATTTTACCGGGCGGCAGGTGACGGTGCCGGCCAAGGTAGAGAGGATTGGGTGCCTTTATGCTTTCACAGGGCATGTGCTGGCCATGCTGGGTAGGGGAAACGATATTGTGGCAGTCGTTGAAGGATTGAAAAGGGATGTGATCATGAGGGAACTGTGTCCTGACATCAAGGACGCGCTGGTACCTTCCACCAGCGGGGCCATCAACCTGGAAGAGCTGGTCAACGCCGATCCGGACCTCGTCTTTATCAGGATCGACACTGCCAGTAACGAGGGTGAAGTGGCTAAGCTGCAGAAAAGCGCCATCCCTTACCTGGTTGTTGAATATAGGAACATGACAGAGCAGATGAGTATGATAGAAATGATTGGGCAGGCGGTTGGCAAGCACGAACGGGCGCTCAAATATAACGAGTATTACCAGAGCTGTATTGACAGGGTGCAGGCCAAGGTGAAAGACATTCCACTGAATGAAAGAGTAAGGGTATACCATTCTGTAAATGAAGCGACCAGGACAGATGCCAAAGACACCCTGCCGGCAGATTGGCTGCAGGTGGTGGGGGCGATAAATGTATCGCTCGACCAGGAACTGAAATTTATGGAAGATAAGTATTTCGCGGGACTGGAACAGATATTATTGTGGGATCCAGATGTTATTTTAGCCAATGAAGCCGGTGTGGCCAATTATATCATGACCAATAAGCAGTGGTCATCGCTGAGTGCGGTGAAGAACCATAAGGTTTACCAGATGCCGAACGGCATTTCACGCTGGGGGCATCCGGGTTCGCTGGAAACTCCGTTGGCGATCCTGTGGACTGCCAAGACGCTTTATCCAGAAATATTCTCCGATATAGACATGATGTCTGAAACAAAGTATTATTACCTGGAATTTTTTAATTACCCCATATCCGAGCAGGAAGCTGCCCAGGTATTGAGCGGTATGGGGATGAGGGCTTTAAGAGGCGAGGCAATCAAGTAAAAAAGCATACAAATTAGGGGGTCTATGTAATGCGGGTATTAGTGTGCATCGATGATACCGACAACCTTGACAGCATCGGGACGGGTAAACTGGCTTACAAAATTATCGGCTCAATTGAAGAGCGCGGTTGGGGCAGGTGTGACGCGATAACCCGGCACCAGCTGTATGTCCACTCGGATATTCCATATACCTCGCACAATAGTTCCATGTGTTTTGGGGTAGAACTTGTTGAGTCACAGCTGGAAGGTTTAATCAACTATGCTGCTGATTTTTTAATCCATGAAAGCGCCGAAGGTTCAGATCCCGGCCTCTGTGTAACTATCCCCGGCAGGTTGAGCAAACCAGAGCTGCTTGTCGAATTTGGCATGAGAGCCAAGGGGACTGTGTTGACCAAAGAAGAAGCCTATCGGTTGGCCGGAGTGCTGGGTGTACACCTCTCCGAGCACGGCGGCACAGGCGGCGGCGTTATCGGCGCCCTGGCCGGCACCGGCCTGCGCCTCAGCGGCAATGACGGCCGCTTCAGAGGCCGGCTTAAAATAGGAAATATCAATGATGTTGTTACCGTCAGCGACATTAAGTCTCAGACCGGTGTGCACATAGTTAAGAGCCTCAGCGGGCACGGTCTGGAGGACCATGCTTCAGTCAGGCTGGGCGAGAAGGTGAAAGCGGTGTTAATGGGCGGCAAGACTGTGCTGCTGGTGTCTCCTACCGGATCTAACAACGGTGGTCCCCACTGGCAGACCTGCACCAAGGAGCAGCTGAAAAGCTTCTGATTGCTGCCTGCAGATCGGGGGCGATTCTCATATATTTTTTAACCTATTATTAATAGAATTTTAATATATTATTATTAAAATATAGTAACAGCATTATCTTGCAGCATGTAGGATAAATTAATAATAGGAGGAATGGAAAATGGGGAAAGCCATATTGTTTGTGCGTGAGCGGCGCAAAATAGAAGAAGGGGAGAAAAAACCACGCTTTGCTTTCGTCGGTTCAGTGGGTACAGATCTCAGGATTAAAATCAAACATATCAGGAAGAAAGAGCTTGAGCAGATTGCCAGTATGATTGGCGCGGAAGTCGTTTACCTGGAGGCAGGCAAACATGAAGAAGAAGAAATTGAGGTTGGAGAAGAGGAATAACTGGACGAACAGGAAGGTAAATATATATCATGGCGCTAATTCGTGAAAGAGACAGCAAAAGACTGCATATTAAGAGCAAGCTAATGGGCGAGTCCCTGGTGGGCAGGAGCTTTCTGCAAAGCCTGGAGTACGGTAAGCCCTTCAGGCTTTTACCCGATGTAAACGTGCTGAAGGTTGGCGGCCAGAGCATCACCGATATGGGGGCCAGGGCCGTTCTGCCGGTAGTGAAGGAGCTTGTTGAAAACGCCAAAAAACATAAAATGATCATTTCCACCGGTGGCGGGACCCGTTCCAGGCATGTTTACGCTATTGCCGTGGAATTGGGTATGCCCACCGGGATTATTTCAAAACTGGGCCAGAGCATTTCTGAGCAGAATGCCTTGATCATGACCGTACTGCTTAGCCCTTACGGGGGTATAAAAGTGGGTCATGATGACATCCCAAAACTGGGAGCTTATTTTGCCCAGGGGTGCATCCCGGTCATTCACGGCATGCCGCCATACGGTTACTGGGAGCACCCGCCTGAAGAGGGTCGCATTCCCAGCAACCGCACTGATGTGGGCGCGTTTCTGCTGTCAGAGGTGATCGGCGCGAAGCAGTGCATATTTATTAAGGACGTGGATGGTCTATATGCGGATAATCCCAAATTATATCCTGATGCGGAATTCATACCCAGGATTGGGGCTGCAGAATTATTAGCAAGAGACCAGGACGATCTGGTTGTGGAAAGGATTGTAGTAGAACTGCTTAACCGTTCCCTCAACACAAACGAGATCCAGATCATCAACGGTCTCAAAGAAGGCAATATCACCAGGGCTTTAAACGGTGAACATGTGGGGACAATCATATACAAGGACAGATGAAGAACCCTCAAAATGAATTCCACGAATCCTGAAAACAAACGTAATTATGTGCGGCTGAAGACGCACCTACAATCGGGGACATATTAGTGGGGACATATCCTGAATTCGGATTTGTCCCCTTTCCGCTGTCCTTGTATAGATAGGAATTATGATAGGCTTTATTGAATAGTAATACAAAGAAGCCAGTGTGAAGGGGGCTTTAAGATTTCACAGCGTGAAGGATTGGGAATCCCAGCTGAAACCGCAGGAAACCAGCACAACCGCTTTGATCGTTACGAGGTCGCCGGTGCATTCGGTGATCTGGGAACGCTGATCCCTTTTGTAATTGGCTATATTGTAGTAACCAAAATAGACCCTCTGGGTATACTTTTTACCTTCGGTATCATGATGATCTGCTCAGGTTTGTATTACAAGACACCCATCCCGGTTCAGCCTATGAAAGCCATCGGCAGCGCTGCCATCACCCAGGTATCCGCTGTTACACCTGGAATGGTCTGGGGCGCCGGTGTTTTTACTGGCCTGTTCTGGCTGGTCATGGGACTGACAGGCACGCTGGACGCGATTACCCGTTTTATCAGCAGACCTGTGGTCAGGGGCATTGTTCTGGGACTTGGCCTGTCTTTTTTAGTCCAGGGCATCCGCATGATGCAGTCCGATTTTGTGACAGCGTTAATTGCCATGGCCATTACTTTTATGCTGCTGACAAACAAGCGTGTCCCCGCCATGTTCGTCCTGATCGTTATTGGAGTGGCCGCGGCCTTATTGAAAAATCCCGGCCTGATTAATGAGTTGTCCGGCATCCGTTTTGATTTCCAGCTGCCACATTTTGTGCTGGGGCAGATAACATGGCAGGATTTCATAAAAGGCGCGCTCATCCTGGGCATCGCCCAGGTGCCGTTAACCTTCGGCAACGCGGTGATCGCCATTACCTCTGAAAACAACAGGCTTTTTCCCGAGAGGCCTGTCACCGAAAAGAAAATCGCGGTCTCCCAGGGCATCATGAACCTGTTCTCCACCATATTCGGCGGTATCCCCGTGTGCCATGGCGCCGGAGGAATGGCCGGGCACGTCCGCTTCGGGGCCCGCACAGGCGGCGCCCTGATCATCCTGGGTGTATTTTTGCTGGCCGCGGGTCTCTGTTTCAGCAGTTCGGTGCTGCTGGTTTTTAATATCTTCCCCTTAAGCGTACTGGGCGTGATCTTATTTTTCGCTGGGCTGGAACTTGCTGTGTCAACCCGTGATGCGGGAAGTGACAAGGGTGATAATTACATTTTGCTGGTCACCGCCGGTTTTGCTTTCTGGAATATGGGAGCTGGCTTTTTAGCTGGAATTTTGATGCAGGAATTAATTAAGAGAAAGATTTTTAAAGTCTAAAGTTTGTTTTAATAATTTATACTACACAGATATTTGAAAAAAAAGAGACAAAGGAACATCCTTTGTCTCATAACTTGTTCTGGCATGCAATTTTCTGGTTTCTATCGCCTTAGATACCGTAATAATATTTTGCTTTTTCCGCCATCTGCAACAGAAGAAGTTTAATTTCACGCAACTCGTTTTCAAGAAGATTTATTTTCTGGCACATGCTCGGGCCGCAATTCTCAAGCTGGGAGCATTCTGAACATGGGTCGGTATAATCCAACTGGCGTTGCTCCATAGCAAAAACCTCCTAATTCTACCAAAAGTTATTGTTTTGCTTAAACAGCACCCTGGGCCATCATGGCATCTGCTACCTTAAGGAATCCGGCGATGTTGGCGCCAGCAGCCAGGTCGCCTTCGCAGCCGTATTCCTTGGCCGCCTTGCTGATCTGACGGTAAATGTTGACCATAATGCCTTTCAATTTGGCATCCACTTCTTCAAATGTCCAGGAAAGCCTCATACTGTTCTGTGACATTTCCAGGGCCGAGGTGGCGACTCCGCCGGCGTTGGAAGCCTTGGCCGGCCCAAACAGGATACCGTTATCCTGGAACGTTTTTATCGCTCCCGGGGTGGACGGCATGTTGGCGCCTTCGGCAACTGCCCAAACTCCGTTAGCCACCAGAATCTTGGCTGACTCCTCGTCGATCTCGTTTTGTGTGGCACAGGGCAGGGCGATATCGCACTTGATTGTCCAGATCCCTTTTGAGCCTTCAAAATACTGGGCTTTGGGATGAGCTTCAACGTAAGCTTTGATTCTCTTTCTCTCAACCTCTTTTATCCGCTTGATGGTATCCAGTTTGATCCCTTCCGGATCATATATGTAGCCGTTGGAATCGCTCATGGCTACCACATTGGCGCCCATCTGCTGTGCTTTTTCTACCGCATAGGTGGCTACATTGCCTGAACCGGAGATGACCATCGTCCTGTTGGCCATGGTTTTTTTATTGTCCTTAAGCATTTCCTCAAGGAAATAAAGCAAACCGTAACCGGTAGCCTCAGTCCTGGCCAGGCTTCCGCCGTAGGTCAGGCCCTTGCCTGTGAGGACCCCATGGTACTGCATGGTGATCCTTTTGTATTGACCGTACAGAAAACCTACTTCCCGGCCGCCGACTCCGATGTCACCGGCAGGCACATCCACGTCTGCCCCAACGTACCGGAAAAGTTCGGTCATAAAACTCTGGCAAAAACGCATGACTTCACTGTTTGATTTTCCCTTGGGATCAAAATCGCTCCCGCCCTTGCTGCCTCCGATGGGCAGGCTGGTCAGGGAGTTTTTAAATGTTTGTTCAAAGCCCAGGAATTTGATAATACCCAGGTTTACAGAAGGATGAAAGCGCAGGCCGCCCTTGTAAGGGCCAATGGCGCTGTTGAAATGTACCCTGTAACCACGGTTCATTTGTATCCGCCCGTGGTCGTCATACCACGGTACCCGGAACATGACCTGACGCTCTGGTTCCACGATTCTGCTCAGCAGGCCGGATTCTGCAAATTCAGGGTGTTTTTCGATAACAGGCTTCAGGGACTCCAGCACTTCCAAAACTGCCTGGTGAAACTCGGGTTGATTGGGATCCCTTTTTTTTACCTGTTCCATTACCTCATCGATAACTTTTTGTGCGTTTCCCATATACATAACCTCCCTTTATAATAATCATGTAAACTTTATTGATGCCGTATATTTGCTCCCTGTTTAAACGCTAATAAACAATCAGCATACGTAATGCCGGCTTTAGAGAAACGTTGGCCGATCACCTCTCAGTACCAGTAGAATCAGTTTTTAAAAACGCGACAGGTATTCCTGCAGTTCCCAGGGATGCACAAAAGACTGGAACCGATCCCACTCTTCACCCTTGACCCTGGTGAATTGCCGGTAGATATACTCGCCGATTGTTGCCCTGAGCAGGGGATCAGAGGCCATCTCACGCAGGGCCTCACCCAAGGTGTGAGGCAGGCAGGTCAGATGTGCGCTTGCTCGCAGGCTTTCTTCTGCTTGAAAAATATTTTCAGTCAGGGGAGGAGGCTGAGGCAGTTCATGCCTGATGCCTTCCATTCCCGCGTTCAGAATTAAGGCCAGGGCCAGGTAGGGATTGCAGGTCGGATCCGGGTTTCGCACTTCTACCCGTTTTTTCTGACCGTTATAACCAACAACCCGGAGCACAGAATTTCTGGTCTCTTCCGACCAGGCCACATTCACCGGCATGGTCAGGCTGTTGGGGATCAGCCGTTTATAAGAGTTGATCAGCGGATTGGTGATGGCTGTATTGGCGCGGGCGTGAGCAAGAATGCCCGCGATAAAGTGCCCGAATGCATTGTTCAGCGTCGCAGTCTGATTCTGATTAATCTGCATGTCAGGCTCGCTGTGGTAGAGGTAAAGGTGCATGTGCAGAGCCGAACCCGGCCTGTCATTTAACGGTTTGGGCATCAGTGATGCGTGCAAGCCGTAACGCTGGGCAATAGTGCGCACAACGAATTTAAAGGTGACCAGTTTGTCTGCAATGGCCAGCGGGTTATCAGGTTTTAAAATAATTCCGTGCTGGCCGGGCCCCTTTTCGTGATGGCTGAAGCCAATATCTACCCCCATTTCCTCCAAGGTCAGTACCATATCGCGCCGGGCATTTTCACCCAGATCAACAGGGGTCAGGTCGCAAAATCCAGCGGTGTCATGGGAATTGGTAGTCGGATTGCCGTCGACATCGGTATAAAAGAGATAGAACTCCACCTCTGCACCGACCATGATTTCAAAACCCATCCGGGAGACTTCTTCCAACACCCTTTTTAAAACACTGCGCGAGCACCCGGGGTAGGGGCTGCCGTCCGGATTTGCCACGTCACAGATGAAACGGGCGACTGCTTCTTCACGGGGGCGCCAGGGGAGGATTAAGAATGAGGAGGGATCCGGCTGCAGGACGATGTCCCGCTCCTGCTGGCTGACTACTCCATCAACAACAGAGCTGTCGAAAGCAACCTTGCCGGATATGGCTCTGTCCATATCTTCCGATGTCACGGCGACATTCTTCAGTGCGCCAAAAATATCAGTAAACTGCAAGCGGAGGAATTTTACACGTTCCTCTTTGGCTTTTTCCAGTACGTCCTCACGGGTAAGCATTTGTTACCTCCCATACAAAAAGATTGGATACTGCTTGCACATTCATAGCAGTATCTATAATTTAATTGATTTAACGTAAAAAAATAATAATAGGGAGTACTGCAAATATCATAATTTCATAAAAAAACTCTGCCTTGTATGGCAGAGTAAAGAAATTTTTGATAATGTTTCATTGGTTTAACGCCAATTGGTACCCGACACCATGTATGCCAAGAATATATTGGGGATTTCCGGGATCACTTTCGATTTTTTTTCTCAGGCTGCTGATATAGTTCCTCAAGTAATGCAGTTCATTGCGGTATTCAGCGCCCCAGACCCTTGTTAACAGGTCTTCATGGGTAATAATTCTTCCGGCATGACAGCCCAGGTGGTAGAGGATCTGGTATTCAGTGGCAGTCAGTCTTACTTCTCTGCCTTTAACAAAGACCCTTCTTTGGGCAAAATTAATCACCAGGTCTTCAAATTCATATACCGGGCCCTTAGGAAATTCATCGGACGCATGCGCTCTCCTGAGGATAGCCTTGACTCGCAGCAGCAGCTCCTCGACACTGAAAGGTTTGGTTATATAATCATCAGCCCCGGCGTCAAAGCCGCGGATCCTGTCCTGTTCGCGTGCCCTGCCGGTAAGCATAATAATCGGCACATCTGAGAATTCACGGATCCTTTTACATACTTCGAAGCCATTTAACGATCCGGGCAGCATAATGTCCAGGATCATCAGATCATAGGTGGCTGATTCAAGCATCTCAATGGCGGTCTTGCCGTCAGATGCGGCAGCAACTGTATAACCGCTGGCCATCAGGTTTACTTTTACTAACCGCACCAGGCGGGGTTCGTCGTCTACTACCAGGATGGTTTTACGTTTCATCTTGGGCCTCCTGGCTGCCGTCCAGTGAATGCCCGGCTGTTTGTTGGCCCAATGGCAGTGTGAAGTATAGCGTGGTCCCCTGGTTTACAATGCTGTCAGCCCAGATCCGGCCGCCGTGGCTAATTATTATCTGGCGGGCGAAGGGCAGTCCGAGCCCTATTCCTTTTTTGTTTTCCTGGATGCCGCCTGTTACCCGGAAAAACTTTTCGAACAGCCATTTTATATGCTCGCTGGTGAGGCCAATGCCTTGATCTGAAACAGAAACAACTATCTCTCCCGGCAGTAGTTTTCCTTCAATAACAATTTTTGTCTCTTCCTCGGAGTATTTGACCGAGTTGTCCACAAGGTTGCGCAGCACCTGCTCAATTCTGACCGGGTCTGCTTCCACAAGCGGTAAATCTTCTGGCAGCACCACAGAAAATATGTGGTTTTTAACATGATATGATTTATCCTTGAGCACTTTATCAATAATGTGCGGTATTGAAATGGTTTCTTTTTTTAGTTCGAATTCGCCTTTCCAGCTGAAGGTGGAGGAATCCAAAAGGTTGTTAATTAGGTTTTCAATGTGTTCTGTTTCTTCGACGATGATGTTCATAAACTCTTTTTCAGCGGCGGGTTCCCAGGTTACATCTTCACGCATTAAAGTTGTTACATAACCTTTAATGCAGGAAAGAGGTGTTCTTAAATCATGGGATAATCCGGCCAGCATCTCCGACCACATTTGGGCCATGTTTTCAGAAGGCAGAAAATAGGAAGCGGGTCCCCGGTTTTTGTTAGCTGCCTCCAGGCTGCAGTAAATATTGTGGGTTACCGCCTTAAGTATCTCCGTAACGGGGTAGGAATTAAGCAGGAGCGCTTCGCCGCAAACCATTAAAAAACCCTTATCAGCGGGCATGGGGAAACAGGTTATTTCCAGGCCGGGCAGACCGCACCTGTCGAGCAGTTTTTGCCGCACCGGGCAATCCAATATATGACACGGTACAGCCTTGCTGTCCAGCTTGTTTTGGCGGGCGCAGCTCATATTCTCCACGGCAACTTCGATCGAGTCGTTTTCGCTCTCATGGTAGAGCCGGGAAAAATGCACAACACACTGTTTTGCCGATACGATACCCAAAGCGGCGCCGTTGACATCCAGGGTATCAACAATCCAACCGGGGATACGTTCAAAATTATCCTGTTCCTCCATCAGCTTGCCGGTTAAATAAAGTGTTTTTATCAGGATGTCTGCTGTATAGTTGGTCCTTGTAATCAGATCCATGCTTTTTGCTCCTCGCTCTAATGACAGGCAGTAAATCCCTTAAATGCATGCAGAATTAAATCCTAATAAAGGTGGTGACTTATGCATTTTATCAGGTGATTAACTTTTATTGATTCGTTAGCACACCATTAATATCCTTCTGTTTCAAGAGATAAACATATTAAGTAATATGCCGGCCGATTATTGCACAAAATTATATCTTTTTTAAAAAGCCCATGTTAAAATGAATTTTATAAATTATGTGACAATTTATAAAATTTGACATGGAAGGTGCGCGTCCCTATGTTTGGGGCCCGGATTGTCATTGCCGATGCAGACGCCGGTCATCGTAAAAAAATTAAAGAGATGCTTACCCAGGCCGGTTACCTGGTTACCGGCGAGGTGGGTGACAGCCGCAGTGCCCTGAAGGTGATCTTCCGCACCGAGCCAGACCTTGTGATCATAGATCCGAGACTTCCGGACGCCCATGGTCTGGGCATAATTAAAATTATTGAGGAGCACCGGGCAGCCCCGGTGATCCTGCTGACTGATGCAAATGAACAGGATATGCTGGAAGATGTAACGGATTACTGGATATTTGGCTGCCTGCCCAAACCTATTGATGACGTGCAGCTGCTGAATGCTGTGGAGATTGCCATTGCAAATTTCAAGAAATATGCAAAATTGATAGAAGAGAATAAAAGGTTAAAAAAAGCCCTGGAGGAGAGAAAGCTTATTGAAAAAGCCAAGGGGCTGGTGATGGAGGCCAAGGGGATCAGCGAAAACGAGGCATATAAGTACCTGCAGAAAATAAGCATGGACAGGTGCATCCCTATTGCAGTGGTGGCTGACCGCATCACCGCACAGCTGAGAAAAAAATAATACCGGGCTGAAAAAATACATATTTTGATCACGGAAAAGGAGGGGTCTGTCGTAAACCATGTACAGAATTTTAAAGAAGGAGATCCTGGCACCATCTTACAAGCAATTTGAGATAGAGGCACCGATGGTAGCAGGTAAGGCTGCTGCCGGACAGTTCATCATACTGCGCATTCATGATGAAGGGGAGAGGATTCCTCTCACTATAGCTGATTTCGATCGTGAAAAAGGCACTGTCACTTGTGTATTTCAGGAGGTAGGCAAGACTACAAGGGAACTGGGCACTCTCGAAGCAGGGGACTGTATCAGGGACTTTGTGGGGCCGCTGGGGCTCCCGTCCCATATTGAAAAATACGGTCGTGTGGCTTGTGTTGCAGGAGGCATCGGCATTGCCCCCGTACATCCTATCGCCAGGGCTCTCAAAGAAGCAGGCAACGAAGTGGTCGGTATTATGGGGGCGCGGACAAAAGAACTTGTTTTCTGGGAGGACAGGATGCGGGCTGCCTGCAGCGAGCTGCGGGTAACTACCGACGACGGCTCTTATATGCGCAAGGGTTTTGTAACCGATGTGCTGAAAGAAGCGATAGAAGAAAAAGGGGACTTTGCGCTTTGCATCGCTATCGGCCCGCCGCCAATGATGCAGGCAGTGGCGAACCTGACCAAAGAGTACAACCTAAAGACAATTGTCAGCCTGAACGCACTCATGGTCGACGGCACCGGCATGTGCGGCTGCTGCCGGGTCACAGTGGGCGGCGAAACTAAGTTTACCTGCGTGGACGGACCGGAATTTGACGCTCACCAGGTTGACTTTGAAGAGATGGCCCGCCGTGCAGTAACCTATAAGCCCCAGGAAAAGATATCCATGGATCTGTATACGGAGAAGGGCGCCAGAAAGTGTAAATGCAGCTGCGGGGGTGAGAGCAATGACTGATGGGAAAAAGAAAATCATACCGCATAAAAACCCGATGCCGGCTCAGGACCCTGTTGAGAGAGCCAGTAATTTCAATGAAGTAGCCATGGGTTATACAGCAGAGGCGGCCGCCGCCGAGGCCAGCCGCTGCCTGATGTGTAAGAATAAGCCCTGCAGTGCGGGTTGTCCGGTGGAAGTTGACATACCTGCTTTTATCGAGCTGGCTGCCCAACAGGACTTCGCTGGCGCCATAAAAAAACTAAAAGAGAAAAACGTTCTGCCTGGTGTCTGCGGCCGGGTTTGTCCCCAGGAAAACCAGTGTGAGAAATACTGCACTCTCGGCAAAAAACATGAACCAGTCGCCATCGGCCGGCTTGAGCGCTACTGTGCTGACTGGGAACTGGCCAACGGGCTGCTGCCACAGCAAACAAGCCCTCCCAACGGAAAAAAAGTCGCTGTATTAGGATCAGGACCGGCTGGTTTGACCTGTGCCGCTGATTTGGCCAAGATGGGCTTTAAGGTGACCATTTTTGAAGCCTTGCATGTGCCTGGCGGTGTGCTGATGTATGGCATTCCGGAATTCCGCCTGCCCAAGTCTGTGGTCCAGACTGAAGTGCAAAACCTGAAAAAGCTGGGTGTGGATATACAGGTAAACGCTGTGGTGGGCAAGTTTGCGACTGTTGATGAACTAATGGGTGAATATGGTTATGACGCTGTCTTTATCGGGACCGGCGCCGGCCTGCCGCATTTTATGAGAATTCCCGGCGAAAACGCCTGCGGGGTCTATTCAGCCAACGAATTTTTGACCCGCACCAATTTAATGAAGGCATACCTTTTCCCTGATCATGACACCCCGATCCGGGTCGGCAGGAAAGTGGCTGTCCTGGGCGGCGGCAATGTAGCAATGGATGCGGCGCGCACAGCCTTGCGGCTGGGAGCTGAAGAATCCTGGATAGTCTACCGCCGTTCCAAAAATGAACTGCCGGCGCGCCATGAGGAAGTGGAGCACGCGGAGGAAGAGGGAGTCAGATTTGCCTTTCTGACCAGCCCGACCAGGATCATATACAATGATGACTACTGGGTGACCGGGATGGAGTGCCTGCAGTATGAGCTTGGCGAGCCGGACGAGTCAGGACGGCGAAGCCCGGTTCCGATCAAGGGCTCAGAATTCATTATGGATGCAGACACTGTGGTGGTCGCTATCGGGCAGGGGCCGAACCCGCTGGTGCCGATGACCACCAAGGGTCTGGTGTGCAACAGGAAAGGCAATATCAATGCCGACCCGGAGACCGGGGCTACTTCCCTGCCGGGTGTATTCGCGGGCGGCGATGTGGTAACCGGGGCTGCTACTGTCATCCTGGCCATGGGAGCGGGCCGGACGGCAGCCAGGGCAATAAATGATTACTTGAAAGAAAAATAATCTGAGAAAATAATTTGAGATTTTTACAGATATTTTTCAGATAATGGTTGAATTTTTTAAATAACGTGCTATACTTTTAATATTAAAGCTAAATAGCAACAAACGGGGCAACGACGTCCTGAAAAAACCTTTCTTGAAGGTTTTGTCAGGGCGTTTTTTATTTTTGGAGGTTGAAAACCAATGAGATCCTACAGCAAAAAAGAAGTGTTGGAAAAAGCCAGGGAGTATAACGTTAAGTTTATCCGGCTGCAGTTTACCGATATTTTTGGTTCTTTTAAAAACATCGCTATTACTGTGGAAGAACTGGAAAGAGCCCTGGAAGGAAAGATCCTGTTTGACAGTTCAGCGATTGAGGGTTTTGTTCGCAACAGGGAAAGCGACATCTGCCTTCTTCCCGATACTGATACCTTTGAAATTTTCCCCTGGCGGCCCAGGGACGGTTCGGTGGCCCGCCTGATTTGCGATGTAACCCAGCCTGACGGCAGCCCTTTCCCCGGCTGTTCACGCTCCGCCCTGAAGAGGATTTTGAGAAAAGGAGCCGCACTGGGTTTCGATCTGCAGGCCGGTGCCCAGGTGGAATTCTTTATGTTCCTGACGGACAGCAAGGGCGAGCCAACTACTGCCACCCATGATCAGGCGGGCTACTGCGACCTGTCACCGGTGGACCTGGGAGAAAACGCGCGCCGTGACATGGTGCTGACTCTTCAGGAGATGGGTCTTGACATTTCTTCCTCTCACCACGAGAAGGCGCCTGGCCAGCATGAAATATATCTCAGGGAAGACAGCGCCCTGGCTATAGCCGACAAGACGGAAACTTTCAAATTTGTAGTCCGTACCGTGGCGCAGCGCCACGGTCTGCACGCCACCTTCATGCCAAAACCTCTCACCGGTTTGAGCGGTTCAGGTATGCACCTGAACCTGTCCCTCTGGCACGAAGGTGAAAACATGTTTTGTGACGATGCCGGGCGACTGGGTCTCAGCGACCATGCCTTTCATTTTATTGGCGGTATTCTGCGGCACGCCCGTTCTATCACCGCTGTCGCAAACCCGCTGGTTAACTCTTATAAACGGCTTTTACCCAACGGGCTTTGCCCCGTATTGATAGCGTGGTCTGAAGAGAACCGCAGCACCATGATCCGGGTTCCTGCACAGCATGGTAATGAAGCCAGGATTATACTGCGCAGTCCTGATCCGACCTGCAATCCTTACCTGGTGCTGGCATCGGCAGCAGAAGCTGGTCTGAACGGGATTGTTGAAAAAACAGAGCCGCCGCCGGCGCTTCCTGAGGAGGGACCGGAAATCAGCATTTTAAAACAAATCGTTAAGAAGCAGGGCCTGCCCCGCAGCCTTAATGAGGCTTTGCAGGCGCTGGCTGACGATAAAATCATCCAGGATGCGCTGGGAGAGCACATTTGCCGCCGTTTCCTGGAGAGCAAGGAAGCGGAGTGGGAGCGGTTTCAGGCTGAAGTACACCAGTGGGAGCTTGATGAGTACCAGTTAAATTATTAAATATTTCCACCTTCAAGGTTAACACTGCAATTTTATACAGATGGGGGGGCTGGAATCGGGAAAACACATGATCAAGGATAACACTGTCAGCCAACCAATATTTGAGTCAGGAAACGGGAAAATTCAATTTGGAAATGAGATAAATTAGAAAGAAATAATAGGAGGATGGTATCAAATGAGTATTGGTCAGCAGAAGTCAAATGACGTTTTAGGTACTGTGAATCGCGGTAACCCGGCTGAATCAGGTTTGTGCACATTATGCCGGGCGGACTGCCAGGGTAAATGTGAAACCTTTTTGTCCTGCATGAAAGGACGCAAAATGCTCTACCCCAGAGATTTTGGGGCTGTGACTGCAGGCAGCGACAACATTACTCATGTGGGTGTTTCCTACAACTCTCTGCGTGTACAAGGTTATAACTATGGCGCCTATGGTCTGGCGAAAGGTCTTTCCACTGAAGCAGATGACTGCATCTTCCCCAATGTCAATATCGAAGTTGAGTTTGGTAACGAAGTTAAAACAAAATCCAGGATTCCGATCCTGTCCGGCGCTCTGGGGTCCACCTTTGTTGCCGCCAAGTACTGGGAGTCTTTTGCAGTCGGCGCAGCTCTTGTCGGTTATCCGATTGTCGTCGGTGAAAACGTGGTCGGAGTTGACAAACAGTCGGTGATCAAAAAAGGTAAAATTGAGGTGTCGCCTGAACTAGATCGCAGAATTGAAAGCTACCTGCGTTATCATGACGGTTACGGCGCGATTATTGTTCAGATGAACGTTGAGGATACCCGTAACGGCGTTGCAGATTACGTCCTCAGAAAATACGGTGACAAGGTGATCATCGAACTAAAGTGGGGCCAAGGCGCCAAGGATATCGGCGGTGAAATCCAGGTAACTGACCTTGAATACGCTGTTTTCCTTAAAAACAGAGGCTATATCGTTGACCCGGATCCGACCTTGCCCGAAGTCCAGAAGGCATATAAATCCGGCGCTATCCGTTCATTCGCCCGCCACAGCCGCCTGGGCTACACTGATCTTTCCAGTGATGAGCAGGTAAGAGAATCATTTGTGACGGCAATTGCTGATCTGAGAAAAATGGGGTATAAGAGGATTACCCTGAAGACTGGTTCCTATGGCATGGAAGCGCTGGCCATGGCTATCAAATTTGCTACAGACACCAAGCTTGATCTCCTGACCATCGACGGTTCCGGCGGCGGCACCGGCATGAGCCCGTGGAATATGATGGAGACCTGGGGTGTGCCTTCACTCCTGCTCCATTCCAAGGCTTATGAATATGCGAGTATCCTGGCTGCAAAAGGGCAAAAAGTAGTTGACATGGCCTTTGCCGGCGGTATTGCCAGGGAAGACCAGATGTTTAAGGCCCTGGCCCTGGGCGCCCCGTTCGTGAAGATGATCTGTATTGGCAGAGCGACGATGATCCCCGGGTTCCTGGGCGCAAATATCGAAGGAGTGCTGAAACCGGAGCGTAAAGCGGCTGTAAGCGGAAACTGGAATGAATTAGCCAAGTCTGTGGCGGAAATCGGCACAAAGCCGGAAGAAATATTTGCCGGGTATTATGATGTTCAGAAAAAAGTCGGCGCGAAGGAAATGAAGAACATTCCGTTCGGAGCAATCGCTGTCTGGACACTTGCTGATAAACTGGCAGCAGGCTTACAGCAGCTTCTTGCCGGCGCCCGCAGGTTCAACATCTCGGAAATATCCAGGTTTGACCTGACCTCCGGCAACAGGGAAACTGAGAGAGAAACAGGCATTCCTTTTATCACAGAAGTTCAGGATGAAAAAGCCAAGAGATTGTTGAATAGCTAATATAAAAGCAACATGCAAAAAACCATTGATTTACATGGATGTAATATGTAAAATGAGGGTATATATTAATATATTTGATACAGTGAAGTATCTTTAGTAACTGGCGATGTTGCCCTCTAAGGCCTTTTTAAGGCCTATTGAGGGCATTTATCTTACCGTTTTGAAAGGGGGGCAGAGCCATGGGTGAATATAGAGTAATCATAATCGACAGCGATGCCACCTGGAGAAAGAACATAAAAAATCTGCTCAGCAAAATGGGGTACTGGGTTGTTGGTGAAGCTGAAGACGGGATAACGGGGCTTAAGCTGGTCAGGTCCAGGCAGCCTGACCTGGTCATAATTGAGGCTTTTCTGCCCGGCACAGACGGCTACGAAATTGCCAGGATTATTAATGAGGATAAGCTTGCGCCCGTGATATTGATGTCCTCCTCTACACAGCAAAACGTAATTGAAAAAGCTAAAGCTGCCAAGGTTTTTGCATTCCTGGTAAAACCGGAAGTGGAATACAACCTCATCCCGGCTATTGAACTGGCTCTGACCAACTATCAGGAATTGATTAAGCTGGAAAACCAGATCAAGGACCTGCAGAATACCCTGGAAACCAGGAAAGTCATTGAAAGAGCCAAGGGGATCCTGATGGAGACGATGAGCATATCCGAAACGGAAGCTTTTAAGAGGATCCAGAAACAGAGTATGAACAAGCGGATTTCCATGCGGGCAGTGGCTGAAGCAATCATCCTGGCCCATAACCTTTAATCCGGTATGCCTTTGCCCCGGCCAAACCGGGGCAAAGGAGATTTTTTCAGATGAATTATCAAAAAAGTATTTCAAATTATTATTTCTATGTTATACTTACTGTAAATTTATTCACAACTGAAGATAAAGGTACGGTGCTGTACCTTTAAAGAAGGGCGATGAGGCCTGTAATCAGGGAATATCCTGATAACAGTGGCCTTTTTTTCATAATACGGCCTCTACAATAAAATAAAATCAATAGAAAGGCGTGATAATATGTCTAAGCTTACCAACGATGACGTACGCAGTCTTGCCAAGGAATGGGGAGTCAAATTTATCCGTCTCCAGTTTACGGACATCTTTGGAATCCTGAAAAACGTTGCTATCACGGTTGAACAGCTGGAAAAAGCATTGGAAGGGGAATTGATGTTTGACGGTTCTTCCATTGACGGATTTGTCCGCATCGAAGAGTCAGACATGTACCTGCGCCCCGATCCCTCAAGTTTTGCCATTTTCCCCTGGAGGCCGAGAGAAGGAGGGGTGGCCAGGCTGATTTGTGACGTTTATTCTCCCGATGGCACCCCCTTTGCTGGTGACCCCCGCAATGTCCTGCGCCGGGCTATTCAGGAAGCTGAAGAGATGGGCTACACCATGAATGTCGGTCCGGAGTTGGAATTCTATCTTTTTCACCTTGATAAGGACGGAAAACCCACAACGATCACCCAGGACAGTGCCGGCTATTTCGACATGGCCCCGGTGGATTTGGGGGAAAATGCCCGCCGGGATATGGTTTTGATCCTGGAGCAGATGGGCTTTGAAATCGAAGCCTCCCACCACGAGGTGGGCAGCGGTCAGCACGAGATCGATTTTAAATACTCAGACGCTCTGGATATCGCGGACAAAATTGTCACCTTCAAGTTCGTAGTGCGGACTACGGCCCAGCGGCACGGACTGCACGCGACCTTCATGCCCAAGCCGATATACGGCATTGCCGGGTCCGGCATGCATACGAACCAGTCACTGATGAAAGGCGGCGAGAACGCTTTTTATGACCCGGCCCAGCCCGATGGCCTCAGCCAGGAATGCAGGTATTACGTGGGCGGTTTAATCAAACATGTTAAAGCCATAACAGCAATTGCCAATCCCATGGTTAACTCATACAAGCGCCTGGTATCCGGTTTTGAAGCGCCGGTATACATCGCCTGGTCGGAGCGCAACAGGAGCCCGCTGATCAGAGTGCCGGCAAAAAGAGGCTTGTCCACCCGTCTCGAACTGCGCAGTCCTGATCCGACCTGTAACCCGTATCTTAACCTTGCGGTCTGCCTCAAGGCTGGCCTGGCAGGCATAAAAAACAAAATTACACCGCCTGAACAGTGCAACCGCAATATATACGAGATGACAGCAGCTGAAAGGGAACAGCTGGGGATCGAAAGCCTGCCTGAGAGCCTGCAGGAAGCCATCCGGGAACTTGAAAAAGACAAGGTAATCAGAGAAGCCCTGGGTGAACATGTTTTCAACAGGTATATTGCAGCAAAGAAAATCGAGTGGGATCGCTACCGCATCCAGGTCCATGCTTGGGAAACTGACGAGTACCTGGCTAAATTTTAACTATTCCAGGCATAAAATATAAATTAACCTGATATTTATTGATACAGTGAAGTATCAAGATAACAGTTAAGGCAACGAAGCCTTTGCTACAAAGCACGCAGTATTTAAGCATGCCTGTAGTGAAGGCTTTTTTTGCAACTGGAAGATAGCGAGGTTTCATGATATGAAAAGCAGCGGATACCCTGTCAAACAAGGTCTTTATGATCCGGGTTATGAGCACGATGCCTGCGGTATTGGATTTGTGGCAAATATCAAGGGGAAAAAGTCAAATGATATTTTACGCAAGGCGCTCACCGCCCTGGACAACCTTGACCATCGGGGAGCCAGGGGAGCTGAGCTGAATACCGGGGACGGCGCCGGGATCCTTATGCAAATTCCGCATGAATTTTTCAGGGATGAGTGTAAGAAGCTGGACATCAACCTTCCTTCTCCGGGGAGTTATGGTATCGGCATGCTTTTTCTCTCAACCGACCTGCTTGAAAGGAACAAGTGCGAGCGGGAGCTGGAAAAAATTATCCGGGAAGAGGGACAGGTACTGCTCGGCTGGCGTAACGTCCCCACGGATGATGCCACCTTGGGCGAGACTGCTAAATTTAAGCAGCCCCGCATACGCCAGGTCTTTATCGCTAAAAACACCGGTATCAAAGATGGTATGGATTTTGAGCGCAAGCTGTATATTATCCGTAAAAGGGCTGAAAATGAGATCCGGGCCAACAGTCTTCCCGCCGGCGGCACCTTCTATTTTGCCAGCTTTTCCAGCCGGACCATAGTTTACAAAGGGATGCTGATCCCGGAACAGATAGCCGCATACTACCCGGATTTAAAAGATCCGTCAGTTGAGATCGCCCTGGCCCTGGTCCACTCCCGGTTCAGCACCAATACTTTTCCCAGCTGGGAGAGAGCGCACCCATACCGTTACCTGATCCATAACGGGGAGATTAACACACTGCGCGGGAACATTAATTTCATGTTGACCAGGCAGGCATTGTGTGAATCCGAACTTTTCGGGAAAGAACTGGCCAAGGTTTTTCCGGTGATCGATCAAAACGGCAGTGATTCGGCCATGTTTGACAACAGTTTTGAGTTTATGGTAATGGCCGGGCGTTCCCTGCCCCATGCCGCGATGATGATGATCCCTGAGCCGTGGTCCGGCCATGAGAGTATGAGCGATGAAAAAAAAGCTTTTTACGAATATCACAGCACCCTGATGGAGCCCTGGGACGGGCCTGCTTCCATCGCCTTCACGGATGGTACGATTATCGGCGCTGTACTTGACCGCAACGGGCTGCGGCCTTCACGTTATTACGTCACGAAGGACGACCTGATCGTGCTGGCTTCCGAGGTGGGAGTGCTTGATATCCCCCCGGAAGATATTGTGTTGAAAGAGCGGCTGCGGCCCGGCCGCATGCTGCTTGTTGATACAGGTGAAGGGCGTATCGTCAGTGACCAGGAATTAAAAGCTGGCATGGCGGGGCAGCACCCATACCGGCAGTGGCTGAAAGAATACCTGGTTGATCTCGACGATCTGCCGGAGGCCCTTTTTACCCCTGAAACCGATCATGACACAGTCCTGCGGCGCCAGCAGGCTTTCGGCTACACCTTCGAAGACCTGATTAAGGTGTTGGAGCCGATGGCCAAGGACTCGGTTGAACCAGTGGGATCGATGGGCAATGACGTATCACTGGCCGTCTTGTCAGATAAACCACAGTTGCTATACAGCTATTTTAAGCAGCTGTTCGCTCAGGTGACCAACCCGCCGATAGATTCCATCCGCGAGGAGATTATATTTGCGGTGGAGACAACTATCGGTTCCGAGAAAAACCTGATCAAACCGGAGCCTGAAAGCTGCCGCCGGATCAGGCTGAAGAAGCCGATCCTTACCAACGGTGAGCTGGCCAAGCTGCGGCATTTGAAAAAAGAGGGTTTCAAATCCGAAACCCTGCCCATCCTGTTCAGGGTTGAGGAAGGAAGCAGAGGCTTGAAAGACGCCATGGACGGCCTCTGCCGCGAGGCTGACCGGGCAATTGCAGGCGGCGCCAACCTCTTAATCCTGTCCGACAGGGATATCGATCCTGAAAATGCGCCCATACCTGCCCTGCTGGCTGTGGCCGGACTGCATCACCACCTGATCAGGCAGGGAACCAGGACCAAAGTGAGCCTTTTGCTGGAGTCGGGAGAGCCGCGTGAAACACATCATTTTGCTGTTTTGCTGGGCTATGGAGCCAGCGCGATAAATCCTTACCTGGCGCTGGAAACGCTGGAGAGCATGTGCTACCAGGGTATCATGACCGGCATCACCCCGGCAAAAGCGGCGCAGAACTACATCAAGGCGGCGGTAAAAGGCGTGGTCAAGGTGGCTTCTAAAATGGGCATATCCAGCATCCAAAGTTACTGCGGCGCGCAGATCTTTGAGGCGGTGGGGATCCACCAGTCGGTTATAGATAAATATTTTACCTGGACCGCCTCGCGTGTGGGCGGCGTAAAGCTCGAAGAAATTGCCGGGGAAGCGGAAATGAGGCACCAGCGGGCATTCGCGCCCGGCGCTGATGAATCGCTGGATTCCGGCTCGATGTACCAGTGGCGTTATGGCGGCGAGGAGCGCATGTTCAATCCCCAGACGATTGTGGCTCTGCAGGAGGCCTGCCGTAATAATGACTACAGGCTTTTTAAGAAATACACCAGGCTGGTGAACAGCCAGAAGTCCGCTCTGCGCCGGTATCTAAAATTCAAACCGGGCCGCTCGCCGGTGCCCCTGGACGAAGTCGAACCGGTGGAATCGATCTGCAGCCGCTTTAAAACCGGGGCGATGTCATTCGGATCCATTAGCAAAGAAGCGCACGAGTGTATGGCTATTGCCATGAACCGCCTTGGGGGTAAGAGTAATACAGGGGAGGGCGGAGAGGATCCGGCGCGGTTCAAGCCTCTGCCCAACGGCGATTCACTGCGCAGTGCCATCAAGCAGGTGGCTTCCGCCAGGTTCGGTGTTACCAGTGAGTATTTAGTAAACGCTGATGAAATTCAAATCAAAATGGCCCAGGGAGCAAAGCCTGGCGAAGGCGGCCAGCTGCCGGGACGCAAGGTTTACCCCTGGATAGCGAAGGTCAGGAATACTACTGCCGGCGTAGGTTTGATTTCACCGCCGCCGCACCATGACATATATTCGATCGAGGATCTGGCTGAGCTGATACACGATTTAAAGAATGCAAATCCCAACGCCCGGATCAACGTCAAGCTGGTTTCGGAGGTAGGTGTGGGTACGATAGCAGCCGGAGTAGCCAAGGGCAGGGCTGACGTAGTCCTGATCAGCGGTTACGACGGGGGCACCGGGGCTTCACCCCGCACCAGCATCAGCCACGCCGGCCTGCCCTGGGAACTGGGCGTGGCGGAGACCCACCAGACACTGGTGCTCAATAACCTGCGCGACAGGATTGTAGTGGAAACAGACGGCAAGCTGATGTCCGGCCGGGATGTGGCAATAGCGACATTGCTGGGCGCAGAGGAGTATGGCTTCGCTACAGCCCCGCTGGTGGTTATTGGCTGCGTGATGATGAGAGTGTGCAACCTGGATACCTGCCCCTGTGGCGTAGCGACCCAAAATCCGGAATTGCGCAAGAAGTTTACCGGCAAGCCGGAACACGTGGTAAACTTCATGCGGTTTATTGCCCAGGAGCTGCGGGAAATAATGGCGGAATTGGGATTCCGGAACATCAACGAGATGGTCGGGCGCACTGATGTGCTGGAGCAGGAAGAGGCCATCATCCATTGGAAAGCCAAAGGTCTGGATCTGTCGACCTTATTGTGGCAGCCTGACGTGCCGGCGAGCATCGGCAGATACCACAAGAAAGATCAGTATCACGCCCTGGAAAAATCACTGGACCGGCAGGTGCTGCTGAAATTGTGCGAGCCGGCCCTGGAGCGCGGGGAACAGGTAGAAGCCAGGCTGCCCATAAAAAACACCAACCGTGTTGTAGCTGCCATCCTGGGGCACGAGGTGACCAGGCGCTACGGCGGCGAGGGACTGCCCGAAGACACCATCCGCCTGTACTTCGATGGTTCGGCAGGACAAAGCTTTGGCGCTTTTGTCCCAAAAGGCATCACGATGACACTGGAAGGTGATGCCAATGATTACTTCGGCAAGGGACTTTCCGGCGGCAAGCTGATCGCTTTCCCGCCGGCAATTGCAAAATTTATGCCGGAGGACAACATTATTATCGGCAACGTATCATTATACGGTGCCACGTCAGGTGAAGCATACATCCGGGGAGTGGCCGGCGAACGTTTTTGCGTGCGCAACAGCGGCGCGACTGCGGTTGTTGAAGGTGTCGGAGATCACGGATGTGAGTATATGACCGGTGGACGGGTGGTTGTCCTGGGCAGCACAGGCAGGAATTTTGCTGCGGGTATGTCGGGCGGTATCGCCTACGTTTTGGATGCGGCCGGAAACTTCCTTAAGAGTTGTAACCACGAAATGATCACAGCCGAAAAACTGACAGATGCCGGTGAGATCGCTGAAGTCAGGGACATTATCCAGCGGCACCTGCAATTTACAGGGAGCACCAGGGCTGAAATGGTCCTGGATAATTGGGAGGATATGTTGCCCCGGTTTGTCAAGATTATACCTAAAGACTACAAGCGTATCATCCAGTCCATTGCCCGGGCAGAGCAGATGGGCCTGAGCGGTGACGAAGCGATTATGGCTGCTTTTGAAGAAAATATTAAAGATGTGTCCAGGGTGAGCGGCAATTAGCTGCTGCAGCATTTTTGCCGTTTACAGCTTCCATGAGGGGGGATTACAGTGGGCAAGCCAAACGGATTTATTGAGCACCAACGCGCGCTTCCTTTAGACCGCGATCCGCTGGAGCGGCTTAAGGACTGGAATGAGATCCACCAGCAGCTTAATGAAGAGGATTTAAGAAAACAGGCGTCACGCTGCATGGATTGCGGCACCCCGTTTTGTCATACAGGTCTGATTTTAAATGGTATGATCTCCGGCTGTCCGAACCACAACTTGATTCCGGAGGTCAATGAAATGGTTTGCAGGGGGCTGTGGAGGGAAGCCGCGACCAGGCTGCTGAAAATAAACAATTTTCCGGAGTTTACCTGCAGAGTTTGTCCCGCCCCCTGTGAAGGAGCGTGTACTGCCGGCCTTGCCACGGAACCTGTTACAACCAGGAATATCGAATGCGCTGTTATTGAAAAGGCTTATGGAAGAGGCTGGATGGAGCCGCGTCCCCCTGCCCTGCGCACCGGGAAGAAGGTTGCGGTGATCGGGTCCGGTCCTTCCGGCCTGGCTTGTGCCGACCAGTTAAACAAGGCAGGCCACAAGATAACTGTTTTTGAACGCGCTGACAGGATCGGCGGTCTGCTGATGTACGGCATACCAAATATGAAGCTGGAGAAGTGGGTAATACAGCGGCGGGTGAACCTCATGAAGTTGGAGGGAGTTGATTTTATCACAGGCACGGAAGTCGGCAGCGCCTACCCTGTTGATAAGCTCTTCAAGGACTTTGACGCGGTTGTGCTCTGTGCCGGCGCAACCAAGCCGCGTGACCTGCCGGTCGAGGGTCGGAACCTGGAAGGAATTTATTTCGCGGTGCAGTTTTTGGGCGCAAACACCAAGAGTTTACTGGATTCCAGCCTGTCTGACGGAAAATTCATTTCTGCCGCGGGGAAAGACGTGATTGTTATCGGCGGCGGCGACACGGGCACTGACTGTGTTGGCACGGCACTGCGCCACAAATGCAGTAGTGTGAACCAGTTCGAGATCATGCCCAGGCTGCCTGTTGAACGGAGTAATGATAATCCCTGGCCGCAGTTCCCCACGGTTTACAAAATGGAGTATGGCCAGGAGGAAGCGGCAGCATTATACGGGGATGACCCCCGCCATTATTGTATCACTACAAAGAAGTTTGTGGGCGATAAGAACGGCAGGGTGAAAGAGGTGCATACGGCTGCTATTGAGTGGCACAAGGACGATCAGGGTCGTTATATACCGAGGGAGATCCCGGGCTCCAATAAAATCTGGCCCGCCCAGTTGGTGCTGCTGGCGATGGGGTTTACTGGTCCGGAAAGCGGTATACTTGATCAACTTGGTGTGGAAAAGGACGAGCTTACCAACGCAAAAGCTGAATACGGCAGCTTTGCTACTAATGTCAAGGGTGTTTTCGCCGCCGGTGACATGCGTCGCGGACAGAGCCTGGTGGTATGGGCGATCAATGAGGGGCGCGGCGCCGCGCGGGAGTGCGACCGGTATCTGATGGGGAGCACAAGCCTGGTGTAAAAACTATCTGGTTGCGGGCGCCGGTGATCAGGGCTCGGTAAAAAATGATGTTGAAGAGCGTGGCTGCAATCTTGCTTGCAGCCATAATTTTTTTCTCAGTTCAGCCGGGCGATAAATTTTTACAGCATGCTGCAGCCTGCTGTATTCCGGGAAAATGCCGAGCAGGATATTGCTGAACCGATCAAGCAGGCCGGGATTGAAAACAGTATCTTCTTTACCTGGAAACAGGGCAATATAGAAGATTTTTGATTCCACAAGGTCCTGGAAAAAATGAGTGCCATAGGAAACTTCGGGCATATAACCTTCCTTGGGGGAGGCAACCTCTGCCAATACCGCCGCATTGCTAATTTCCGCAAATGTAACCGGCACGCCCAGCGAGGGAGTGCTGGTTCCCCACCGGCCGGGCCCAATGAGCATCATGGGCTCTTTTTCGCGGTCATGAAATAACCGGTTTATTTTTCCCACCAGCCTGGCAATTTCGTATTTATCCGTTACCGACAACCTGCTGTATTCATCGGCTTTAATATAGACGATAGTTTTTATCGACTGCAGGATGTCGCTGCCCATAAAGCTGCCTTTATTGGCAAACAAGGTATTATCAGGCCCGATTCCTTTTACAGCCGCATGCTTGACACCTTTGCCAAATATTTGCAGGGGGCGGCACTGCAGCAGATTGATTTCGAAGCCGCTGCCATTTGAGAAATTTGTGGTGAATTCGATATCCACCGGGTATTTATATGCCGCTTCCAGCTTTTTCAATATCTGCTTTACAATCTGCGGGAAATCTGTTTTGACCATAAGTTTATCAAAGGTCAGGATCCAGGACGACGGCGCGCAGTAGCCCAGATCTTTAATTTTACGGTCGGTCTCGTGATCGCGGACCGCCAGCAAATCCCACACCGGAAACTTAGCATCGGGATTATATATGTCGCTCAAGAGGATCGTGGCATTGTCATTCAAAGTGACGTCCAGCACGTCAACCTTGTGCTGGGAAAATTTTCGGATGTCCTCAAACCTGGAGTCTGGCCGCAGCAGGGGGTTGTCCAGGGCAACAAGGCGGGGGTAGTCATCTTCCACCCGGTCGACAGCCCTTGTGCCCAATCCAAAAACCAGCCTCATCATCCCGGCTTCCGGGTCCATATCTTCGTTCCAGACATAGGCATTATGGGACATGGCCACCCCGGCCAGGTCGGGGAAGAAATAACCGGAGCGGCTGGATCCGGAAACGCGCTGGACGAGCAGCGCCATCTGTTCATCGCTCTGGGCCAGTCCTTTCTGCAGCCGGTAGGCCAGCGCATCATCGCCCATGGTACTGGCAAAGACCTGCTTAACGGCTTTTTCAAAAGCATGGTAGCGTTCCTGGGGAGTTCCCTGGTTGACACAGAAAACACTGCGGTATTTCCCGGCGAAGGAATTGCCGAAAGCATCCTCAAGCAGACTGCTTGAGCGGACGATGATAGGCGATTGTCCGAAATACTCCAGGATCTGCTCAAACTGGTCACGGATCGCGGCCGGGAAAGTCCCAACCAATATTCTCTGCTGCAGTTCTCTGGCCAGAGTGTAGTAGTTCTCCTTCTTTTTCTGTTCGACGCGCGTTTTCCAGCATCCATTTTCCACTAAATAGGTGTAGTATACGTCTGAGCCCACGTAGAATGAATCGTGCTGCTCAAGATATTGCTCCCAGTTAACCTCCCTGTCTTCTTTCAGAATGCTGCGGGCCAGCAGCATGCCGACAGTTTTCCCCCCTATGAAACCGGAACCGATCAGCCTGTTTTTGATCTCCAGGAGGCTGTGCAGGGAGAAGTAAGTTTGGGCCAGGGCCAGTATGCGTTCATCCCGGCCGATCATCATCCGGCACAGCTGTCTTACCATTTCCCTTTCACCCAAAACGGCAGCCGGATCACCCTGGTCCAGCCTGTTCATTAATTCCTGCGCTTTGATCAGGATGCGGTCCCAGTAGTCGAGGCGGCGGCTGGTGTCACCGAGTTTGAAGAGCTTTAATTTGGAAAACAGCCTGGCGATATCGAAACTGCTGGTGACGGGCACAAAATCGTCACCGGTACTCACATGCGGCAGAAACATTGTGGGAGAACAGCGGTTCCAGGCTTTTATGGGGTGAATATAGAAATGGTTTTCATGATTGTAGACGTCCAGCAGCAGCTGTGTCGTTTCCCGGATGCTGGCCATGGTATGATAAGAGCTGCTGTTCCTCAGCACCGCGAAATAGGCGATGGTGTTCAGCTCGAAAAGATAAGGGCAGGTTACCTTGAAAAAATTACCGATCATCAGGTCCGTGGCCCAGGCTGACAACAGGTCGGAAAGGCTGTCAAAAACATAAAAAACACCCGCTCCTTCCCTGGCAGCGATGTTATGGACCGCGCAGGAAAAGGCTTCAAAACCGGTATTGGGATCGAGTTCATAGACCTTGATACCTGCCTTGGTTTCCACAACGGGGGGGTGCATCCCGAACCGCAGGTATACTACCCTGCGGTTTTCCGCCAGGGCACTGGCTGCAAAAGGCTCAGCGAAGTGGCGGTAATCATCAATGCTGTCTACCTGCCAGACAACGTTATCGCCCATGCGCAGCCCATCAATAACCTTGTCCAAGCCCGACAGGCCGGTAGATATGAAATCTGCAGCATTCACAATAATCTTCCTCTCTTTATCCCAATTCTCTTGTAGAGGAAACTGACACTTAATAAAAAACAAAAAAGTTCCTAACAGATTACAAGTATCTGTTAAGGAACTCCGTTGCTCCTTCTTCCGGTGCGTCATCACACCACTATTGATTTAGTATCAATATTATATCATGTTCGAGCGGGCAGTGGTAGTGGATCGTATGTAATATTGCTGGTAACTGAATAAAAATATGAGCAATTTTATTGAAAGCGAACATATTGTAAAAACAAAGAGCTAAATTATTCGTGACACTTTCAGACCCCTGTTTTTCATTGCCTCAATTACTGGTACGGCGTCGTCAGTATCAAGCCGCATTTTCATCTTGACCTTGTTATCATCTTTTACATAGTAGATGATTGCCTTTAACGGGAAATCATAATCCTTGATGACCTGGGTTATTTCTGTGAGCAGGCCAATCCGGTCTTCGGACTCAACGAGGATGCGCATGCCCGGCCTGCCATATCCAAACAGCCTGGTCAAAGCGTCGAAAATATCGGTTACAGTGATGATGCCGACCAGGTTATCCCCGTCAACTACGGGGACGCTGCCTACTTTATGTTCTCTAAGATACAGGGCGGCCTCTTCAATAGTAGTGTCTGGTGTAACCGTCAAGGGAAACTTTACCATCACGTCTGAGACTGAAATCTTGTCCATGAAGAACTTCATTTCAAAAGGATCAAGAGAAGTTGCCGGCGAGGGGGATACTGCCAGCAGCTGCTTCTCGGTGACCAGCCCGATCAGTCTGCCCCCGGAAACAACCGGCATCTGCCTGATTTTATTTAATTTCAGTGTTTCCAGCGCTTCGGATACAGTAGTTTCCTTACTGGCTGTGATCAATGACCTTTTCATATAGTCTTTTACAAGCAAGCTAATCCTCCTCCTAGAGATATTCGACAGTTACTTTCTTGCCTGATTTTGATAAAACTTCAGCAATATCTCTGATCGTCTGGTTTTTCATGATACAAGAAACAGGAAATCCCGGATAGTAGTCGGCCTGGTTGATGGCCAGTCCGACCATGAAGTGCGACTCGTCTGCCCTGAGAAGTTCCACTGCAAGCCGGCTGGCGCCGTCCCTGAAACATTCCAGATCCCTCGACTTGCGGCCGTCTCTCAGGTGCTGCAGCGCATAATAAAGGGTGATGGCGCCTTCTGTGACCAGATCGATTCCTTCAATAGTTCCGGTGGGCGGTACTTTATCTGCGTCAGAGTCCAGGTCGACTTTTACCTCCCTGTCCAGGATACGGCTTACCATCAAACTGGTTGAGCCGCCGCATACCACTTTTACCCCTTCGGCAGCAGCGAGTTTTTCAACAACCGGGGTGTCTTTTGCCGGTTCACGGGGCGGTCCGATCAGCGCCGTCAGTTTTCTTGCCTTTCTGGCCCTGATCACGACAATGCTTACGTCGTCACCCGGAAATCCTCCATAAAGCAAATTGCATTGTGCTGTTATTTCATTTGCCCAGTCGGCCGCTTCATAATCCTCAGCCGCCAGCTTGCTGATAAATCTGCCGACCTGCTGTTCTCCCCAGCCAAGATTCCAAACCCCGCCTATACCGGCATGCAGTACGCCATCGCTAAGCATTACCAGCCAGTTGCCTTCCTGTAAGTTGAAATGCGCCTCTTCAATTCTTTTATCGCCTATTGCCCGGGAAATTCTAGGCAGGCGCCGCAGTGATTCCCGGTGTCCGAAATAGGACTGGGGATTATCGAACTCCGCCAGGTAAGAACGCCCGTCTTTGAAAACCTGCAGGATGGAAAAAGTACTGTAGGCAAGATTTCTGACTTTATCAACAGGCAGCGTTTCAGCCATCGTCTCAATAACCTCATCGATATGGCTTCCCATCTTCAGCATGGTAGCTGCCGTTTTAGCGGTAATTCTGGAGAGGATGTTGGCCTTTACTCCGCTGGCCAGGCCGTCGGCCAGAACGATTACTGAAGAGTCCTCTGAGTGCAGGACTTCAATAGAGTCGCCGCATAGCTCTTCATCTTTTTTGTTCAACTGCGAAATACCTATGTCAAGGTAGAGAGACATGTCCCTTTTCCTTTCCTATTCTTTCATTAGCTTTATCAGCTGGCTCAGCTGGACTTTGGTTTCCGCGGTCGTTTCTCCCAAAAGGCCGGCAATTACCTGGGCAACAGTCATCTGCTTCTTAATAACCTCCTGCGCCCGCTCAATTGTCTCTGTCTTAACCAGCAAAAGATCTTTCCGCTGTTTCAATTCATTTGTAATATCCGTGAAGATTGCTACCGCGCTTTTTTCCAGGGGAAAAATAATCTGACGGGCAATCTTGCCGTTATATAATTCACTTGCGTCCACCTTTACTATTTTCATTTCTTTAAAAACACGTTCGAAGCCTGCCGGATTAACCAGGGTATCAATCTTTTCTCCGATTACATTCTTTTTGCAGTCAAACATTTTTTTAGCCGCTGGATTTATTTCCTGAATAATAAGGTCTTCATTAAAGATAATTACGCCGTCAGGGAGCGCGCTGAGAACCAGGTTAGAGATGGATTCCGCCCTTTTCCTCATGTAAGGTATGCACATTTGTGACTCTGCATTACCATGAAACACCGCGACTGCCTTTTCCCTGCAGGAGTCAAAACCGCAGGCGCCGCAGTTCAGCTCGTCTTCGGGTGTGAACTTATCTGTCAGGGCTAATATGTTTTTCATCTGTTCCGGAGTTGGTTCAGGCAGCAGGGTTTTTCTATCCTGGTAGGTACGATATAGATCTGCCCAGGGCAATGAGGGCAGTTGGTCATTGTTTGCCTCATTGTTCTGCAGAGAATAGTAATCCAATAATATTGTCTTTTTCGTGTAAGTATCTCCATCCGATACCCCGTAAGGACCCCCCAGGCACCCGCCGCTGCAGGCCAGCAATTCCATGAATAAAGGTCTGCGGCTCGGTGCTGTAGTGTTAAAATTATCAAAAAGCTCTATGCAGTTACTGATACCGGTAACACTTTGAAAGCTCTTGTCCAGCATATCGGTGCTGAGGGATGTCGCCAGCAGCTGCCCGCCTTCAGCAGGGAATAGCCGGGCTGGTCCAGGAGTGTAACCATCAAATTTTGCAGGTGAGATTTTACTCAAGTCGATTCCTTCCTGTTGTATCCACTCCCAAATTTCTTTGAAACCAAGGACAAAGTCGACCGCATTTTTAGCATGATCCGATAATCCCTCTCCTTTTTTGGCAATACAAGGACCGATAAAAACCACTTTAGCGCCTGGGAACTGGCTTTTCAGCAGCCGGCCGTGGGCGACCATGGGTGAAACCAGGGGTGACAGGTAAGGTATTAAATGCGGGTAATGGCGTTCGACAAGGTTGATCACGACCGGGCAGGCGCTTGACATAAGCGGTCCCGGGGGATTGACCCGCATATGCTCGGCGCAGATCAGCTCTGCCCCGACAGAACACTGCCCGACGTAAGAAAAACCGAGCTGCCTGAGCAGCGCGGGGAACACAGCAGGGTCGGCCAGCGGCAGCATTGCTGGGAAGGAGGGCGCCACACTGGCTATAACCGGTACGACTTTTTCAGATAAAAGCTGCTTTACGTCATTCACATGGCTGATTACAACTTTAGCTTTCTGGGGGCACACCATGGTGCACAGGCCGTCCTGGATACAGCTTTCTTCGATAACCTGGGCATAAAGCTGAGCGTCAGGGCTGTCTGACTTGATGCAGATTGATTTTACCGGACATGAGCGGATACATTTATAGCAGTCGCGGCATTTCGCTTCATTGGTGCTGATCAATTTCATTTTATTTACCCCCATATATGGCAGGGAATACTTCTTTTTCGAACAAATCGACAATGCTCTCACCAGTTACTTTTGAGAAAGTTTTTTCTCCGATCTTTACTGTAACACCATCTGAGCAGCGCTCGAAGCAAAAGTTTCCCTTTAGAGTAACAATGTCATCAAGTTGG
The DNA here is from genome assembly GCA_964397525.1 of uncultured Eubacteriales bacterium. Lineage (GTDB taxonomy): Bacteria > Bacillota > Desulfotomaculia > Desulfotomaculales > Pelotomaculaceae > Syntrophopropionicum. The sequence continues at coordinate 34,287 of CAYNIY010000013.1, forward strand.
TAATGGGCGATCAGGCTTTCAATCTCTGCAATGACATTTTTAGAACCGCGTAAAAAACACGAGCTGCCGACACATACCTGAATAACCAGCATTTACACACCCTCATCAGTTAAATAATTTGACCCGCTTTACAGGAGTTAATCACGATCACTTTTTCGGCGCTATGCTGTTGAATTCCTTTAAGATGTGCGTTTTGCGGAAATAATACTTTGACATTTATGATCATAAAAAAGATAGACAGAAATTGAATATGTGATAGAATTTTTATTAGGTTCAGGAGGGAAGGATGATTAATTTTGAAAAATACACTAGCTGTCCTTGTTGTTAATAAACCTGGAGTTTTAGCCCGCATATCTGGTCTTCTAAGCCGGCGGGTGGTAAACATTGAAAGCATCGCTGCCGGTTATACCGAAGAACCGGATGTGACCCGGATCACCCTGGATGTGAAGGGTGATGAACAGGTGCTGGAACAGGTAATAAAGCAGCTTTCAAAATTGGTGGATGTGATAAAAATTGTTGAGCTGAAGACTGAAGAATCGGTTGAGCGCGAACTTGCTTTGATTAAAGTCAAAGCCGAAAACAACCGCAGATCTGATATTGTCAACCTGGTATCAGTATTCAGGGCGAATATAATTGATGTAAACAAAGAGACCATGATCGTTGAAATCCTGGGCGATGCAAAAAAGATCAGCGCGTTCTGTTCAGTGCTTGAGGATTACGGCATTGTCGAACTGGTCCGGAC
>CAYNIY010000014.1:0-34811 GCA_964397525.1 uncultured Eubacteriales bacterium
GTTTTTTTAGTCCCTTGTTTTGCGGTTTTCCCCTGTCAGCCAATCCTATCCAACCCGCCCATGTAGGGCCGCAGGGCTTCCGGGATGGTCACCGTCCCATCAGCCTCCTGGCAGTTCTCCATAATCGCGGCAACCGTCCGGCCGACCGCCAGCCCGGAGCCGTTCAGGGTATGCGCCAGTTCAACCCTGCCCTTCTCGTTCCTGTACCTGATACCGGCCCGGCGGGCTTGAAAATCCTCAAAATTACTGCAGGAGGAGATCTCCTTGTAATCCTGGTAGCTGGGCAGCCACACCTCTATGTCGTACGTCTTTGCAGATGAAAAGCCCATATCGCCCGTACACAGGACCACCGTCCGATAGGGCAGCCCCAGGATCTGGAGCACTTTTTCCGCGTTCGCGGTCAGCTTTTCCAGTTCAGCGTAAGAATCTTGCGGCTTGCAGAACTTGACCAGTTCCACCTTGTTGAACTGGTGCATCCGGATTAAGCCCCGGGTATCCCGGCCGGCAGCGCCCGCCTCGGCCCGGAAACAGGCGCTGTAGGCACAGTGCCATATGGGCAGGTCTCCGCCATCCAGGATCTCATTGCGGTACATGTTGGTTACCGGCACTTCGGCTGTAGGGATTAGATAAAATTCAGTTCCCTCTATTTTAAACATGTCCTCGGCAAACTTGGGCAGCTGCCCGGTGCCGATCATGCTGTCACGGTTCACCATAAAAGGCGGGAAGATTTCTACATAGCCATGTTCATTGGTGTGCAGATCCAGCATGAAGCTGATTACCGCCCGCTCCAGTTTCGCGCCGAGGCCCCTGTAAAAACAGAACCTCGCCCCGGTGACCTTGCCGCCCCGCTCAAAATCAAGGATATTCAGGTCTTCCCCGATTTCCCAGTGCGGCTTGGGTGCAAACGCAAAATTCCTCGGCTGCCCCCAGGTGCGGATGACCGGGTTGTCAGCGGCGTTCTCTCCCACCGGCACGGAATCGTGCGGGATGTTTGGGATGTCGAGCAGGATCACCTGCAGCCGCCCTTCTATTTCCTTTATTTCCTCATCTTTATCCTTGATCTGCCTGGAAAGGTCGCGCATTTCCCCGACCACATCCGGCGCGTCTTTGCCGGCTTTTTTCAGCCGCCCGATATCCTCGGAAACCAGGTTGCGCCTGTTCTTCATCTGCTCTACAATATAAAGCTTTTCGCGGCGCTGCTCTTCGAGCTGCAGAAACTCTGTGAGTGAAACCTTTGCTCCGCGGCTGGCAAGTGCTTCCTGTACCTTCTGCGGATTGCTGCGCACAAATTTTAGATCAAGCATTGCTCTCTGCCTCCATTTGGTACTTAACATTCTCCAACGCCAGTCAGTTTCACTATTATACTACAGTAAAACGGGGTTTGTAAAACCCCGCAGACACAATAAAGGCGCCCGCAGAGGCGCCTTATGGGACGTGAGAAATGAGATGTGAGACGTTGGGTGCTCATACTCATGGGGCTTTTATTATACAAGCCAGAGGAGCGGGGACGCATCCGAATTCAGGATGTGTCCCCGGTTGTAGGTGCGGCTTCAGCCGCACGCCTTTGGCGGGATAAATCCCGCCCTACAGGGGAATGCCTTTGATGCTCAGGGCTCAAAACACATTGCCCACGAATAAAACATTTCACTTCTGAAAAACCACGACTATTTATAAGCTGACATTTTTAACGTCCTGGACCCCGTCGATCTTGGCGATCTCCGCCAGCGTCTCGTCCGGTACTGGGGCGTCGATGCTGAGCAGCATGATCGCCGGTCCCCCGACCACCTTGCGCCCGACCTGCATTGCAGATATGTTTACATTATGGGCGCCGATGAGGTTGCCCACCGGTCCGATAATCCTCGGTTTGTCTATGTGCGGCACATAAAGGATATGACCTGAGGGAACAGCGTCAACGTGGTAGCCGTTAATGGAAACGATGCGGGGATCATGTCCGCCGAAAATAGTGCCTTCCACTGCAATCTCGCCCTGGTCAGACACTACCTGTGCGGTAATCAGGTTGGCATAGTCCCCTTCTTTTTCTGCCTGCTTTTGGACGACGTTGATCCCCCGGCCTCTTGCCAGCAGCGGTGCATTTACATAGTTGACCATCTCCTGCAGGACGTTGTCCAGAAAACCCTTCAATAATGCTGTGGTAATCGGCGCTACTTCCTGGTTGGCCAGGTCGCCGCTGTAAGTGATCTCTATTTTATTTACCCGGCCGCTAATCAGCTGGGCGGTAAAACTGCCCATCTTTTCGGCCAGTGATAAGAATGGTTTGACCACAGCCATTGTTTTCGGGCTGAGGGACGGGATATTCACCGTGTTTTTAACAAAATCACCCCTCAGCGCGGAAATAAGATCTTTGGCCACATCGACGGCCACACACAGCTGCGCCTCCTTGGTTGACGCGCCCAGGTGGGGGGTGGCAATAAAGTTGTTTAATTGAAGCAGCGGGCTTTCGGTATTTGGTTCTTTCTCAAAAACATCCATCGCCGCGCCGGCAACCTTGCCTGACTTCATCGCTTCATACAAGGCCTCTTCGTCTACGATGCCGCCCCGGGCACAGTTGACGATCCGCACCCCTGGTTTCATCATCTCAAAAGCATCCTTGCCCAGGAGGTGTTTGGACTCCTTGGTCAGTGGCAGGTGCACGGTGATAAAGTCGGCTGATTTGAAAACCTCTGCCATGGGCAGAAGCTTGATCCCAAGCAATTCCGCCTTCTCCTCGGTGATATAGGGATCACAAGCCATGACCTTCATCTCCATGCCCTGGGCCCTTTTAGCCACGGCTGAGCCGATGCGCCCCAGACCGATCACGCCGAGCACCTTGTCTCTTAGTTCAACACCCGTATATGCCTTTTTGTCCCAATTGCCCGAGCGCAGGCTGGCGTTGGCCTGGGGAATATTGCGGGCCAGGGACTGCATCATGGCCATAGTAAGCTCAGCAGTCGCTATTGTATTTCCGCCGGGCGCATTCACAACGAGGATTCCCCTGCCGGTAGCAGCGGCAGTATCTATATTGTCAACGCCCACCCCGGCGCGGCCGACCACCTTCATTTTAGAGGCGTGCTCCAGGACTTTGGCGGTAACCTTGGTGGCGCTGCGCACGATCATGCCATCGTAGTCGCCAATAATTTTTACCAGCTCATCCTCGCTCATTTTAGCCCTGGTATCAACTTCTATGTCAGGCTCCTGCCTCAGGGCCTGCAGTCCCGCTTCCTCCACGTTGTCCATCACAAGCACTTTCATAAGCTAACACCTCCCAAAAACACTTCCTGGGCCGCCTTCACTCCTGCTCCCAGTTTTACAGGGTACCCGGCCTGCGCCAATCCCATTTCCAGGGCGCTTACCGCGATGATCACATCCATTTTGTCACAGAATCCCATATGGGCGATCCGAAATATTTTGCCCTTGACCGGGCCCTGACCGCCGGCAAAGGTGACGCCGTAATTGTTTTTGATAATTTTCCGGAGCTCGTCCGCCCCTATGTTTTCCGGACCCCATACTCCTGTCAGCACATTGGAAGCACAGCGGTCTTCCGCCAAAAGTTTTAAGCCCAGCGCTTTAACGGCTGCCCGCGTGGCCTGCGCTAAAAGGGCGTGGCGCTGGTAAACATTCTGCAGGCCCTCGGCCAGCATCATATCCAGTGACGCGTTTAGTCCGTAGAAAAGCGATACGGAAGGAGTATAAGCTGTATTCCACTTGTCGTATACTTTTTTGCAGGCCGGCAGGCTGAAATAAAACCGGGGGGATTTGCACTTTTCCACGGCTCCCCAGGCCTTATCGCTGACACTGATCATGGCCAGCCCCGGCGGCAGCATGAATGCCTTCTGGGAGGCGGTGCAGAGCATATCCACACCCCACTCGTCCACCTTTATTTCTATGCCGCCCACCCCGCTGACACCATCCACCAGAAACAGCGCGGGGGTTTTTGCCACCAGGGCGCCGATGCCCGCTATATCGTTGCATACCCCGGTTGACGTTTCATTCTGGGTCGCCAGGACCACCTTGACGTCGGGGTGCTCTCCCAGTTTTTTCTCGACTTCTGTAAGGTCCACGTCATTACCGTAACCAAAATTCACTTCAACTACATCAGCATTGTATGACTTGGCTATTTTGGCAAACCGCTCTCCAAAATTACCGGTGATCAGGGAAAGCACTTTGTCCCCGGGGCTTACCGTATTGGCGATTGCCGTTTCCAGGGCCCCGGTACCGCTGTTGGTCAGGATAAAGACATCGTTCTTAGTTTGGAAAACCTGCTGCACCTTTTGCACTATCTGCTCGTGCATCCGGGCAAAGTTATCCGTCCTGTGTCCGATGACAGGCATTGCTATGGCGGCCATTACAGCCGGGGGCACGGGCGTCGGACCCGGAACCATCAAATATTGTTTGTCCTGCATTTTTTACTTTTCCTCCTTCTTAATAAACACTAAAATTTTAAATAATAAACATTAAACCCCCCGTCTCTGTAAAATTATACAGGGACGAGAGGTTTCTCCCGCGGTGCCACCCTTATTGACCGGATCATATCCGGTCCTCTCGAGCCTGTGCTAACGGGAACTGCCCGTGTCTGCCTACTGCTGCTTTCAGCAGACCCCCTCGGGGGAGCCTTTTCATCCTTCCGAAACTACCGGTTCTCAGCGGCCACCGGCTCTCTGAAATGTTTACGGCGGATTACTTTACCCCTTCACCGGGTTTGTCTAATTAAATATGTTTAAAATATTACTACACCTGACAGCACATTGCAATAGCGATTAATGATTACGCGCTATTTTAAATATTTAGAGATTTTACCTGTCCAAAATCATGCCGCCTGTACGCATTTTTCAAGAAAGTACTGATGGATCCGAATGTCTCCGGTCAGCTCCGGATGAAAAGCCGCCGCCAGGAGCCTGCCCTGCCGGGCAAAAACAATTTTTTCCTGGAATCTGGCCAGTACTTCTACCCCGCTGCCTGCTTCCCGGATATAAGGCGCCCTGATAAAAACAGCCCGGAATGGCTGCACGCCGATCGCCGGTATATCCAGGCTGGCTTCGAAGCTGTCAGCCTGCCTGCCAAAGGCGTTCCTCTCGACACAGATGTCCATCAGCCCAATACGCGGCTGTGTTGAGCCGGCAATATCCCTGGCCAGCAGAATCAAGCCGGCGCACGTACCGAACATGGGCAGCCCCTCCCGCCCCAGCTTCACCACCGGCTCAAACAGTTTAAACTCATTCATCAGCTTGCCGATAGTGGTACTCTCGCCGCCGGGTATAACAAGCGCCGAGATCTGATCGAGTTGCTGTGGTTTCCTGATTTGTACCGGTTCAACACCACAGGCAGCCAGTAATTTCTCGTGTTCTCTGAAAGCCCCCTGCAGGGCCAGGACCCCCACCTTCATCTCCAACATCCTTCAAATAACAAATTGGTTACCACAACCGGGAATATTCCTCAGTATTGTAGGGCGGGCTTCAGCCCGCCAAGTCTTTGTGCGACTATAGTCGCACCTACAGTTCTAGTATGTTCGGGGACATATCCTGGTTTCGGATGTGTCCCCGTTCCGCTGTCTGGTACCATTAAACGCTATAAGCATGTCAAGAAAACCATCACCCAAACATATTTAACGATAAAAGTGCGCCAAGAGAACCGTCCCCCTGACGCACTTTCCGACGTCTAACGACTGACGGCCGACGACTAAATTACCAGCCGCGGTCCTGCATTCTCTGCTCAGGGGCGATACTCTGTATTTCCAGACCGGGCATTGCTTCGCCCAGATCCTTGGAGATCTCGGCTAATATTAACGGGTCTTTATAGTGGGTGGTGGCAGCCACAACAGCTTTTGCCCGCGCGGCCGGGTTTTTAGACTTGAATATGCCCGATCCGACAAAGATGCCGTCACAGCCGAGGTTCATCATCAGGGCCGCGTCAGCGGGGGTAGCTATCCCCCCGGCGGCGAAGTTTACTACCGGCAGGCGCCCCAGTTCCGCAACCTCCAACAAAAGGTGATACGGTGCGCCCATGTCCTTTGCTGCGGACATTAATTCCTCTCGCGGCAGGTTCTGCACACGCCTGATCTCTCCCATCACTATTCTCATGTGCCGGACCGCCTCAACAACATTGCCGGTGCCGGGTTCACCCTTGGTCCTGACCATCGCCGCGCCTTCACCAATTCGCCGCAGGGCTTCGCCTAAATTACGGGCGCCGCAGACAAAAGGCACCTTGAAGGCGTTTTTGTCGATATGGAAGTTATCATCCGCAGGAGTTAGCACTTCGCTCTCGTCTATATAGTCAACCCCCAGGGCCTCGAGAATTTGGGCCTCAACAAAATGGCCAATGCGCGCCTTGGCCATGACAGGAATAGTCACTGCCTCCATGATCCTTACAATAATTGTGGGATCTGCCATTCTGGCCACGCCGCCAGTCGCCCGGATGTCTGCCGGAACCCGTTCCAAAGCCATTACAGCGCAAGCACCCGCTTCTTCCGCTATCTTAGCTTGCTCGGGGGTTGTGACATCCATGATCACGCCGCCCTTTAACATTTCCGCAAGGCCTTTTTTAACAGTCCAGGTTCCTTTTTCAACCACGAAAAATGCCTCCAATCAAGCTCTTTTTAACTATCAAATTATTCTATAATAATTAATGTCTGCATGTTTTTATTCATCTGCCAGGACTTTGGCCACTGCCACCACCGTGTCGCCCTTATCGAGCCTCATTAATGTAACACCCTGGGTCGCCCGGCCTATTTTTGAGATGTCCTCGGCATTAAACCTGATAACGATGCCCTCGGCGCTTACCATCATAATTTCCTCGTCGCCTTTAATCATCTGCACCGCTACCACCAGGCCGTTCCGCTTGTTCACTTTAATATTAATGATCCCTTTGCCGCCCCTGGTCTGGGCGCGGTACTCGGTCAGCAGGGTCCGCTTGCCAAAGCCGTTTGCCGTTACCGTAAGCAAATTCGCCTCGGGACGAACTATTTCCATACCTACAACCTCGTCTTTGGGAGCCAGGCTGATCCCTTTTACGCCCCGGGTGTTGCGGCCCATCGGGCGTACCTGCTCCTCAGGGAAACGGATCGCCTGCCCTTTCCTTGTGGCTAAAACGATTTGCTCTTCCCCGCTGGTGAGCTTGACATCAACCAATTGGTCTTCCTCATTCAGAAAGATGGCGATAATGCCATCCCGACGGGAGGTGTCATATTGATCAAGAGATGTCTTCTTAACCAGACCGTGCCCGGTAGCCATGATCAGGTACTGATCTGAATCGAATTCCTTGACGGGGATCACCGCTGAAATTTTTTCTTCGCCGCCAATATACAGCAGATTAACAATTGCTGTGCCTTTGGCCTGCCGCCCGGCTTCAGGTATTTCATGCACTTTCAGGCGGAATACCTTGCCCTGGTTGGTGAAAAACAGGATGTAGTGGTGTGTCGTGGTGACAAAGAGATGCCGCACAAAATCTTCTGTTTTGGTGCCCATGGCCATTACGCCGCGGCCGCCCCTGCGCTGGGACCGGTAAGTGTCCAGGGGGATTCTCTTGATGTAGCCCTGGTTGGTGATCGTGATCACGGCGTCCTCTTCGGGGATCAGGTCTTCGGTGCCAAAAGTAACCTCTTCATCAGAGATGACCGAGCGCCGCGGGTCGGCAAATTTTTTCCTGATCGCCAAAAGTTCTTTTGCAATGATCTCCAGGACCTTCTTCTCACTGGCCAGTATGCCGCGCAGGTAAGCGATCCTGGCCATGAGCTCATTGTATTCCTGCTCCAGTTTTTCCAGCTCCAGGCCAGTCAGCTGCCGCAGCCGCATTTCAACGATCGCCTCGGACTGTTTTTCCGAGAGGGCGAATCTTTCACATAACGCTTTCTTTGCCAGATCAGTGGTCCGGGAGGCCCGGATGATCCTGATCACTTCGTCCAGGTTGTCGACAGCGATGCGGAGTCCCTCAACGATATGGGCGCGGTCTTCCGCCTTCTTCAGATCAAAGCGGGTGCGCCTGACGATAATATCTTTTTGGTGTTCCAAATAGTAAAACAAAAACTGCTTCAGGTTTAAAACCTGGGGCTGCCCTTCAACCAGGGCCAGCATGTTTACCCCGAAGCTGTCCTGCATCTGGGTGTGCTTGTACAGCTGGTTCAGGAGCACCTGCGGGTTCGCATCCCGTTTCAGTTCAATCATAATCCTCATCCCGCGGCGGTCCGATTCGTCACGCAGGTCGCTGATGCCATCTAATTTCTTGTCCTTAACCAGCTCGGCTATTTTTTCAATCAGCTTGGCCTTGTTTACCTGATAGGGTATCTCATTGACGATGATGCAGTTTCTGCCGGAGTCGGTTTTTTCGATTACAGTTTTGGCACGCACTTTGACAGATCCCCTGCCGGTGCGGAATGCGTTCCAGATCCCTTCCCTGCCCATGATGGTGCCGCCGGTGGGAAAATCAGGCCCTTTGATCACCGTCATCAGATCTTTGATGTCTGCTTCCGGGTTGTTAATCAGCATGATTACCCCGTCGATCACTTCAGCCAGGTTATGGGGCGGAATGTTCGTCGCCATACCCACAGCAATGCCAGCCGATCCATTGATCAGCAGGTTGGGGATCCGGGCAGGCAAGACTGTCGGCTCATCGTTTTTAGCATCGTAGTTGGGGATGAAATCAACCGTATCTTTATCTATATCCACCAGCATTTCCAGGCTTATCTTGGCCATCCGCGCTTCGGTATACCGCATGGCTGCGGCAGAGTCCCCATCTACTGAGCCAAAGTTGCCGTGGCCGTCCACCAGCGGGTAGCGGCTGGCAAAATCCTGGGCCAGCCGGACCAGGGCATCGTACACGGAAGTATCCCCGTGCGGGTGGTATTTGGCCAGCACTTCACCTACGATATAGGCTGATTTGCGGTGGGCTTTGTCCGGCGACAGGCCCAGGGAATGCATGGCATAAAGAATGCGGCGGTGCACAGGTTTTAAGCCGTCCCGCACGTCAGGCAGCGCCCGCCCCACAATAACACTCATGGCGTAGTCCAGGTAGGAATGCTTCATTTCCACGTTTATATCAAGCGGTAACACTTTACCGGTATTAGAAGCCAAGCCGGTCACCTCCACATAAAACTACCAGGGGAATTATATCAAAATCCAGTTCGCGGATCAAACAAGCTGATCTTAAGTTATTCTTAAACATCAAGGTTCCGTACCAGACGGGCGTTTTCGAAAATGTAATCCCGGCGCGGCTCCACTCTGTCCCCCATCAGCATGGAAAAGACTGAGTCCGCCTCGATAGCGTCGTCCAGGGTAACCTGCATTACCGTCCTGGTCTCGGGATCCATGGTGGTTTCCCAGAGCTGAATGGCGTCCATTTCACCCAGACCTTTATACTGCTGGATGGAGATGCCGCTCCTGCCGATTTGTTTTAAAAGTTTTTCCAGCTCGGCGTCGTTGTATACGTAGTTTTCACTTTTCCCTTTTTTGACCCTGTATAAAGGCGGCTGCGCGATATAAATATATCCTGATTCCACCAGCGGCTTCATATAACGGTAAAAGAAAGTGAGCAGCAGCGTCCTGATGTGGGCGCCGTCGACATCTGCGTCAGACATCAGGATCACCTTGTGATACCTGGCCTTGGAGATATCGAATTCTTCACTGATGCCGGTGCCCAGGGCTGTAATCATGGACCGGATTTCTTCATTGGCCAGGATCTTATCCAGGCGTGCTTTTTCTACATTTAAAATTTTACCCCGTAAGGGCAGTATAGCCTGAAAGCGCCTGTCCCGGCCCTGTTTGGCCGAGCCGCCGGCGGAGTCTCCTTCGACAATATACATCTCGCAGGCTGAAGGGTCGCGCTCGGAGCAGTCCGCCAGTTTGCCCGGCAGGGTTGTGCTTTCCAGGGCGCTTTTCCGCCTGGTCAGTTCTTTAGCCTTGCGGGCAGCCTCCCGCGCCCGGGAAGAGGTGATGGATTTTTCCAGAATATTCTTGGCAATAGCTGGGTTTTCTTCAAGAAATGTTCCCAGTCCCTCGCCCACAACAGTATCAACGATTCCTCTTACCTCACTGTTGCCAAGTTTTGTCTTGGTCTGTCCCTCAAATTGCGGTTCCGGCACTTTCACGCTGATCACCGCGGTGATGCCCTCCCGGATATCTTCTCCCAGCAGGTTGCTCACACCGTTTTTTAATAAATTATATTTGCGCCCGTAGTCGTTGATCACCCTGGTGAGGGCGGCCTTAAAACCAGCCTCGTGCGTCCCGCCTTCTGTGGTATTGATGTTGTTGGCATAAGAAAAAATGTTGTCTGCGGCATAGGAGTCTGTGTACTGCAGGGCTATTTCCACCATAACCTCGTCCTTCTGTTTTTGAAAGAAGATCGGTTTGGGGTGAAGCGGCGTTTTACTCCTGTTCAGGTGTTTGACGTAATCTATGATACCGCCCTCATGCTCATACTCCACTACCTGGCCTGAACGCTTATCCTTGAAGATAATCTTCAGTCCCGCATTCAGGAAAGATAATTCTCTCAAGCGCACGGAAAGGATATCCTGGTTAAAAACAAGTTCTTCGAATATTTCCGGATCTGGCTTGAAGGTTATTTTTGTGCCGTCGCTTTTGCTTTTGCCGACTATCAGCAATTCAGTTACAGGAACGCCCCTGTTGTATTTTTGGAAATAGACATTCCCGTTCCGCCTGACTTCCACCTCAAGCCACTCGGAAAGCGCATTGACCACTGAAACACCGACACCATGCAGGCCGCCGGAGACTTTATAACCTCCCCCGCCAAACTTGCCGCCGGCATGAAGTATCGTCAGCACCACTTCAACCGCAGGCCTGCCCGTTTTGGGATGGATATCGACTGGAATCCCCCGGCCGTTATCAATTACTGTCACGGTATTGTCTTCATTGATACTGACTTCGATCTTATTGCAGAAACCAGCCATGGCTTCGTCAATACTGTTGTCAACCACCTCGTATACCAAGTGATGCAGACCTCTGGAGCTGGTACTGCCTATATACATGCTGGGCCTGCGCCTTACGGCTTCCAGCCCTTCCAGGACCTGAATCTCTTCTGCGTCATATCGGTTGTTATCGGTATCATCAGCCAACAGAAAACCACCCCCTTACACATTATAAAATTCTATTTTCTTAAAGTTCAAAAATATCATCCGCTCTCTTCTTCAGAGTACTGCAAGAAATCGGTGACATGTAGATCTCCCTGTTTGTTACCACAAAAGACTTTTCTCTGTCTTTGGCATAAATATTTTTAATAAAACCCTCGTCCCCGGCCGTTTTTATAAACTCTTTGGTCACAGCTGCCTGACCGGCCCGGATATTCAAAATGGCGATTATATCCTTCTTTAGAACTACAACATCTCCCCCGAGGTGCAGAAACATGCTATTCCTCCTTAGTGTCAACGACTTTCCCTGCGCTTACAACAAATTTTTTTACGGTGAAATTATTCTTCGGCTTGAACCTGTTTTCGTCGGTAGAAGTGACAAAAGTCTGAACCAATCCTAATACCCGGTTTAACAGCGCCTGGCGCCGGTTTTCATCGAGCTCAAAGAGAACATCATCAAGCAGCAGGATCGGGTATTCGCCAATTTCCTGGTACCACTGCAGGATCTGAGATATTTTCAGAGTTAATACTATGGTCCGCTGCTGGCCCTGAGAACCGTAAATTCTCGCATCCTTGTTGTCAATATATAAATTAAAGTCATCCCTGTGCGGTCCGATCAGGGACTGGGAACGCTTGATTTCCTCTTCTTCAATTTCCTGGATTTCTTTTATAAACTGGCGGTAAATTTCTTCTTCAGAAGAAGGGCTGTTGATTTTTATTGATGAAAGATAGCGGATATCCAGCACTTCTTTTTCACCGGTTAAATCATAGTGGATCTTCCTGATCAACGGGCTTAAGTTTTTAAACAATTCCATTCTCATGGACAGCAGCTTTGCGCCGTACCGGCAGAGCTGCTCATTCCATACAAGCAGCGCATCGCTTTTTGATGATTTATCTTTAATTTCTCTGAGTAAATTGTTGCGTTGAAGTAGCACCCTGTTGTAAAGCCCTAGAAAATGCCCGTACTGGGGGTGAAAAGGACCAAATTCCAGGTCTAAAAAACGCCTCCGGTCTTGCGGTGAGCCTTTGACCAGGATCAAATCTTCCGGTTTAAATAAAACTATTCCCGGCCACCCCTGTGGATAACCACGGGATAATACACCGTTTACCTCGATTTTTTTTTTGCCCGGCAACAGCTCTGCCCTGACCTCAACCTGCCGGCTGTTTGTTTCAAACTGGCAGTTGATATATGAAAATTCTTTCTGCCAGTTAATTATTTCTGTTTCTCTCGCGGTGCGAAATGATTTGCCTGTACATGCAATAAAAATAGCTTCGAGAATATTGGTTTTCCCTTGGGCATTGGCACCGCTGAAGATGTTAAAAAACTTGTCCGGCTCAATGACCTGACTGCTGTAATTCCTGAAGTTGGTTATTTCCAGGCGTTTGAGATACAATCAATCAGCTCTCCTCACGCAGCCGGACCGGAAGGAGCAGGGAAAGATATTCCATCTCCCCTACCGGCTTTAGAATTACCGGGCTTAAGGGGCCGGTAAACTCAAGGACAACCTCTTCCGTACCGATTGCCTTCAATGCATCGTTTAGGTAACGCGCGTTAAAAGCGAACTGCAGGTTTTCCCCCTCCTGGAAAACAGGCATTTCCTCTCGCACGCGTCCTGCCTCCGTATTAACTGAGACCACCAGGCTGTTATCACTAATGTTAATTTTGATTATTGGTGAACCTTCCCTGGTAAGCAGTGCCGCCCTTTCAGATGACTCGGCCAAATCTCTGGCTTTTAAGCGAATTCTGGAGACATACTCTTTAGGTATAACCTGCCGGTAATTTGGAAAATTGCCCCCGATCAGCCGTGACACTAAACACACCTCACCGACATTAAAAATTACCTGGTTTTCTGCTGCTGTTATTTCTACCGGCAGATCAGACGACCCGGTTACCCTTGCCAGTTCATTTAGTGTTTTCCCGGGGATTATTAAATTTATGTTTAGATCCCCTTTTTTATCAAGTGAAATTTTTCGCCAGGCCAGTCTGTGCGTATCCGTCGCCACAACATTAATATCGCCGCTTACTATTTCAAACAGCACCCCTGTATACAGCGGGCGGTTTTCATCTTTTGCGGTGGCAAAAAGCACCTGTCTGATTAACTCCCTTAAATCCTCTCCCAGCACACTAAACTTTATGTCACCAGCCGGCAGGGGAAAATCAGGAAACTCTTCTACCGGGTAACCATTAATATTGGCCTCACTCTGTCCGTATTGTACCGTGACACTCCCATTCACCGGATCTGCTTTGAAAAGAATGGGCACATCAGGTATTCGCCTGATTAATTCGGTTATCACTTTTGCCGGCAGTACGGCTTGTCCCGTTTCCAACACTTCAGCCTGGAAAGAACAGCTGATTCCCAGTTCAAGGTCGGTGGCTGAAATAACCACACCGCTCTCTCCTGTTTCAAACTTGATGCCGCTTAATATAGGCAGGGGATTTTTTAAAGAAACTGCCCGCTGCACAATCTGTAAGGCATTCAGAAGCTCTTCTTTATTGCTGGAAAAATTCATTTTATTTCTCCCATCGTAATATTGTTATGTTCATATCTTTAAACAGTAATAGTAGTATACGCTGTGTTTTATGTGTATAAGGATTACAAAAACATGACAACAAAAGCTTTGCGGCTGTTTATAAAAATAAAATTAAAAAACAGTAAAAATAAATATTAAATATTTATTTTTAAATACCCACAAAACAAATAACATTTCATACAAAAGAATGATCTAACTTTTTTTAATTAAACTGATCAGATCTTTTATAGTTTCCTGAAAAACAGGGTTTTTATTTAATTCAGTGTTTATTTTATCATTGGCGTGGATGACGGTTGTATGGTCACGCCCGCCAAAAGAATTGCCAATCTGGGGCAATGAGGAGTCTGTCAGTTCTCTTGACAGGTACATGGCTATCTGGCGGGGAAAAGATATTGAACGGTTTCTTTTTTTGGATTTAAAATCTTCAATTTTTAAACTATAAAATTCAGATACAACTTCTTGAATTAAGGGTATGGTAATGGGCCTGTTCCTGTTGGGAATAATGTCTTTTAAAACGTCCGCGGCCATTTCAGGGCTTATTTCTTCGCCAGCAAAGGAAGAACGGGCGATGACACGGTTAAGCGCACCTTCCAGGATACGGATGTTTGATTGAATCTTATTGGCAATAAAAACGATGGTATCATCGGGAACCGACAGGTTTTCCAGCTGTGCTTTTTTACGCAGGATGGCAATTCGTGTCTCCAGGTCCGGCGGCTGGATATCAGTAATGAGGCCCCATTCAAAACGTGACCGGAGCCGGTCCTCAAGGGTGGGAATTTCCCTGGGCGGGCGGTCACTGGAAATAATTATTTGTTTATTTGCTTCGTACAAGGTGTTAAATGTATGGAAAAATTCCTCCTGGGTCCTTTCCTTGCCTGCCAGGAACTGTATGTCGTCAACCAGTAAAATGTCCATCCCGCGGTATTTATTTCTGAATTCCACAGTCTTATCATCACGGATAGAGTTAATCAGCTCGTTCGTGAATTTTTCAGAAGTTACATAAAAGACATTCAGCTTAGGGCTGCGTTCCATGATGTACTGACCAATAGCATGCATGAGGTGGGTTTTACCCAGGCCGACGCCGCCATATATGAATAGTGGATTATAAGCCTTGGCGGGAGCTTCCGCGACGGCAAAACAGGCGGCATGAGTGAACCTGTTGCTGTTGCCGATAATAAAGGTATCAAAGGTATACTTGGGATTCAATGGAGATGAATGAGGGTTTTCAGTGGGTTTTTCTGCTGTTTTTTTTATCGGATCATCCTTTATTTCCGGGATCTCGCTGGCCAGGAGAAACTGAACGCTGATATCCTGCCTGGCAATGTTTTGTAATATATCTTTCAGCAGAGGAGTGTACCGGTCGCTGAGCCAGTCGCGGGAAAAGTTGTTCGGCACCTCGATGATAATAGTATTGTCATGACAGCCCAGCGGTTTGAGAGGTTTTAACCAGGTATCAAAAGAATTTTTATTAATCCTTTTCTCTAAAAGTTTTAAAGTTTGTTCCCAGAGACTCAACACTTCACTTCTTAACACTTCTAAACCCCCTGAATAAATGAAAAATAATAAGAGCCTAAAAAACCCTCCTTGGAATGGGAGGTGTTTTAGTTTGGTTATTAACAGTTTTCTCCACATTTTATTATTAACGTGCTGTATAAAATGTGGCTTAAAAACGCACGGCGGCCACTAAAATAATACCAAAATTTACTTAAGTTATCAACAGGCTTTTTTTAAGAATGCGGGGCTCCCAGACCAGTATTCTGATGCTGGCTTTCAGCCCGGCATCGTTGCTCCTTGACGAGGTAAATTGATTACTATATAATTGATATGTGCGTCTGTTAAATGATGCGCTATATTGTTTTTTTTAGGAAAAAGGAGGTGTAGTTTTGAAACGTACCTATCAGCCAAAGGTCCGTAAACATAAAAAGATTCACGGCTTTCTGAAAAGGATGTCTACCCTTTCCGGCAGAAATGTGATTAAAAGAAGGAGAGTTAAAGGCAGAAAGAGATTAACCGCGTAAAGGCCGCTTAATCACAGTGGCCTTTATATCTGCTCCCCTTCTTTATCGGGATGAGAGTAATGATTCTGATTTGTAATATCTGGTGGGGGTCATGAAATTCTTTTTATCTATATTTTAAAATATTTGATAGAGAGGGATTCAATCGCTGCAAACAGGGGATTAAATGAAAATCCTTACCACACTCAAAAAAAACAAGGAATACAGGACTGTATACAGCCGGGGGAAGTCGGTAGCCGACCGCCACCTGGTAATCTATTTTTTGGCGAATAATTTAGAGTATTGCAGATTTGGTTTTACAGTCAGCAAAAAAGTGGGCAATGCTGTGACCAGAAACAGGATCAGGCGGCTGCTGAAGGAAGCATGCCGGCTGAACAGCGAACGTTTTCCTGGCGGTTATGATCTTGTATTGGTAGCGCGGCGCGGTATTGTAGGCCTAGAGTACAAGCAGGTTGAAGACGGTTTGTTGAAATTATTGAAAAAAGTATTTTGAACAGGCGATGATCACTTTGAAGGTTTTCTTGCTTTTTATAATCAGGGTCTACCAACTTGTTGTATCACCGCTGACAACACCCTCCTGCCGTTTTTATCCCACCTGTTCCCATTACGCGTTGCAGGCAGTTGAAAAACACGGTGCTTTAAAAGGAACCAGGATGGCAGTGGTCAGAATAATGAAATGCCATCCGTTTCATCCCGGTGGGTACGATCCAGTATAAAACAGGGTTAAAAAGCCGCTTGACCTCGAAGGGTCTATTAAGGAGGCGGGACTTTATTTGGGAATATTTAACGCTATTGTAGATGGAATGACCTGGCTGCTCAACTACCTTTATTACTTTACCGTATCTGTGGGCGTTCCAAGTTACGCTCTGGCCATTATCCTGCTTACGGTTTTAATAAAAGTGGTGCTTTACCCGTTGACGCAAAAACAAATGAAGTCGATGCTGGGGATGCAGCAGATCCAACCGAAAATCAAGGCCATTCAGGACAAGTGGAAAGGCAAGGACCCGAAAAAGATGCAGGAAGAGATTATGCTGCTGTACAAGGAGCACAATGTCAACCCGATGGCCGGCTGCCTGCCTCTTTTAATCCAGATGCCGATCTTAATTGCCCTGTACCGGTCTCTTTTTCAATTTCCTTATGAGAATCCGGCGCACGCGACCTTTTTTTGGCTTGCGAACCTGACTGACAAGGACCCTCTCTTTATACTGCCTGTTCTGGCGGGGGTTACTACCTATATTCAATCCAAAATGACTGTCACGAGCAATGATCCAACCCAAAAAATGATGCTTTACACCATGCCGGTTTTTATCGGATGGATCTCCGCCACTGTTCCGGCGGGGCTGGCGCTGTACTGGGTTGTGTTTAACGTAGCCAGCAGTGTCCAGCAATACTTTATTAACAAGCAAACAAAGGTGGTTAAAGGGGAGGCTGGCGGTAAGTGAAAACAGTCGAAAAAGCAGGCAAGACAGTGGACGAGGCCGTCGATCTGGCCCTGAAAGAATTAGCGGCTTCAATAGACGATGTGGAAGTAGAAATCCTGGAGGAGTCCTCCAGGGGGATATTGGGCTTGCTGATGGTAAAACAAGCCAGGGTAAAAGTCACACTCAAGGAAAATTCGCTGCAAAGAGCCTCCGTCTTGTTGAAAAATATTTTTCAGACCATGGATTTGGATGTCACAACAGATATCTCGGAAAACGAGAAGGCGGTGTTTATTAAT
Organism: uncultured Eubacteriales bacterium; assembly: GCA_964397525.1. GTDB lineage: Bacteria > Bacillota > Desulfotomaculia > Desulfotomaculales > Pelotomaculaceae > Syntrophopropionicum. The sequence continues at coordinate 17,333 of CAYNIY010000014.1, forward strand.
CTCGAAGGGCCGGATTTGGGCATTTTAATCGGCAGGCGGGGTGAAACACTCGACGCCCTTCAATATATTGTTAATCTTTCCGTGAATAAAAACCAGGAAATCAGGAAAAAAATCATCATAGACATAGAAGGATACCGCAGCAGGCGCGAAAAAACTCTGGAGAAGCTGGCGCTTAAGCTGGCGGACAAGGCCAAACAAAGAGGCAGAAACGTGGTTTTGGAACCAATGAGCGCTCAGGAGCGAAGAATTATACACACAGCCCTGCAGGGAAGGGATGATATCTTCACTTTTAGTGAAGGGGAAGATCCGTACCGTAAGATTATCATATCTCCCAAGAAATAAAGAAAACCCAGCGGGCCACAGACCCGCTGGGTTTTTAAAAATAACCTGTCCGGAGGTCAGCGCCTTGTTTAATGACACCATTGCCGCAATCTCTACCCCCCTGGGCGAAGGGGGCATCGGAATTATCAGACTGAGCGGGCCGGGTGCTGCAGAAATAGCCAGTAAAATATTCAGGGCCAAGAGGGGCGAGTGGGCTGATGCCGCAGGCAGCAGCCTGATTTACGGCCATGTCTTTGATCGTGACGGCAGGGTTGTGGACGAGGTCCTTTTAGGTTATATGAAAGCGCCCCGCACATATACCCGGGAAGATGTTATCGAGTTTAACTGCCACGGGGGAGCGTCTCCGCTGAAAAAGATACTGGAACTGACGCTTGCTGAGGGCGCGCGGTTGGCCAGGCCAGGCGAATTCAGCCTGAGGGCTTTTTTAAATGGCAGAATGGACCTGGTACAGGCCGAGGCGGTGATCGATATCATCCGGGCCAAAACGGAAAACGGTCTGAAGTTGGCGGCAAGCCAGCTCAAAGGGGACCTGTCAAAGAAAATATTTGCCCTGCAGGACAACCTGTTAGGCCTTCTGGCGCAGGTGGAGGCTAACCTCGATTTCCCAGATGAAGACTTAGAGGAACGCGAGCTGGCGGATTTATTGCGTGCCAGCGGGAAGCTTCACGGGGAGCTCAAAGCGTTGATCAAAGGGGCGGAAGCGGGGAAAATATACCGGGAAGGGATCAGCACGATAATCATCGGCAGACCCAACGTCGGAAAATCATCCCTTCTGAACGCCTTGCTGCGGGAAAACAGGGCCATAGTCACAGATATACCGGGAACGACCAGGGATGTCATCGAGGAAATAATCAATATTGGCGGCGTTCCGCTAAAGATTATTGACACCGCTGGGCTGCATGAAACAGAAAACATCATTGAAAAGATCGGCATAAAAAAGACCAGGGAAAGCATCGAAAAAGCCGGCCTGGTGCTCCTCGTCCTTGACGCTTCAAGCGAACTGACCAGGGAAGACCTGGCTGTAATTGACTCCGTGAAAGACAGGCAGGCAATTTTTATCATCAACAAAGCGGATCTGGCAGAAAAAAAGATTAACGAAAAAGCTGTCGCCGCTGTCGCCTCAGGGCGGCCGTTATTGTGGCTTTCAGCCCTGGAAGGGACTGGCCTGGAGCAGCTGGAAAAAATAATTTTTAATAGTGTCATGAGCGGACGCATAACAGGCGATGATACAGTCCTGGTGACAAACGCCAGGCACAAACAGGCTCTGGAAAAAGCGTCAGCACACCTGGAAGACGCGCTGGCAGGCCTTAAAAAGAACGTCTCCGCGGACTTGGCTGCCATAGATATCAGGAACGCCTGGGAAGCCCTGGGGGAAATCACAGGGTCAACAGTGACAGAGGACCTGTTGGACAGGATATTCACCGATTTCTGCATCGGGAAGTGAGGCGTCGCCGTTGGAATATTTAGCTGGCAAATACGATATTGTGGTGGTGGGGGCGGGGCACGCGGGCTGTGAAGCTGGACTTGCTGCAGCAAGGATGGGCTGCCGCACCCTGGTGCTCACCTTAAATATGGACAATGTCGCCCTGATGCCCTGCAATCCGGCAGTGGGCGGGCCGGCAAAGGGACAGCTGGTACGTGAAGTGGATGCCTTGGGCGGAGAGATCGGCTTGAATACGGACCGCCATTCCATCCAGATGCGGCTGCTGAACACGGCTAAAGGGCCGGCCGTGCACGCCCTGCGGGCGCAAGCGGACAAAAAGAGCTACCAAGCCGGCATGAAACAGGTGCTGGAGTCACAAAACGGGCTTGACCTTAAACAGGCGCTGGTGGAGAGACTGCTGACCGCAAAGGGAAAGATCTGCGGGGTGGCAACCAGTACCGGAGCCGTATTTGAGGCTTCTGCTGTTGTGCTGACAACCGGCACCTACTTAAAGGGACGGATCATCATTGGCGACCTCTGCTTCCCGGGCGGACCGAACGGGCAGTTTCCATCAGTTGCACTGTCTGACAGTATGGCGGGTCTGGGGTTAAAGCTGGGCCGTTATAAAACCGGCACGCCGCCAAGGGTGGATCGGAACAGCATTGATTTCAGCCGCATGGCCATCCAGCCGGGGGACGATAGGGTGCGCAATTTTTCCTTTATATCTGATGTTAAAGGCAGGGAACAACTGCCCTGCTGGCTGACCTACACAACAGAGGAAACCCACCGGATAATTCGCGAAAACCTGCACCGTGCGCCTCTTTACACGGGCCTTATCGTGAGCCAGGGGCCGCGCTACTGCCCGTCTATAGAAACAAAAATAGTGAGATTTTCAGATAAACCGGCACACCAGGTTTTCATTGAGCCGGAGGGGAAAAACACCTCAGAGATGTATGTCTCAGGCATGGCCACCAGTCTGCCCGAAGATGTACAGCTGGCCATGCTCCGGACCATGCCCGGGCTGGAAAAAGTGGAGATGATGAGGACCGGCTACGCCATAGAATATGACTATGTCATACCCACCCAGCTGAAGCCTTCACTCGAGGCGAAAACCGTTCCGGGGCTTTTTGCGGCCGGTCAGATCAATGGCACTTCAGGATACGAGGAAGCCGCGGCCCAGGGCATTGTGGCGGGAATTAACGCCGCGCTGTATGTCGGCGAAAAGGAGCCATTCACCCTGGGCAGGGCAGAGGCTTATATCGGGGTCATGATCGACGATTTGGTCACCAAGGAAATGGATGAACCCTACCGGATGATGACCTCCAGGGCTGAATACAGGCTGCTTCTGAGACAGGATAACGCCGACCTGAGGCTGACGGAAAAGGGCTGGCAAGCGGGGCTTGTCACGCCGGCCAGATATAGAACCCTTGAAAAAAAGAAAAACCTGATCGAAGGGGAATTGATCAGGCTGGAAAGGACAATGGTGCCTGTCACAGAAGATTCAAAAAAGGTCTTTCTGGAACTAGGCAGTGCTGCGCTGCCTCAGCAGGGAGCGTCTCTCGCCGCTGTCCTCCGCCGTCCCGAAATAAACTATGAGAAAATGCTGCACCTGCCCGCAGAACATCCTGAATTGCCGGAGGAAGTGCGGGAACAGGTGGAAATCCAGCTGAAATACGAGGGGTACATCAAAAAACAGCAGGCCCAGGTCGAGCGCTTCAAGAAACTGGAGGACAAAAAAATTCCACTGGATATGGATTATACAAAAGCCAGGGGCATTTCGACGGAAGCCAGGGAAAAGCTGGAACTGATGAGGCCGGTCTCTATCGGCCAGGCCTCCAGGTTGGCCGGGGTGACTCCATCGGATATATCGGTGCTGCTGATTTACCTGGAGCAGAAGAGGCGCCGGCAGGAGAACAAGTAAATGAGTGTATTGATTGAGACACTGTCCGGCGGAGCCGCTGAACTGGGTATAAGCCTTACTGAGAAACAGCTGGAGCAGTTCGAGAAGTTTTACCGTTTGCTGGTGGAAACAAATAAAAACCTTAACCTTACCACCCTTGTTGACGAAAAAGACGCCGCCATCAAGCATTTTATTGATTCGCTGACCTGCTTGCTTGTTATGCCCCTAAAAAGGGGCACACGAATCCTGGATGTGGGGGCGGGCGCCGGCTTTCCCGGAATCCCACTGCTTATCTGCTGCCCTGGCCTAAATATAACCATGATCGAAGCAGCGGCTAAGAAGGTTAATTTTCTTAAACAGGCGATTAAAGATCTGCGCCTGGAAAACATTGAAGCGGTTCATGCCAGGGCTGAAGATTTTGGGCGGAACAGAAACCACAGAGAAAAATATGATGTTGTCGTTTCCAGGGCAGTGGCACCCCTCAAAGTCCTGGCCGAATACTGTCTGCCGCCGCTCAGGGTGGGAGGGGTTTTTGTGGCTATGAAAGGGCCGAAGCTGCAGGAAGAAATAAAAGCCGCAGAAAACGCCCTGGTTGTTTTGGGCGGAGAGATCAGGAAAATTGCTGCAGTAAAACTACCCCTTACAGGGGATGAAAGAAGACTGGTTTTGATCGACAAAACAATAACCACACCCGAAAAATACCCTCGCCGCGCTGGCGTTCCAGCGAAAAATCCAATATAAAAGGCCGTAACGCTGCAGCTAACAGAGGTTTGGCTTCGGTTCCTGCTTTGTCTCTCGCCCGCGGGCGGGATTTTGTTTTTCGTGCTGTTTTAGCCGTCAAAAACAAGGCGCCCTGCCTTTTTTACTGCTGCGGAGCACGATAAAACCCGCGTTTAATTGCAGCCAACAAAAGGATATGTATTGATGGCATAGAAATAATATAAGTAAGCGGATCGCTTAATATTGAACATGTAACCTGCGGGGGTGGAAGATGGGAAAGACCATTGCAATTGCAAACCAGAAAGGCGGCGTAGCCAAGACGACAACAGCCGTTAACCTTAGTGCGTGGCTTTCTCTGATGGGACAGAAGGTTTTGCTTATAGACATCGACCCCCAGGGAAACGCGACAACCGGAGTTGGCATTGACAAGGAAACACTGGAGTGCTGCATTTATGATGTGATGATTAACAATATGCCGATGAAGGATGTTGTTACCCCCAGCACAGTGGAAAACCTCGACCTGGTGCCTGCAACCATAGATTTGGCAGGTGCGGAAATAGAGCTGGTTAATGTTGACGAGAGGGAGCAGGTTTTAAAAAAAGCGCTGGTTGAGATAAAGGACAATTATGACTATATTTTTGTTGACTGCCCCCCGTCGCTGGGCCTGCTGACGCTTAACGCGCTGACCGCGGCGGACTCACTGTTGATCCCCATCCAGTGTGAGTTTTACGCCTTGGAAGGGCTCACCCAGCTTCTGAATACTTTTCGGATGGTGCAGCAAAACCTGAACAGCGACCTGGATATAGAAGGCGTGCTGCTGACCATGTTTGACGGCAGGACGAACCTGTCCATCCAGGTGGTTGATGAAGTGAAAAAATTTTTTAAAGGCAAGGTTTACAGGTCTATCATCCCGAGAAATGTAAGGCTGAGCGAAGCGCCAAGCTACGGCAAGCCAGTAATGGTTTACGACCGGCGCTCCAGGGGTTCGGAAGTATACCATGAGCTTGCGAAAGAGGTGTTGGGCATTGAATAAGCGCAGGGGTTTGGGTAAGGGCCTGCAGGCTTTGATCCCGCCTGCCGGGGAAGCGGTTCGGGAAAAGGAAGGCCTTTTGGAAATTGCTATTGATGAAATCCGGCCGGCTTCCAGCCAGGCCAGGCAGTTGTTTGACCAGGAAAAACTAGCTGGCCTGGCCGAATCCATTAAGGAACACGGTGTTATCCAGCCGGTGCTGGTGAGAAAGCTTGCACATGGAGGATACGAGCTTATTGCCGGCGAGAGGCGCTGGCGGGCCTGTAAGAGCCTCGGGCATAAAACCATCACCGCGTTAGTAAAGGATTACCATGAAGTGGAAGCGGCTGCCGCCTCTCTGATTGAAAACATGCAGCGTGAGGATCTGAATCCCCTTGAGGAAGCCGCCGCATACCGCCAGCTGATGGAAGGCTTTGGCCTGACCCAGGAGGAGGTTTCTGCCAGGGTAGGGAAAAGCCGCCCTGTAATCGCCAACACGATAAGGCTGCTGGGGCTGCCGGAAGAAATCAAGGAATTAATTAATACCGAAAAGATAGATGCCGGACACGCGAGGGCGCTGCTGGCTATCAGCGACAGCAAACTGCAGCTGGCTGCTGCCGCAAAGATTGCCGGGCAGCAGCTCAGCGTGCGACAGGCAGAAAGAATAGCCCGGGAAGCGGCAGCGGGAAAAGAAACGGTCAGGCGCGGCAGTAAAATGATACCGGGACAGAACACACTTAAGGCCGAGGAACGGCTGAATAAATATTTAAAAACCAAGGTCAGAATTAAAGAAACCCGCAGCGGGGCAGGGAAGTTGGAGATTGTCTTTAGCGGTGAGGATGACCTCAAGCGGATCCTGGCTTTGCTGATAAAGGGGCGCAAGGAGTAGCCGTTTCACGTGGAACAGGTTTAAACGCACAGGCAGGGAGTTGTTTTGTTGACAGGCTGCCTTTGCCGGTGTTTCAGCGGCCTTGATTGCCCCCAAGCGGGCAGCCTGCTGCCGGCTATCCCTTGCTTTATCCCCCTGGCACCCAAAAACCATGCCAAACTGATCTGTGGCATTGTTTCACTTGAAAAAAGTGTTTATATTCCACAAGCGTAAAACAGCAAATCCGAAAAAGGTGATGTCTGTGCTTTTTAAAGACCGGATTGATGCCGGTAAACAGCTGGCAGAAAAATTAAAAGGCCATGTTGGCGATGATGGGATAGTGCTGGCGATACCTCGCGGCGGCGTGATTGTGGGAGCGGAAATTGCCAGGAGGCTTAGGCTGGATTTTGATCTGATTGTCCCGCGCAAAATCGGGTCCCCCCAAAATCCGGAAGTTGCGATTGGCGCTGTGACCCAGGACGGGTCTGTTCTTCTGAACCGGCGCCTGGTAGACATGATCGGGATCTCGGAACCAGAGCTCCAGGAATTGATCTCCCGTGAAATCAAAGAAATAGAGAGACGGTTATCGGTCTACGGGGCGGGCGAAACCCCGGGGGATTACGCCGGCCGGCAAATTGTAGTTGTGGACGACGGGGTTGCCACCGGACACACCATGTTTGCCTCCCTTCGTTCAGCCAGGAAACTGCACCCCAAAGAGCTGATCCTGGCTATCCCCGTGGCGCCAAGGGAGACACTGGAGGCATTAAAAAAAGAAGTGGATTATGCCGTCTGCCTGTTCTCGCCCGATGACTTTTATGCAGTAGGACAGTTTTATGAAAGATTTGATCAGACCAGCGATGAAGAGGTTGTTAAAATTATGAAGGAACTAAAAAAGATCAAGAAGTGAAGGACAACCCCTTTCCCAAACAACAGGCAGGGAAAGGGGCGCTTTTATTTGTTGGCTGCAGCCGTGGGGAGGGAAAAGTTTGAACTGGTTGGACTGGTTGATCGTGGCTGTCCTGGGTTTTTCCGCTTTCCAGGGGTTTCGCAGCGGGCTTGTGTCAAGCGTGGCAAAACTGGCCGGACTTCTGGTTGGTTTTGGCGTGGGCATAACCTATAACCGCGATCTCGCTGCTTATCTGAACAAACAATGGGGTGTAGAAGATAAAATAACGCCCGTGGCGGAAAAGGTTTTAAGGTTTTTCTTCCCAGCCAAGGAAGCAGCCGGATCTGTTTACAACGCCGGCGGGACAGTCTCTCCAGTAAGCCAGGCGGCAGCCCAGCCCAGCCCGTACAGCATGTTGTATCCCTATGGCGAAAGTCTGGTCAGTTCCTTTACCGCGACGATTCTTAACGCCATATGTTTTCTGGCGCTGGTTGTGATAACGGTCTGGATCGTAAATTTTGCCGGCCATTTGCTGACCAGGCTGGCAAAAGCAAGCCCGCTGGGGGCGCTGAACCATATTGGCGGGCTAATCTTTGGCGGGGTTAAAGGAATAATTATCGTGATGATTTTATTAGCGCTGATGTCGCCTTTTCAGCGGAGTGAGCTTTTGCCCGATAACAGCAGCGGAGCATCGCCGGGGCAGGGCGGGGCTTTTTCGGAATCAAAGACGCTGCCTTATTTTTCACCTTTGTTCAATGCTATAGACCGGCCGCTGCCAGGAGTCGTGCCTTTAAAGAAGGACCAGGGTAATCCGTTGCAGTCAGCGGATTGGGCTGTGGGAATATGTCTCGGGGTAAAACAATAGACGCTGTTGTCATTTAATGTGACAAGACAGCGGAACCGTGATACATCCGAATTCAGGATATGTCACCGATGGGAGGGTTAATAATGACGGATAACAAGGAGCTGCAGCCCGCGGCCGGGCTTGCATACCGCAGGCAGAACGCGTGGGATCACATGAACAACGCTGAAAAAGGTGCAGCGGCTGCTTTTTGTGAAGAATACAAAAAGTTTCTTGGCGCGGCAAAAACAGAAAGAGAGGCCGTGGCGGAAGCTCGGGATTATCTGACAAAGGCAGGCTTTCGCCCCCTGGCGGAAGCAGCCGAGTTGAAGCCTGGGGATAAAGTGTACATAGTCAACCGCCGCAAAACTTTAATCGCGGCAGTCATAGGAAAAAACCCGGCGGCGCAGGGTTTCAATATCATCGGGGCGCATATCGACAGCCCGCGTCTTGATTTGAAACCGCAGCCGCTTTATGAGGATGACAATTTTGCCCTGCTGAAGACACATTATTACGGAGGAATTAAAAAATACCAGTGGCTTTCCGTGCCGCTGGCTCTGCATGGGGTGGTTGTCAAGGGTGACGGGTCTGCGGTTTCGGTTGTGATCGGTGAAAAACCAGGCGATCCCGTTTTCACAGTGTCCGATCTTTTACCTCACCTGGCCAAGGACCAGATGGATAAAAAGATGGCTGACGCGGTTCCCGGGGAAAGCTTAAACGTATTAGCGGGCGGTATCCCGGTTGGCGCTGAAGACCTCAAAGACCGTTTTAAGCTGGCCGTCCTGGAGCTTTTGAACAAGCAGTACGGTATTATTGAAGAGGACCTGATCAGCGCTGAAATTGAACTTGTACCCGCCTGGGTACCAAGCGATGTGGGGCTTGATGGCAGTTTTATCGGCGGGTACGGACAGGACGACAGGGTTTGTTCTTACGCTTGTCTGCGCGCGCTGGCCGAAATGGTCATTCCGGAGCGGACGGCTCTCGTTGTGCTGGCAGACAAGGAAGAGATCGGCAGCACCGGCAACACCGGCATGGAGTCATCTTTTTTTGCCAATGCAGCAGCAGAAATCATTTTCCGCTGCGATCCGGACTACAGTGAACTAATCCTGCGCCGCGCCCTTTCCTATTCCCGGGCTATTTCAGCTGATGTTAACGCCGGCCTGGATCCGAATTACGGCGACGTTTATGAAAAGGGGAATTCCGCCAGGCTGGGTGGTGGTATTGTGCTGACCAAGTATACGGGCAGCAGGGGCAAAAGGTCTTCAAGCGATGCGCATGCTGAGGTGATGGCAGATATCAGGCGCGTTTTCAACAGCGCCGGCGTAGTCTGGCAGACCGGAGAGCTCGGCAAGGTTGACCAGGGGGGCGGCGGCACCATTGCCCATATTATGGCCTCGCACGGCATGGATGTGCTGGACTGCGGCGTGGCACTGCTGGGCATGCATTCGACTTTTGAAGTTGCCAGCAAGGCCGATATCTTCATGACGTATAAAGGATATAAAGCTTTTCTTTTAAGCTGAATTGTTTACGATTCCCGGACAGGCAGCACCATGACAGGCAAAACCGGTGGTCTGGCCGTGGTGCAGGCATTGGCCGGCATACAGGCAATGCGGAACCGGGCCTTTATTTTAGGAGGGAGCAGCCATCCATAAATATGCAGTCGGCGATGTGGTCAAAACAAGAAAGGCCCACCCGTGCGGCGGTGACCTGTGGGAGGTTACCCGGGTGGGGGTGGATTTCAGGATCAAATGTTTAAAGTGCGGCCGGGTGCTCCTGCTGCCGCGCCCAAAATTCGAGAAATCAGTTAAAGCAGTAGTGCAGCAGGATACAGGCGGCAGTGTTAAGTGAGAATCTTAAAGAGTAACATAAACATAAAATAGCTGTGAACGTTATCAACGTTATCACCACCTTCCTTTTTTTTCTATTTCCCTTGCCATTTATAAAACGCTGTGCTATAATTCTGGAGTCAAAATTTTTGACGTTCCACCCTGCTCTACTCTGTGAAGTAGGGCCACAGTCCATGGGGAGGAGGTGATTGCATTGCGCAAATACGAGGTAGTCTTTGTTCTTCGTCCAGATCTGGACGAAGAAAAAAACGCATCGCTCATTGAAAGATTCAAAAACCTTATTGAAAGCCAGGGCGGAGAAGTTCTCAAGATTGACAAGTGGGGAAAGCGCAGGCTTGCTTATGAGGTGAAGGATTTGCGGGAAGGTGTTTATGTCATCGTGCATATGAACGCCGAGCCGAAGGTAGCGACAGAACTGGACCGCGTTTTTAAGATTGCAGACGAAGTGCTCAGGCATATTATTGTGCGGGAAGACCTGTAAGGCATTATCAGGTGAGCCGGTGAACAGCCCCGGCGCCACCGGGGATAGATTAGCTAGGCGGTGAGAACATGCTCAATAGAGTGATCTTGATTGGCCGGCTGACAAAAGAGCCGGAGCTGCGCTATACTCCAAGCGGTACCGCTGTGGCTAAATTTACTTTAGCGGTAGACCGGCGTCAGTCCAAAGACAGGGAAAAGGAAGCTGACTTTATTGACATCGTAGTCTGGCAGAAGCAGGCGGAAAACTGCGCCAATTACTTGGGTAAAGGCAGGCTGGTGGCTGTTGACGGCAGGCTGCAGGTGCGCTCTTATGAAGACAGCCAGGGAATACGCAGAAAGGCCGCCGAGGTGGTGGCTGAAAACGTGCGTTTTCTGGACCGGGCCAAAGAGACGGGCACAAGCGCTGGGGCAGTTGCTGGCGGGGCCGTCCATGGCCCTGAAGGCAGCAGTTATGGCAGTGAGATCAGCTTTAACGAGGACGATATTCCTTTTTAATAAACAGGGCTGCCTGAAACAGGCAGCAGATGCAAGGGGGCATACTATTGAAACGCGAAAGGGGCCGCAGGGGTAAAAAGCGGATATGCAGTTTTTGTGTGGACAAGATGGAAGCCATCGATTATAAGGATGTGCCGCGCCTGAAAAAATATGTTACCGAGCGGGGGAAAATCCTGCCGCGCCGGATCTCTGGCAATTGTGCCAGGCATCAGCGCATGCTGACTACATCAATTAAGAGAGCGCGGAATATAGCGCTCCTGCCGTTCACGGCGGAATAAAAAACTGCAGGCAAAGGGCAGGACGCTGCCAGAATAACTGACACCAAGAAGATGGGCGAAAGCCCATCTTGTGTTTTGCAGGCAGGAAATAAATCATGTGCCGCAGAATAGATTATTGTTTGGGTGAAGGGTGATACTTCATGCTTTCCGCCAAAAGGAAGGCGGCATTGCAAGAAACAACAAGGTTATCGAGGTGATGGCTTGACAACAGGTGAGAAACCCGGCACCCTGGCTCAGGGAGCTTTTTTTACAGTACTGTTTGTGGTTATCGGACTTGCCGGGGTGTACCTGCCTTCCCTTTACTTCTTTGCCGCTATGCTGCTTCCCCTGCCGGTAATGCTGCTTGTTTTGAATGCTGATATACGCTGCGGCATAATTGGTTTAACTTCCGCGGGCCTGATATTAATCAATTTAATCCCACCGGAGGCTGCTTTTGTCCTTGTTTTTCAATACGGGCTGCTGGGATTGTTGTACGGGGTGCTGTTTAAAAAGCGCGCGCTTTCAGGGAATATTCTTTCCTCCGGGATGGGTTTCGCAGCATTTTCCACTTTATTGTACATGGTGCTGATTTCTCTTTTTACCGGCAACAACCTTTTTAGTATGGGGGAGGAAGAGCGCCTCCTGCTTGAGCAAACAATGGCTGCTTACCGGGACGCCGGGATGTATGGCAGTATTCCTGCCGAAATGCAGGGAGAGATCAGCGAAAGCATGATTTCAACTTTTGAGTTGTTGATACCAGGCCGTTTCATGCTCCAGGCAGCGACTTATGCGGCAGTAACATTTTTTTTGGCCCGGTCCTGCTTGCAGCGTTTTAATTATTTTCTCACCCCGGGACTCGCGTTCACAAGAATTTCACTGCCCTGGTACAGCATCTGGGGGCCGATAGCGGGCCTGGCGCTGACCCTGGCCGGGGATCAGTTTTCCTGGGCCCTGGGTGCAAAGATTGGCAAAAATATCCTGTTTATGTTGTTTTGGCTGTATCTGATTACGGGTTTGTCTGTGGCAGCATATTTTTTCCGCAAGGTCAAAGTTGTCTGGTTTATAAAGGTAACATTCCTGGTATTTGCTGTTTTATACATACCTTTCAGCATGATGATCCTTGTCTTGCTGGGAGTTGCGGATCCCCTGGTAAATTTCAGGCGGCTGCAGTCAGAGAAATGAAAAACTATATTTGATCAGTTTTAATCTCAGGTCTGAAGAAAAGAGAAAATAAAATTTGGGGGGTGTCAATCGTGAAAATAGTATTGACGAAAGATGTGCCCGGCCAGGGCAAGCAAGGTGACGTTATTAATGTCGCTGAGGGTTATGCCCGAAACTATTTGTTTCCCCGCGGGTTGGCGGTTGAGGCTTCCAGGGGCAAGATGAACGAACTGGCCGTCCGGCAGCAGGCGCAGGCATCAAAGGAGAAGAAGATCGAGGAAGAGGCCAGGGTCGTGGCCGCCAGTTTGGACAGCATCAAAGTAATTGTTAAGGCGAAAAAGGGAGAAGGCGGCAGGCTGTTTGGCTCAGTGAACAACAAGGATATTGCCGATGCACTCGCCCTGCAGCATAAAATAACGCTGGATAAAAAGAAACTGGTTGTGAAGGAGCCGATAAAACAGCTGGGCACCTATGCCGTAACGGCCAAGCTGCACCCGGCCGTACAGGCAGAGATAGAGGTCGAAGTGGTTGGCGAGTAAGCCCGGCCCCGTGAAAATATAATCACCCGAGGTGTCCCATGTTAGATCGAATTCCCCCACAAAACATAGACGCCGAGCAGTCAGTGCTGGGCGCCATTCTTCTTGACCGGGAGGCAATTTACAGGGCTATGAAATTGCTGCGGCCGGAGGATTTTTACCGGGAAAGCCACCGTCTGATCTACGAAACCATGCTTGAGCTGGATGAGAGCGGCAGCCCGGTGGATATGATCACGCTGTGCGAGCAGCTGAGGCTTAAAGGAGCGCTGGAAAAAGCCGGCGGCGTTTCTTATATCGCATCGCTGGCTGAAATGGTGCCTACCGCTGCCAATATTGATTATTATACCCGCATTGTTGAGGAAAAAGCTCTTCTCCGCACCCTGATCCAGCTGTCTACCCGGATAGCCGGTATGGGTTTTGAGGAAGGGGAGGAACCGGAAAAACTCATCGCCGAAGCAGAGCGGATGATTACCGAGCTGGGGGGCAGAAGAGCGGCTACTGCATTTTTTGCGATCAGGGAGATCCTGCTGGAAACCTTTTCTCACCTGGAGTTCCTTTACAGCAACCAGGGGGGCGCCATGGGCGTGCCCACTTCTTTCAGCGACCTGGACCGCCTCTGCACCGGGCTGCAGCCCAGCGATCTGATCATCCTGGCTGGCCGTCCCGGCATGGGCAAGACTGCTTTAGGTTTGGGGATCGGGTACAGCGCCGCCCTTAAACAAAACATACCTGTTGCCGTGTTCAGCCTGGAGATGTCCAGGGAGCAGCTGGTCCAGCGTATTCTGTGCGCCGAGGCCAAGGTTGACCAGCACCGCCTGCGCACGGGAGACCTGTCTGAAGAAGACTGGCGCAAGCTGCATGAAACAAAGGATAAAATCGCCAATATCCCAATTTTCATTGATGACACACCCGGCATCACCGTACGCCAGGTGCGGGCAAAAGCGAGGCAGCTGAAGGCCGAAAAGGGGTTGGGCCTGATCGTCATCGACTACCTTCAGTTAATGCAGGGCAGCAAGAAGGTTGAGAACCGCCAGCAGGAAATATCGGAAATATCCCGCTCTCTGAAGGGCTTGGCCAAGGAGCTGGATGTGCCGGTACTGGCACTGGCCCAGTTAAGCCGGTCGGTTGAACAGCGGGACAAGAAGCGGCCGATTATGTCAGACCTGCGCGAGTCTGGTTCACTGGAGCAGGACGCGGATCTGGTGATGTTTATATATCGCGATGAATATTACAACCGGGATTCAGAAAAAAAAGGCATTGCTGAAATAATTATTGCCAAGCACCGTAACGGGCCGGTTGGCTATGTCGAGCTGGGATTTCTGAGTGAGTATACAAAGTTTGTTCCGCTTTTAAAAAATCCGGATGAATATAAGTTATAATTTTATGGTTTTCCCAATAAAAGACCACATAATTGCTTAATTTCTTGACATTGACAGCACGGTTTGCTAAAATACTTTTGCTGCCCGGTATGGTTCCCTTAAGAGATGCATCCGGCGCGGAATAATTGTGGCTCAAATAGCAGCTGAGGCAGGTTTGTTGTTTGGGTTATTTTTATGCCGATGAAAAAGGATGTGCCGGCGGAGGCCGGCGGGAGGGATATGGTGAGCAAGCATTATGATGTAGCTATTGTCGGTTCAGGCCCGGCCGGTATTTTTGCCGCGCTTGAACTGGTCGGCGCCAAACCAGGTTTAAAAATTATTATTGTTGAAAAGGGACGGGATATTGACCAGCGTATTTGTGTAGCCCGGGAACGAGGCGGGGCCTGTGTCAATTGTTCCCCCTGTTCTACCATCTGCGGCTGGGGCGGTGCGGGAGCATTCAGTGACGGAAAGCTGACCCTTTCCACCGAGATCGGCGGCAGCCTTGAGGAATATACCGGGGCTGGCGTCCTGAATGAGCTGATAAATTACATAGACCAGACTTATGTTAAATTTGGCGCTCCGGAGCAGGTCTATGGCCTGGAACAGGTGGAAAAAATTCAGGAGATACAGCGCCAGGCGGTGCTGTCAGAATTAAAACTGATCCCTGTCCGGATCAGGCACATGGGTACCGGCCGCTGCAAGGAAGTACTGCAGCGGATGAAGGAGTACCTGGTCTCTCATGGTGTTGAAGTGCTTACATCCTGCCAGGTGGAAGAAGTTCTGGTAAAAGATAAGCTTGTAAAAGGCATTATCACCAGGGATGGAGTAGTTATTGACGCCAAACATGTCGTGCTGGCGCCAGGCAGAGAAGGCTCGGAGTGGCTCAGCCGGGAAGCAGGGCGCCTGGGGCTTGCTATGATGGTCAATCCGGTAGATATCGGGGTGCGGGTGGAACTGCCCGCAGCGGTTATGGACCACCTGACCAGGATTTTTTATGAAGCCAAATTCATATATTACGCCAAGACCTTCAATGATAAGGTCCGCACTTTTTGCATGAATCCCAACGGTGAAGTGGTCCTGGAGAACACGGACGGGCTGGTCACAGTAAATGGCCACAGCCACGCGTACAACAAAACCGAAAACACTAATTTTGCGGTGTTGGTCAGCAAAACTTTCACGGAACCCTTTAAGGAACCTATCGCCTATGGCAGGCACATCGCCAGCCTGGCCAACCTTTTAGGTGGCGGGGTAATTGTCCAGAGCCTGGGAGACTTGGTTTCAGGGCACCGTTCAACCAAGGAGAGGCTGTCCAAGTGCATGACAATTCCGACTCTGCGTGAAGCGACGCCGGGGGATTTGAGCCTGGTCTTTCCTTATCGGCACCTGATGGGAATTGTTGAAATGCTGAAGGCGCTGAACAATCTGGCGCCCGGGGTATATTCCAGGTATACTCTGCTGTATGGCGTGGAGGTAAAGTTTTATTCTTCACGTCTTAGCCTGACAAAGTCCCTGGAAACCAAGGTGAAGAACCTGTTTGCCGCCGGAGATGGGGCAGGTGTGACCAGGGGGCTCTCCCAGGCTTCCGCGGCCGGTGTGCACGTGGCCAGGGAAATAGCAAATAGGATTTAGGAGGTTGTCTTAAGATGTCTACAGTAGTTGTTATTGGCGCTCAATGGGGGGATGAGGGAAAAGGCAAGGTTACCGATTTCCTGGCTGAAAGAGCTGACATGGTGGTCCGCTATATGGGCGGAAACAATGCCGGCCACACAGTTGTTGTTGATGACCGTGAATTTAAATTACACCTGATCCCATCGGGGATTCTTTACCCTGAGAAGATGTGCATTATCGGGAGCGGCGTGGTTGTCGATCCGGCTGCGCTGATTAAAGAACTGGAGTCCCTGGAAAAACAAGGCATCAGTACCGCCAACCTGAGAATAAGCCAGCGGGCCCACGTGATTTTCCCTTACCATCAGAAGCTTGATCAGATGGAGGAGGAGAGCAAGGGCAACAACAAGATAGGCACCACCTGCCGCGGCATAGGCCCGGCATATACCGATAAATCAGCGCGGGCTGGGATACGGGTGATTGACCTCCTGGACACAGAAGATTTTCCGGAATTGCTCAAGGCAAACATGGAAAGTAAAAACCAGGTATTGACCGAGGTATACGGCGGCAAAGCCCTTGATTACAGTGAGGTGCTTGACGCTTACAGCGGCTATGCCGAAACCTTGAGAAAATATGTGTGTGATACATCTATACTGGTTAACGATGCTGTACAGCAGGGGAAAAATATTGTCTTTGAAGGTGCCCAGGGCACCCTGCTGGACCTGGATCACGGCACCTACCCCTTTGTTACCTCATCTCACCCGACTGCCGCCGCCGCATGCCTCGGGGCGGGTATCGGTCCGACCAGGATAGGGCGCGTGATCGGTGTGACCAAAGCCTATACCACCAGGGTGGGAGAAGGCCCATTCCCCACCGAACTTAAGGATGAGACCGGCGCTTTTATCAGAAAGCAGGGCGGAGAATACGGCACCACTACCGGCCGGGCCCGGCGCTGCGGTTGGTTTGACGGGGTGGTCGCCCGGTACGCGGTAAGGATCAACGGGTTGGATTACCTGGCTATAACCAAGCTGGACGTTTTAAGCGGCCTGGAAAAACTGCGCATTTGTACCGGGTATAACTACCGGGGAGATGTAATCACAGAATTCCCGGCCAGCCTCAAGGCTTTAAACGAATGTGTGCCTGTATATGAGGATTTACCGGGCTGGAGCGAGGATATTACCAAGGCCAGAAAACTGGAAGACCTGCCGGTTCAGGCCAGGAAATATTTGGAGCGAATCAGCGAGGTGTCCGGCGCGCCCATAGGCCTGATTGGCGTGGGCAGCAGGCGGACCCAGACCATATTGACTGTTGATTTGTATAAATAACAGTGCCGGCCCGGGTCAAAATAAAGCTTGTTTGATCAGCGAAGCCGTGAAGCCCTCACATTAGTAGTTGACTCCAGATACGAATTTATAGTAACATGTTTAAATGTAGGGTTTCCTGGGCCATTAGCTCAGTTGGTAGAGCACCTGACTTTTAATCAGGGTGTCGCTGGTTCGAGTCCAGCATGGCTCACCAAATAATTATTGCTATTACGGGCAGCAGGGGCTGCCCGTAATTGATTCAGGGGCTCCCAAATCTTGATTTTTAAATTCAAAAAAGCTATAATATTAAAACCGGGCGGGTGTAGCTCAACGGTAGAGCATCAGCTTCCCAAGCTGAGGGTTGCGAGTTCGATCCTCGTCACCCGCTCCAATTAAAAAGACAATGCAGTTTAGCATAAAAGCTATAAAACATAAATGCCTGGA
>CAYNIY010000015.1:0-34269 GCA_964397525.1 uncultured Eubacteriales bacterium
TCATGATATCCCTCCGGATTTTTATACCCTACTCGTTTAAATAAGCTTCCTGCTCATCGGTCAGGCTGTCGATAACGATACCCAGCGACTGCAGTTTAAGCGCAGCTACCCGGCAGTCAATTTCACCGGGCACAGGGTATAGTTTTTTAACCAGGGTGCCCGCATTTTCTTTAATATACCTGGCTGATAGTGCCTGGATAGCAAAGGACATATCCATGATTTCCGCAGGATGGCCGTCTCCGGCCGCAAGATTGACCAAACGGCCCTCGGCCAGAAGATATAATTTACGCCCGCCGGGCAGAGAAAACTGTTCAATGTTATGGCGGACCTGGTGTCGCTCAACAGCCATGCCAGCCAGGTGCACCTTGTTGATCTCCACATCAAAATGACCAGCATTGGCCAGGATCGCACCGTCCTTCATGACGTTAAAATGGTGTCTGGTCAGGACGTCACTGCAGCCGGTCACGGTGACAAAAATATCACCGGCACGGGCTGCTTCTTCACTGCCCATCACCTGGTAGCCGTCCATTAAGGCTTCTATGGCCTTGATCGGGTCAATTTCACAAACGATGACCCTCGCCCCCAGGCCCCTGGCCCGCATGGCGACGCCTTTGCCGCACCAGCCGTAGCCAAGCACAACTACAGCTTTACCGGCCACTACCAGGTTGGTGGTGCGCATGATCCCAGACCATACCGATTCTCCCGTGCCGTAGCGGTTGTCAAAAAGAAACTTGCAGTAGGCATTGTTCACCGCCAGCATCGGAAATAACAGCTTACCCTCCCGTTCGAGGTTTTCCAGGCGGCGTACACCAGTGGTCGTTTCTTCACAGCCGCCGATGACTTCACCAGCCTGCTCCCTTAATACAGTGTGCAGGAGGTTAACAAGGTCACCGCCGTCATCGATAATTATCTGCGGTTTCTGCTCCAGCACTGCAAGCAGGTGCTGCCGGTATTCACTTTCCGTGGCATTGTACCAGGCATATACTTTTATTCCTGCAGCAGCCAAACCTGCTGCCACATCGTCTTGGGTTGACAGTGGGTTGGAGCCGGTTACGGCGACTTCCGCCCCGCCTGCCCTGATCACCTCGGCCAGGTAAGCTGTTTTGGCTTCCAGGTGTACGGAGAGGGCCACCCGCGTGTCTTTAAAAGGCAGGTCTCTTTCAAATTCTTTCCTGAGGGTATTCAGTACCGGCATATGGGCCTGCACCCAATCAATCTTCATTCTTCCGGCCGGCGCCAGGTTAATATCTCTTACAATGTAATCAGCCATGTTATCCTCCCTGCAGCTGTTAATCTGATAAATCCTGTTTATAGACTCCTGCACCCTGCCACCATCGCTAAATTATCGGCATAAGGCGGCCAGACAATACCTTTGTCAGTGATGATGGCGGTAATCAAATTATGGGGCGTAACATCAAAAGCCGGATTCCAGACATTAACTCCCACCGGCGCCAGCAGGCGCCCGCCGTGGTGTGTTACCTCAGAGTGATCCCGCTCTTCTATGGGTATTTCGTCTCCTGATGCCAGATTTAAGTCAACCGTTGATACCGGGGCGGCGACATAAAAGGGGATATTGTGGGCTTTCGCCATTACCGCCAAGCCATATGTCCCAATCTTGTTGGCCACGTCACCGTTGGCTGATATCCGGTCAGCGCCTACAATGACCAGGTCAACTTTCCCTTTCGCCATTAAGAAACCGGCCATATTATCGGTGATCAGTGTCACAGGTATATTTTCCTGCATCATCTCCAGTGCGGTCAGCCTTGCTCCCTGTAAAAGCGGCCTGGTTTCACAGGCATACACGGAAACATTTTTACCGGCCTCCCGGGCTGCCCGGATCACTCCCAGGGCGGTGCCATAACCTGCCGTGGCCAGCGCGCCCGCGTTGCAGTGAGTCAGGATGCTCCCCCCCTGCGGGATAAGGCCCTGTCCGAAATTTCCCATCCTGCGGTTGCCCGAGATGTCCTCATGGTATATGGTATGCGCTTCCTTCAGCAGCAGATCGTAGAGTTCACCGGGATCCTCAGTCTCAGCGTCGTTAAATTTCTGGAGCAGACGTTCCAAAGCCCAGCTAAGATTCACCGCTGTCGGCCTGGCAGCCGCCAGCTCATGTGCTGCACCCCGCAGCTGGTATGAATATTCTTCTTTTGACTTTGCACTTATTTTCCCGGCTGCCATCACAAGCCCATAAGCCGCGGCAGTGCCTATGGCAGGCGCGCCGCGTACAGCAAGCCTTTTTATTGCTGATACAATATCACGGTACCCACAGCACTTGATATAGGTTGTTTCCGTGGGCAGCCTGGTCTGATCCAGCAGCTCCAGACACTTTTCATTTGGCAGCCAGCGTATTGCTTCAAGCATTATTTTCTCCTTAAACAGTGCAGGTACAGGCGCGATCCTCTTGTATCCGGGGGATGGTTTCCATCAGGAGTTTCCTGATATTCGCACTGTTCTTCATCATGGAATCGACAACCTCCTGGTGCGCCAGCCTGGTTGGTGAAATACCGGCGGCAAAATTGGTAACCATCGCGATCGCAGCGTAGCAGATGCCCGCTTCCCTGGCCAGGCAAACCTCCGGTACGCCTGTCATGCCGACCAGGTCACCGCCCAGCATACGGAACATCTTTATTTCTGCAGCTGTTTCAAAACGCGGACCTTCACAACATACATAAACGCCGCTGCCGTGAGCTGTTAAATCCAGGCTTGAAGCGGCGCGCTTAAGTATCTCCCTGAGCTCCGCACAATATGGACTGGTCATATCAGTGTGCGCCACACCGGCGCTGCCGCCGTCAAAAAAGGTCTGCTGGCGGCACTTCGTGAAGTCCAGAAACTGGTCGGCAAAAATAAAATGGCCGGGCTTCATCAGCGGATTCAGTGACCCAACCGCCGCAGTGGCTAAAATATTCCTGATCCCGAGCTTCTTCAGCGCGCTTATATTGGCGCGATAATTTACCTTGTTGGGAGGAATCGAGTGACCTGCTCCATGGCGATTCATAAAAGCTACAAGTTTACCACCGTGTTCTCCGATTTTCAGCTCAACATCCCCGTAAGGTGTCGATACCATCTCATCCCTGATCTTGCCAAGGATATCGGGATCATACACTCCGGTACCTCCGATAATAGCTACTCTGATGTCCATCCTTATGCCCCCTGTCCAGGAAACTGGTTATTGTACCTGATAAACCTTTATTCTATCTTATTGATCGCATTCCTCTTCAAAATACGATAAAAAAAAGGCCGGTTGAGCAGGCCAATTTAAAACACGTCATATTAATCAAGCTGAAAAAGCTAATTCTGCACTTGTTTTTTAATCAAAAAGAGCGTCAACAAATTCCACCGGTGAAAAAGGTCTGAGGTCTTCCAGCCCCTCCCCAATGCCAATTAACTTAACCGGAATATCCAAAGCCTGCTTGATGGCAATAACAATACCACCTTTGGCGCTGCCATCCAGCTTTGTTAAAACAATACCTGTAACACCGACAGCTTCACTGAAAAGCTTGGCCTGGTTAACAGCATTCTGGCCTGTCGTAGCGTCCAGGATCAACAGCACTTCATGAGGCGCACCCTGCACTTCACGGTCTAACACCCGGCTGATCTTTTTCAACTCTTCCATAAGGTTTGTTTTAGTATGAAGCCTGCCCGCGGTATCGATGATCAGAAGATCAGCATGGCGGGCTTTTGCTGCCTGCAGGGAGTCAAATGCAACCGCTGCCGGATCCGCACCCTCACGGTGTTTGACCAAGTCCACCCCAACACGTTCAGCCCATACTTCCAGCTGATCAATAGCCGCTGCGCGGAAAGTGTCAGCAGCACCGATAATTACCTTTAAGCCTTCCAATTTAAAAAGATTTGCCATTTTACCGATAGTGGTGGTTTTTCCTACTCCGTTAACGCCAACCACCATGAAAACCGCCGGAGCCTCGCTGCCGGTATTCAGAGGTATGGTTTCGCTGCCCAGCAGTTCCATGATGTGCTCCTTGAGGATAGCCTTCAGATCACCGGCATCACTGGTGCGTCTTTCTCTAACGGTGCGCCGTGTTTTTTCTACTAATTCCATCGCCGTGTTGACACCTATGTCCGCCTGCACCAGGATTTCTTCGAGTTCCTCGTACAGATCTTCATCAATAGCCCTGCCCTGGTGGATCAGGTTGTCAATCTTGTCCACAAAGCCCTGCCGCGTTCTGGTCAGGCTCTCTTTTAAACGCCCAAATAAACCAGGCCTCTCAGAAGGCTCCTGCTGCAGCGCTTCAGTGCCAACATCCTGTTGTGGACCGCCGGTTATGGTTTCTTTAAAACGGCTGAAAATGCCCATATTATTTTAACCCCTCTAAAATTGTTTCCTCAGAGCTGCCTTGGCTGCCTGCTGTTCCGCTTCTTTTTTGGAACGCCCTGACCCGGTACCGGCCAGCTCACCCTTGTAGATAACACCGGCGGTAAATATTTTATTGTGATCGGGCCCTTCTTCCCTGATTATAGTGTACTGAACCTGTTCGCTGCCGAGCTGCTGGACAATCTCCTGCAGTTCTGTCTTATAATCACTGCCCAGCCGTCCCTCCAGGACATCTTTTATCAGGGGATCCAGAAATTTCAAGGTCATCTCGCTGGCTTTCGCAAGGCCCTGGTCCAGGTATATTGCTCCCAGCAGCGCCTCAAAGGCGTCAGCCAAAATTGAAGGCCGTTCCCTGCCGCCGGAACGCTCCTCACCTTTCCCCATTCTGAGACAAAATCCCAGCTTCAGTCTTTTTGCTGTTCTGGCCAGTGAGGGCTCGCATACCAAAGCTGCACGCAGTTTGGTCAGTTCCCCCTCATCACTGTCCGGGTATTTGCGGAACAAAAAATCGCTGACTGCCAGGTCCAGCACAGCATCGCCCAGAAACTCCAGTCTCTGATTGTTTTCAATCCCATTTTGCCGGTTTTCATAGATATATGAGCTGTGTGTAAGGGCCTGTAAAAGGAGATCTTCATCCAGACATTCCAGTTGAAGCCTGTTCTTAATATCGGACAGGCATTCTATATTTTTATACACCAGAGCATCACCTGGTTTACGGTTTTTCTACACCATTATTTTTGGTACTTCCTGAATACTAACGTGGCGTTATGCCCGCCAAAACCAAATGAATTTGAAAGTGCCACATCCACTACAGCCTTCCTGGCAACATTGGGCACATAGTCCAGGTCGCAATCCGGATCAGGCTGTTCATAATTAATTGTCGGAGGTATGATACCATGGTAGATAGCCAGAATACAGACCATCGCCTCCAAGCCTCCTGAAGCGCCCAGCAGGTGTCCGGTCATTGACTTGGTCGAACTGATGGCAACTTTTGCAGCATTCGCCCCAAAAACACTTTTTATGGCCAGGGTTTCAGCCTTATCTCCCAGCGGGGTCGCAGTGGCATGAGCGTTGATGTAATCCACTTCAGATGGGTCAATACCGGCGTCCTCCAGGGCTTCTTTCATCGAGTTGGCAGCGCCATGGCCTTCCGGATCAGGGGCTGTCATATGATATGCGTCACAGGTGCTGCCATAGCCAACGATCTCAGCGTATATTCTGGCGCCCCTTTTCTGGGCGTGTTCCAGGGTTTCCAGAACCAAAATGGCAGAACCTTCACCTATAACAAAACCGTCCCGGCCCAGGTCAAAAGGCCTGCTGGCCTTTTCCGGCTCCTCGTTTCTGGTTGACATCGCCTTCATTTGAATGAAACCTGCCATTGCCAGCGGGGTAACAGCCGCCTCGGCGCCGCCGGTGATCATCACATCAGCCCGGCCGTATTGGAGGATCTTAAAAGCATCTCCGATAGCATTACTGCTTGAAGCGCAAGCCGAAACAGTGGTAGTATTCGGCCCTCTCAGACAGTATTTGATGGCTACCTGACCCGCGCCCATGTTGCCAATCATCATCGGCACAAACACCGGACTTATGCGCCCCGGGCCTTTCTCAAACAGCACCTTGGCCTGTTCCTCCAGTGTTTCCATGCCTCCAATGCCCGATCCGAGGATTACCCCAATCCTGTCCCTGTCTTCATGCTCAAGATTCAGTGAGGCATCCTCAACAGCCATGCCGCTGGCAGCCACTGCAAACTGGGTGAAGCGATCCATACGCCGCGCTTCTTTTCTATCCATATAACGGGTGGGCTCAAAATCCGTCACTTCACCCGCGATTTTGGTGTTAAAATTTGTCGTATCAAACCTGGTAATCCGCCTGATCCCTGAAACCCCGGTAGTCATAGAAGTCCAAAACTTTTCCAGGCCTGTTCCTACCGGAGATATTATTCCCAGACCGGTAATAACAACCCGTTTCAGCAAAAATTATTCCCCCTCTTCAAAAAAGTCCCGTGGTTTCCCGCCGGGACTTAAAATGAATAAAATTGTTTTATTGATGTTCCTTGATATACTTGACTGCTTCACCCACTGTCCGGATTTTTTCAGCATCTTCATCCGGAATCTCCAGCTCAAACTCCTCTTCCAGGGCCATTACCAGTTCCACAATATCTAATGAATCAGCGCCCAGGTCATCCACGAAGGATGAATCTACTTTCACATCCTCTTCTTCAGCACCCAACTGCTCAACAATAATTGCTTTAACCTTGTTAACAATCTCCATAATTAACAATCACCCCCTTCCGGAAAGTTTAACTTAAAAATTTCTAAGCGCAGGACATGCCGCCATCCACCGCGATTGTCTGCCCAGTGATATA
The DNA here is from genome assembly GCA_964397525.1 of uncultured Eubacteriales bacterium. Taxonomy (GTDB): domain Bacteria; phylum Bacillota; class Desulfotomaculia; order Desulfotomaculales; family Pelotomaculaceae; genus Syntrophopropionicum. The sequence continues at coordinate 6,696 of CAYNIY010000015.1, forward strand.
ACCAGCAGCATCCGAGGCCAGAAAGGCCACTAATTCAGCAACTTCCTCAGGTTCACCAAACTTTTTCAGGGGAATCTGGGCAAGCATCGTCTCCTTAACCGCTTCGGGCAGTCCGGTTGTCATTTCCGTGGTGATAAACCCTGGCGCTACGGCATTGACTGTGATGCTGCGGGAACCTAATTCCTTGGCCATGGCTTTAGTTAAGCCTATCAAACCCGCTTTTGCCGCACAGTAATTTGCCTGGCTGGTATTGCCGATTAAAGCTACTACGGAACTGATGTTGATAATTCGCCCGAAACGATTCTTTAGCATACCCCTGGCTGCAGCTCTCGTACAGTTAAAGGCGCCCTTCAGGTTCACACCAAGCACCCGGTCCCAGTCCTCATCTTTCATCCTAAGAATAAGATTGTCCCTGATGATGCCGGCATTATTTACAAGAATGTCTACCCTGCCGAACTCGGCGATTGCAGCTTTGATCAGAGCATCTGCCTCAGCAGATGACGATACATCAGCCTGAAAGGTCAGCGTCCTCCCGCCGATTTCTTTTATTTCACTTGATACCAATGCCGCTGCAGCGACATTGGAGGTATAGTTGATTACGACAGCAGCGCCTCTTTTAGCCAGGGCCAGGGCTATAACCCGCCCAATGCCCCTTGAGGCTCCGGTAACAATCGCAATCCTGCCGTTCAGAACCATTTTAGCTAACCTCCCTGGTTAAAGCAAGAAATTTTTCCAAGGATACTCTGTCTTCCACATTCAATATTGTTACTTCACGGCTGATCTTTTTAATCAGGCCGCTAAGCACCCTGCCCGGACCTACTTCTACAAACGTATCTGCCCCGAGGGAAATCAGTTTTAAGACACACTCTTCCCACCGTACAGGGCTGTATACCTGCCTGATTAACGACTCTTTTATTTCCGGCCCGGAACAGACCAAATCAGCGCTCACATTAGCCACCACGGGTATCTTTGGGGCTGCTACGGAAACCTTGTCCAGATCTTCGGCCAGTCTCTTTCCAGCGGGAATCATCAGGCTGGAATGAAATGGGGCGCTGACCGGAATGGGCACAACCCGCCTGGCGCCGGCAGCTTTGAGCAGCGGTTCGGCTGCTTTCAGACCAGTAACATCTCCGGCAATAACCACCTGGCCCGGGCAGTTCAGGTTAACTGCTTCAACCACTCCTGACGCAGAGGCTTTAGCGCATGCCTCCACGACAAGCCCGGTGCTGAGGCCCATAACAGCAGCCATTCCGCCCGCACCTACAGGAACTGCTTCCTGCATGTACTGGCCACGCTTGCGCACCAGAGTAACAGCGTCCTCAAATGAAAGTGAATCCGCGGCTACCAGTGCCGTATATTCACCGAGACTATGGCCGGCTACAGCACAGGGGACAGGACCGCCCATACTTTTTATCACTTCCAGGCAGGCGACACTTGTCGTGAGCACAGCCGGCTGTGTATTTGCGGTTAAGTTTAGTTCTTCCTCAGGCCCTTCGAAACATAACCGGGAAAGCGGGAAACCCAGCGCTTTGTCCGCTCTCCTGAAAATATCAGCTCCTTCGGGAAATTCCTGGCTGAATTCCTTCCCCATGCCGGCATACTGCGAGGCCTGGCCGGGAAATACAAATGCTATTTTCATAAATTTACACCACCTGATTATTTAAACGACTCAGCGTACTGTCGGCGCTGTTCATAATATCCATAATTATTTCACGAGCCGGCTGCACTGCTTTAACCATACCGCAGACCTGACCGGCCATTACCGTGCCGTTTTCGATATCACCTTCGACCATGGCCAACCTCAGACTTCCCACCCCCAGGTTATCTATTTCCTCTGGCGGGGTGCCGCTTTTTTCCATTTCATCAAATTTCCTGGTGAGCTTGTTGCGCAGGCAGCGCACCGGGTGCCCGGTGGAAGTTCCGGAGATTGTAGTATCACGGTCTTTAGCCCTGATCACGAAATCCTTGACCCTCATGGGAATAGTACACTCCTGGGCACACATGAATCGTGTACCCATCTGGACACCCACAGCACCAAGAGCCAGAGCCGCAACCAAGCCCCTGCCGTCATATATGCCGCCGGCGGCAATAACCGGGATATCAACCGCATCCACTACCTGCGGTACCAGCGCCATAGTCGTCAGTTCTCCGATGTGGCCTCCTGATTCCATCCCCTCAGCGATAAACGCATCCACGCCTGAACGGACCAACCTTTTCGCCAGGGCTACTGAAGAAACAACGGGGATAACTTTCGTCCCCACTTCTCTGAGAGCTGTCACATATTTGCCAGGATTACCAGCTCCTGTAGTTACTACCGCCACCGGTTCTGCCAACAAAATAGCCATGATTTCCGCCAGGTATGGCGAAAGCAGCATTACATTTACGCCAAAAGGTTTATTGGTCAGCTGCCGGGTTTTATGCAGCTGTTCTCTGAGCCAGTCAGGCGGAGCCGCGCCTGATCCGATCACGCCCAGTCCGCCGGCCTCGGAAACAGCCGCAACCAGTTCAGCTGTAGCTACCCAGGCCATACCTCCCTGAATAATCGGGTATTCGATACCCAATAAATCGCACAACGCGGTCCGGATCAAGATCATCGCCCCCTTTTATCATTATTTCTTTATTATTACTCGATAATTTTCTCCTTACCATTTCACGACTGCGGCGGCCCAGGTTAAACCAGCACCAAAACCAACCATTAAAAGGTGGTCTCCTTTTTTGATTTTGCCGCTGTGCACGGCTTCCGCCAGAGCAATCGGGATAGAAGCTGTTGATGTATTTCCGTACCGGTCTACGTTAATTAATACTTTTTCCCGCGGCAGACCCATTCTTTTGGCAGCCGCTTCAATAATTCTGACATTCGCCTGGTGTGGTATAAAGTAGTCAATATCGGAGTTTTCCAATCCGGCAGCAGCGAGCACTTCTTTAGCCGCTTTACCCGTAGCCCTGACGGCGAATTTAAAAATGTCCCGGCCTTTCATATGGAGGTAGTGTAAATTATTATCAATAGTATCATGGGAAGCCGGGAGCCTGGATCCCCCGGCAGGCTGCATTAGCAAAGACCCGCCGGACCCGTCAGACCAGAGTTTGTATGACAGAATACCGCTGCCGGGATCGGCCTGCCTTAAAACCGCAGCCCCGGCGCCATCGCCAAAGAGCACACAAGTCCTGCGATCCTTCCAGTTGAGGATCTTGGACAAATTCTCCGAACCTATCACCAGGACATTACGGCATGCGCCTGTGGAAATAAACTGGCTGCCAACCATATATGCATACATAAACCCGGTACAGCCTGCAGCCAGATCAAAGGCGCCGGCATTTTTTGCCCCGATCCGGTCCTGCACCAGGCAGGCTGTCGCAGGGAAAAGCATGTCGGGTGTATTTGTGGCCACTATGACCAGGTCGATTTCCGCCGCAGTAATTCCCGCGTCAGCGATCGCCTCCTGGGCCGCGATCACCGCAAAGTCGGAGGCAGCCATTTCAGGAGGGGCAATCCGTCGCTCCCTGATCCCTGAACGGGCAACAATCCACTCATCAGTCGTATCTACTATTTTTTCGAGATCTGCATTGGTGATAATTTGCTCCGGCACATAGGTACCCAAACCGGCAATACCGGCTTTAACTAGTATTTCACGCAATACTGTCACCTGCCTCCCTGACCTCCAAATTCACCATGCTTGCTCTAATCTCTTCCACGAGACAGTTATCAACCGAATCCCTGGCTAATTTGATCGCACTCTTTACTGCCTTGGCTTTGGAACTGCCATGGCAGATTATTGACACACCATTTACACCCAGGAAAGGAGCACCGCCATATTCATTATAGTCCAGGCGTTTCTGGAGCGCCTTTAAAGCTGGTTTAGCCAATACTGCTCCTGCTTTAGCCAGCCAGCTTTTATTTATCTCCTCTTTAATCATTTTCAGCAGCATACCGGCCAGTCCTTCCCCGGCTTTTAACACAATGTTACCGATAAAACCATCGCAAACAATCACATCCACGCCGCCGCTGAATATATCTCTTCCTTCTACATTACCGATAAAATTAATATCTGCACCTTGCAGCTGAGGAAAAGCAGCCAGGGTAGTCTCGCTGCCCTTTGAGGTTTCCTCACCGTTGCTGAGAAGTCCGACACGCGGGTTGTCTATACCCATGATTTTCTTGGCATATTGATACCCCATGATGCCAAACTGAAGCAGGTTCGCGGGTTTGGAGTCTACGTTGGCGCCAACATCGAGCATCAGTGAGAAACTATTTTCATTGGGCATTATCCCGGCTATTGCCGGGCGGTCTACCCCCTTAATCCGCCCCAGATAGATCAGGGCGGAAGCCATGGCCGCACCGGTGCTTCCCGCTGAAACAACAGCACTGGCCTCGCCATCTCTGACCAATTGGGTAGCTCTGACAATCGAAGAATCTCTTTTACGCCTGACAGCAACCGCAGGGGGTTCTCCCATGGCAATTACCTCAGAAGCGTGTACCACGCTGACCAGGCCGCCGGTATCAGCTTTACCAAGTTCGGCGAGAACCTGTTTTTCGTCCCCCACCAGGATCACGGATATGCCATATTCCATCGCGGCCTGAAGAGCGCCTTGGACAACTTCCCGGGGAGCAAAGTCCCCACCCATAGCATCCACAGCTATTTTCACTGCGGTATTCCCTCCTCCGACACTGCGAAAATTAAAAATCTGCCCAGGAATACGACCTCATCCTTAACATAAGAGACAACTTTAACCAGGTATTTATTGCCTTTTTTCACTTTTATGACCGCTCTGGCCAACACCTTTTCCTCACACAAAACCGGTCGTTTAAAAGTAACCCTGGCAATTCCTGTCAACGCTATCTCGGCATCAATCACCGCTACAGCCAGGGAATTTGCCTGGGCAAATAGATGATGGCCCCTGATAAACCTGGTTTTGCTCAGGGTCATCTCAGGCAAAACAGTGAGGATGGAAATACCGGAAGTACCCACATCAAGGTCAACCATCTCCCCCACCAGCTCACTTCCGGACAGCGTCCTCGGCAGGGCACCGGCGTTTTTGGCTGCACTTTTCAATCTCTCCTTAAACTCCGGTATTTTAAGTTCGAACCGGTCAAGCCTGATCGTCTGAACGCTTACCCTGAAAATTCCTGACAGATCCTCATCTGTCAAAAAAGGATCACTTTCCAGATATCTGGCCAGGCTCTGTTGTCTTTCCGCCTTGCTCATTTCTTTACCGCCCGCACTCCTGCAATAATTGTTTTCATTTAGTACCAGGTACTAAAAACAGTATAATGTACGTAATCTGAAATAGCAAGCAAATGAAAAAAAATAAGCCCCGTTTAGATAAACGTGCTTATTCTGAAATATTTATATGTTCATAGCTTATTTTGCAGCTATTACTTCCCTGCCATTATATTGGCCGCATTCAGGGCACAGATGGTGAGGGGCAATCAGCGCATGGCACTGCGGGCATGCGACTAACTCCGGCGTTTCCAGTTTTGTGTTTGCCGCCCGTCTCTGCCTTCCTCTTTGCTTAGAAGCCTTCCTCTTGGGTACTCCCATATTTTACACCTCCTTCAAATCAAAACACATCCTATTTTGATTTGATCATTTGTCATTTTTCTCAAGCAATTCTTTTAAAATGCTCAATCGCGAATCAATATCTTCCAAAACACACCGGCAGCTGCTTTCGTTGAGGTTACAGCCGCATTCAGGGCAAAGGCCTGCACAGGCATCACTGCATACCGCTTTCATCGGCAGAACCAGGCAAATGCTGTTTATCACCTCGGGTGTGATGTCAATGCAGTCCCCTGCAAATGTTGGCAAGTCAACTTCTCCCGTTTCCTGAGGCGAAACATATTTTTCATCGAGCACAACTTCAAAATCATAATTAAAAGGCGTTAAACAGCGGCTGCAGCGCAGGATCAGTTCTCCGCATACTCTGCCTTCCACCGTTATGACCTTATCTTTATTCCCAACAACAACGCTGGCTTTTACCGGGCCGGCAAAGGTAATATCCTCACCCGAAAAATTCAGCGGGGGCATATCTGCTGCCAGTTCGTAACTTTCAGTATCGCCCGGACTCCTTTTAAGCCGTGCTACATCAAGCTGCAGCATGTTCATCACCCCGAATTCAACACCAAGAATTATATTAAGAAGGTTTGGTTTTGTCAAGCTGTTTCCAATTTAAACATATTGACTATTATTTCATCGTCTTGAGTTCAGTGCGGCCCTCTTCGATCTGACCTGTTATTTTGCCGAGACTCTCCTGCAGGTTTACCAGAATATCATCAGCATAGCCCCGGGCTCCGTCACGTATTTCCTTGGCGATACCTTCTGCTTTCGCAATTATCTCTTCGGCTGCTATTTTAGCCTGGCGGACAACCTCACTGTCGTCTGCCTTCCTTTCCAGCTGTTTTTGAGCGTCATCCATGATCCGCATGGCTTCTTTTTGCGAATCATTCAGTACTTTTTCCCGCTCTTGAATGATCCATTTGGCCTGACGTATTTCCTCAGGCATGGTCGTCCTGATGCGGTCCAAAAGATCGAGCAGCTGGTCCTCTTCTACCATTACTTTTTTTGTAAAGGGTATTTTACCGCTATTTTCAATTAGTTCTTCCAGTTCGTTCAGGGCATTCAGCAGATCCACTTTATAACAATACCTCCCTACCTTGATTTGCTTCTTAGTTTATCAATCAGCCGCTGTTCCACCTGGGGCGGCACTAAAGCGCGTACAGATCCGCCAAAAGCAGCTATCTCTTTCACTGTTGTGGAACTTATGAATGAATATTCCGCTTTTGTCATCAAAAATATTGTTTCCAGGTGGCAGGCTAATTTTTTATTTGTCAGCGCCATCCGAAACTCATTTTCAAAATCAGAAATCACCCGCAAGCCTCTTACAATTGCCTTTGCTTTACGCTCGATAGCATAGTGAACAGTTAAACCGTTAAATAAATCAACTTCTACGTTGGGGTATGGCGCGAGGACTTCTTTAAGCATTTCAACCCGTTCCTCAGGAGTAAATAGCGGGTTTTTGGTTGGATTCAAGGAGACTGCCACAATTAGTTTGGAAAACAATAATGAGGCCCTTCCTATAATATCCAGGTGGCCTAAGGTTACCGGGTCAAAACTTCCTGGACATATTGCAGTCCGCAAACTAGCTCCCCTCCCCGACTTTTTGTTTATCGCAGTAAAAAGAAAGCAAGGTGTCACCATACTTTTCCTGACGAACCATTTCCAGTCCCTCAATAATCCGGGGCAGCTGGTGCTTCCCACAGCTTTCTACAACAACCATCCCGCCAGACTCCAACAGCCCTGACAGCGCAATACCGGCCAGTGTAATTACTTCATAATCTTCATGGTACGGCGGATCGAGAAATATAATGTCAAATTTTTGCCCCTCTTTGCCCAAAATGGGCAAGGCATCGACAGCATCTCTGCAGATCAGCCGCGCTCTATCCTCCAAGCCGGTAATATACAGGTTCTCTTTGATTATATGTATGTTGTTCTTATTTTTCTCTACAAATGTTGAGCCGGCAGCACCCCGGCTTAAGGCTTCAATCCCGATATTTCCTGTGCCTGAAAACAGATCCAAAAAACGGCAACGCAGTACGGTACTCCCGAGCATGTTAAAAAGCGCCTCTTTAACCCTGTCTGATGTCGGTCTGACTGCTAATCCCCGAGGCGTTTTCAGCTTGCGTCTTTTTGCAGATCCGGAAATAACGCGCAGAATGAAAATCCCTTCCTTTAATCTGATATTATAGCATAATTGAACAGGAAAATCGATTTTTTTCGAAATTTGAATGTTTACTCATATTATAACATCTTTTCTATGAGCCAATATAATTATTGCCCGCATCAAACCTTGATTTCATTTCTTCATATATTGCCCTGCTCTCGTTATGCTTAAAATAAGGGTCATCCTGAACAAGGACCTGCGCCTCTTCTCGCGCAGCCTCCAGCGCTTTTCCATCGCGCAGCAGGTCAGCAATTTTGAATTCGGGCAGCCCGGACTGGCGGGTGCCGTGAAAATCTCCCGGACCGCGCAGACGCAGGTCCTCTTCAGCCAGGGCAAACCCGTCCGAGGTCCTGACCATGGCTCTGATACGGGCACGGCCATCCTCTGTTTTAGGATTGGTGACAAGAATGCAGTATGATTGGTGACCGCTTCTCCCGACTCTTCCCCGAAGCTGGTGCAGCTGCGCCAGGCCAAAACGGTCCGCGTCCATAACCACCATCACTGAAGCGTTTGGGATATCCACCCCCACCTCGATAACGGTTGTGGTAACAATTATTTTTATTTCCCCCTGACGAAACAGGGACATGGTTTCCTCTTTTTCGCTTGATTTCATCCTGCCGTGCAGCAGGCCAACCCGGAAATTCTTGAATTCTACCGAAGCAAGTTTTGCCGCGAAATCAACAGCTGCTTTCAAATCAATTTTTTCAGACTCCTCAACCAGCGGACAGACAATGTAGGCCTGCCGTCCCTGGCATACCTGATCGCTGATCAGACTGAAGACTTTGGCCAGCGCACCCGGCAGCACGGCGTAAGTTTTAACCGGATTTCTGCCTGGCGGCAGTTCGTCAATAATGGAGATATCCAGATCACCGTACAGCGTGAGGGCCATGGTACGGGGAATCGGTGTAGCTGTCATGACGAGGGTATCCGGATAATTCCCCTTATAACCCAAGGTTGCCCTCTGGCGAACACCGAAGCGGTGCTGCTCGTCCACAACCACCAGTCCTAACCTCTGGAAAGCAACATCTTCCTGAATCAGGGCATGAGTACCTACCAGCAGCTTCAAATCACCCTGGCTTACCCGTTCCAGCAGCCGCTCTCTTTCCTTCTTCCTGGTTCCTCCCGTCAGCAGTCCGATATCAACACCAATAGCGGAAAGGTCATCTTTCATATTCAGGTAATGCTGCTCGGCAAGTATTTCCGTAGGAGCCATCAAAGCACCCTGGAGACCGCTCTCAGCAGCCCTGATCAGAGCCATGGTGGAGATCACTGTTTTCCCTGAACCTACATCACCCTGAAGCAGGCGGTGCATAGGCCTGGAGGAATCCAGATCCTGTGATATTTCTTCCCAAACCCTGATCTGGCTTACGGTAAGCTGGAACGGCAGGTTCTTTAAATATTGATACAACAATTTTTCCCCGGGTAAATACCGGTGCTCCTTCTCACTGTTGGCAATATCCCTTTTCCTGACAGCAAGAGTCAGCTGGAAAAGAAACAGCTCTTCAAAAATAAACCGTTTTCTCGCTCTCAGCGCCTCTTTCTCCAGATCGGGGAAATGAACGGCGGCTAGGGCTGTTTCCAGGGCAGGCAAATGATACTTGCTTATTATTTTTTCAGGTAAAAATTCCTGGACCTGGTACTTCAATTCATCAAGAGAAGCTTTGATCATGGACCTGAGCAGGCGCTGGTTCAGATGCTCGGTTAAAGGATAGACAGGAACAAGGCGTCCCGTACTCAACATGTCTTTGCCATCATCAATTTCATATTCTTCCACCATGATCTGCGTGGCGCCAAAACTCTTGTCTACCTTGCCGGTGACATATATGATCTTTCCCGGAGAAAGATTTTTCTTTATATAAGGCTGGTTAAACCAAACAGCATAAAAAATCCCAAACCCGTCGTGCACTGCAAGTTTGGTTATAGTTAAATTCCTTTTTGTTTTTAAATTCTGGAGTGCCAGGACCGTTCCACGCACTGTGGTCACCTCACCATGAACGCAGGCACTGGCCGGAGTAAGCCGGGTGCGGTCTTCATAGCGCCTGGGAAAGTGATATAAAAGATCCCGTATCGTAAATATACCCAGTTTCTGCAGGGTTGCCGCCCGGCGTGGACCTACCATCTTTATGCTTTGGACAGGTTTCATCAAAAATACATTGTTCATGATATCCTCAAAATAATATTTTTCTGCACATAATTTCACGCTCCCGAAAAATCGGCCCTTGCGGCAAAAATATTTTTTTGGTAGAATGTATAGGTGGTTTAAAGGAGGTGTATTCATGGCTAGAAGTTGCACAATATGCGGTAAAGGCATTGTAGTCGGGATCAAGCTGAGTCACTCACACATCCGCACCAAAAGAACCTGGGCTCCAAACCTGCAGCGTGTCAAAGCTGTCATTGACGGCTCCCCGAAAAAGGTCCTGGTATGCACGCGCTGCCTTAGAAGCGGTAAGGTCCAAAGAGCGATATAAAAACTATTTTTAAAAAAGCGGCGTCTAAGCCGTTTTTTCATTTACAGGCCTGCTATTACATATGTTATTGTTTTTCTCCGGCAATATCCCGCATCAGGTTGGCCATTTCAATTGCTGTAACAGCCGCATCCCAGCCCTTATTGCCGGCTTTTGTACCAGCCCGCTCAATAGCCTGTTCAATAGTGTCGGCGGTGATAATGCCAAATATGGTGGGGATGCCGCTGTCCAGGCCAACTTTTGCCACACCCTTGGTAACCTCGCCAGCCACATAATCAAAATGGGGGGTCGCTCCCCGGATTACCGCACCCAAACAGATTACCGCATCATATTTGTTCATCGAAACCATCTTACGGGCAACCAGCGGTATTTCAAACGCCCCGGGCACCCAGGCTACCTCGATATCCTGATCCAACACGCCGTGCCGGTTCAGTGCGTCCAGCGCACCGCTCAGAAGTTTATTGGTGATAAACTCGTTAAACCGCCCTGCCACCAGGCCAAACCTGAGCCCCTGACCTAATAGATGTCCTTCATACAATCTTGGCATACTCAAATCCCCTTTCCGCTGCTTTTATCATTTTAATTAATGTCTTAACGTTCTCCGACAATATTCAACAGATGGCCGAGTTTTTTCTGCTTGGTAGAAAGATAAAAACGGTTGCATTTGCCAGGTCTGATCACTATGGGAACCCTTTCCACCACTTCAAGTCCATGGCCTTCCAACCCGGCGATTTTACGCGGATTGTTAGTTATTAATTTTATTTTTTTAAGTCCCAGGTCGGACAGGATCTGCGCTCCGAGGCCATAGTCCCTCAGGTCGGCAGGAAAGCCGAGAGCCAGGTTGGCCTCCACTGTGTCTTTGCCCTGATCCTGGAGGTTATAAGCCCTTATTTTGTTTAAAAGACCGATGCCTCTGCCTTCCTGCCGCATATACAGAAGGACCCCCGCACCCTCATCAGCAATCATTTCCATGGCGCGGGCAAGCTGGTCCCCGCAATCGCAGCGGATAGAACCAAAAACATCACCGGTCAGGCATTCCGAGTGCACTCGCACCAGCGGCGCCTCAATTTCTTCCAGGCTGCCCATGACCAGGGCGAGATGGCCCTTGTTGTCCAGAAGACTTTCGTAAGCCACAGCTTTGAATTCACCGTGTATCGTAGGCAGCTTGGCCTCATCAACCCGCCGCACCAATTTTTCGACGCGGCGCCTGTACTTGATCAGCTCTGCAATGGTGATGATCTTTAAATTATGAAGCTTAACAAACTCCATCAGTTCAGGTACTCTGGCCATAGTCCCGTCTTCCTTCATAATCTCGCAGATCACCCCTGCCGGGTACATGCCTGCCAGTTTAACCAGATCAACAGTAGCCTCGGTGTGCCCGGCCCGCCGCAGTACTCCACCCTCTTTAGCGCGCAGCGGGAAAATATGTCCAGGGCGGTGCAAATCAGATGGTTTTGTATTGGGATCCAGAACAGCCTTGACAGTCATAGCCCTTTCGAAGGCCGAGATCCCGGTTGTGCATTCCTTGGCGTCAATTGAGACGGTAAAGGCGGTGGCATGCGGATCAGTATTATTGGTAACCATTGCCGGCAGATCAAGTTCATCAAGCCGCTTTCCCGTGATGGGAAGACAAATCAGACCGCGGCCATGGACAGCCATAAAGTTAATTGCTTCAGGAGTCGCTTTTTCAGCAGCCATGATCAGATCGCCTTCATTTTCACGGTCCTCGTCATCAACCACAACAATGGTTCTGCCCTGTTTGATTTCCTCAAGTGCTTCTTCAATTGTGTTAAATTGCATAATATTGCCCCCCCTTATATTTACAGGAAACCGTGTTCCGCCAAAAAACTCATACTTAACTTTGAATCGTTCCCCAGGCTGCGGCAGCTCATCATTCTTTCTATATATTTTCCGATAATGTCCCCTTCAAGATTCACTGTGTCTCCGGTATTTTTAAAGCCCAGCGTTGTTTCGCGCGCCGTGTGAGGAATCAGGGACACCTGGAAGGCATCCTTTGTAAATTTAACAACTGTCAGGCTGATACCGTCTACAGCAACAGATCCTTTCTCAATAATATAACGCATCACTGTTTCAGGAGCTTTTATTGTGATCAGGATGGCAATGTCACGCTTCTCATGCTGGGTTATTGTACCGATCCCGTCAATATGGCCGCTGACAATATGCCCGCCCAGCCTGTCTCCGAGCCGCAGGGCGCGCTCCAGGTTCACCCTGTCTCCCGTTTTTAAAAGACCAAGATTGCTTCTATCCAAGGTTTCCGCCATCACGTCGGCGGTAAAGCTGCGGCCGCCAAAAACTGTCGAGGTAAGGCAGACACCGTTTACCATGATGCTGTCACCTACCCGGCTGCCTTCGATTACTACGGCAGCATCAATGACAAGCCGGGCTGAATCGGCGCCGCGCTGGATGGCCTTAATTACTCCAAGTTCCTCAACAATTCCAGTAAACAATATTATCCACCTCAAAACTTTTGACACCTGGTTACGTTATAAATTGATCCTTTATGAATATTTCAAATATCCTTCCACCAAAAGATCAGATCCCAGGCGTCTTACTACAACCCGCTCCAGCTCAGCGGCCTCCGAGGGATTATCTACACCCAGACCGCCTACAGGGCCGGGGGCATCCTGGCCGCCGATTATTTTGGGTGCGATAAACCAGGCTACCTTGTCAACTATTTGTGCAGTAAAAGCTGAGCCATGTACTCCCGCCCCGCCTTCGATCATAACAGAGGTAATGCCCCGGCGCCCTAAAATCTTCATTAGTTCACCCAGGTCTACCCTTGGGCCCTCATTAACGATCAATACTTCAATTCCTGCCTGGCGCAGCGCAGCAACCTTTTCCGGCGGCGCGCCGCAGGTGGCGGCTATCAAAGTGGGTGCTTCCGACTGCTGGGTCAGCACTCTGGCCTTCAGCGGGATGCTGGCCCGGCTGTCCAGGACGATTCGCACCGGATCGCGGCCTCCAGCAGGCAGCCTTGCTGTAAGGGAGGGGTCATCAGCAAGCACTGTGCCGATACCGACAATGATTGCGTCATACCAGTCCCTCAGCTGGTGGCCGTATGCGCGAGCCTTTTCACCGGTAATCCACTGTGATTTCCCGGATCGGGTAGCAATCTTGCCGTCAATGCTTAAAGCAGCCTTGGCAATGACAAAAGGCCGCCCGGTGGTGATGTGTTTTATAAACACCTCATTTAACTCAACTGCTTCTTCTTCCATCAAACCTAACGATACTTCTATCCCGGCCGCCATCAGTTGTCTAATTCCTTCACCGGCAACAAGCTGGTTTGGATCGGTCATGGCGGTTACCACCCTGGCAACGCCCGCATTGATTATAGCTGTAGTGCATGGCCCGGTGCGCCCATGGTGGCAGCACGGTTCCAGGGTAACGTAGAGATCTGCCCCCCTGGCATCCTCTCCCGCCTCATTCAAAGCATGTATTTCAGCATGGGGAGTGCCTGCCTTAAGATGATAACCGCTGCCTATTATTTTCCCTTCCTTGACCACGACCGCTCCGACCATGGGATTGGGGCTGGTCCTGCCGCGGGCCCTGGCAGCCAGTTCCAGGGCGAATTCCATATATTTTCTACCCATTCAAACCTTCCCGATTTTCAGACATCTGATTTTTGCCTTTGAACAATCCGGCCAGCCTGTCTGTATGAAAAACAGAAAAACCCTGGACCGGAGCCTCAGGGTTTATGATAAAAGAAAATAACCAGCCTTAAAATACCATTAAAAGGCCAAATACACCTTCTTCTATCCAGACTTTACTGTCGGCCCCGGACTTTAACCGGATCTGCCCTTGCGGGCTCGCGGGCTCGGCCATGAGGATCAATAACACAAGGCCATACCGCCGGTAGGGAATTACACCCGTCCCTGAAGGTCTCACTATTTATCTTGTTGTTTCTGTATAAACGATATTATATGGCCCGCCATACCGGATGTCAATACCCGCCGGCTGCCAAGCCGCCGGCATCATATTAGATTCTGTGCTTCGTTGAAAGCACGCTTAATACATAATCCAGTAATTCCGTGGTCAGATGTTCGATATCCGTGTTTATTCTGTTTCTCTGTGATATCAGAATGGCCAGCCGCTCCTGCATTTCTTTGATCACCTTATACTGGCTGGATTCTGCCAGGTAATCCTGCGCGGATTTTACAGAGTTTACAATCACACCAGTCCCGGGGAGAACACTAACCACACCTGACTCCTGTAAAAGGGAGAGGGCCCTTCTGACAGTCTCCGGGGAAACATTATAAAGGCCGGATAGCGTTGAGCGGCCGGAAATCTTTTGTCCCTCTTTATATTCACCACTGGCTATTCTTTCTGCCAGGTCCATGGCAATAGTAATAAAACGGGCCATATGAAAGGTGGATACCCTGCCATTTTCCATATCTTTGACACCTTTCTACAGTCAATTAACACTTGAATTTAATTATAAATATTAATAGTATGAAATGACAGGGATTTTAGAGCAAAAATTAAAAATATATTATGGCAAAATGAACCATTTACAAATATTGGCCGTCTAACTAATAAATAATATGAAGAGGGGTTTTGCATATGAAGAAAATTATTGTACTCGGGATTATCGTTCTAACCCTGACCGGTTTTCTGATCAATTATTCAGGAGCGAACGCTGAACCCAGCCATACCGCCATCTTCGCAGCAGGCCAGATGACATACACTGCAGACGGCCTGGCTAAAGCCATGGATGCTGAAACATTCATTGAAAATGACCGCGCTTTTGTGCCAGTTCGCTATCTTGCTTTAGCCCTGGGGATACCCGATGGAAATATTGTGTGGAGTTCCTCCTCTCAAACAGTGACCCTGTCCGATGCTGATATGACCGTAAGCGCAGCTGTCGGGAGCAGCACATTATATGTCAAAGAGCAGCCCGTAGAAATGGATGTGGCGCCGCTGCTGAGGGATGGCCGTACTTACCTGCCGGCCAGGTATATCGCAGAAGCTTTCGGCTACACTGTTGACTGGCACCAGGCAACCCAGTCTGTCCTGATCGGGCCTGCCGGGAACCTGCCGCAGCCGTCACAGGGTGAAGCCGCGTTGCTGCCGGCTGTCGGATCATATGAAAACCTGAAGGAACTCCTTGAAAACAGCCAAGTCCGGAACGGGGCAGCAAGAGAAATCTTCAAGGATGCGGTTAACATGCCTTTGAGTACAACCCAGGAGTCAAAAGCAGCGGGTGCGCCTGAAGCGGCCAGCGATTCCGGAGCGGCGGATTATTCCAGGACAAATGTCCAGGTTGAAGGTGTGGATGAAGCCGATATAGTGAAAACTGACGGCAGCTATATATACCAGGTCAACAGGGAAAGGATTATTATCGCCAAAGCTTATCCGCCTGAAAACATGTCTATTGCCAGCACCTTGAATTATGCGGATAAGAGCTTTTCCCCAATGGAAATATATGTTGATGACACTTACCTGGTGGTGATAGGCAGCACAAGCAAATATTATCCTCCACTATACAAAATGGACAGTGGTGTATCATCAGATATGATGCCTTATTACTACCAGGGAAATAACGTAAAAGCGATAATCTATAATATTGAAGATAAATCAAACATTAAACAGGTACGCGAGCTGGAGCTTGGCGGCAGTTATGTTTCCTCCCGTAAGACAGGAAATTCATTATACCTGATTGCCAACAAGAACATATATTTCTATCCCGGCAGGGAAATTGGAGAGCCCAAACCAATGTACCGGGATTCAGCGGCCGGAAACAACCTTGTTGAAATAGATTATCCTGACATTAAATGCTTCCCTGATTTTACAGAACCAAGCTACCTGATTGTCGCCGGCCTGAATCTGGACAACCCCGGTGAAGCAGCTGCTGTTTCCAGCTACCTGGGATCCGGGCAAAATATTTACGCTTCAACAGAAAACCTGTATGTGGCGGTGACCAGCTATAATTATCATGTCTGGCAGCCGGTAGTACCGCTGATTGCCCCTGAAATTTGGCCTGCTTATGACACGAGCAAAACCAGGGTATACAAATTCGGCATGGATGATGGCCGTTTGACTTACAAGGCCAGCGGTGAAGTGCCCGGCACTATCCTGAACCAGTTTTCCATGGACGAGGACGCCGAATTCTTCAGAATTGCCACCACCAGCGGCGAGGTCTGGCGTTCTGATGAGTTCACCTCCAAGAATAATGTCTATGTACTCGACAGCAGCTTGAATATTGCCGGTAAAATCGAAGGCATAGCGCCCGGCGAACAGATCTATTCCGTGCGGTTTGCAGGCGGCCGTGCTTATCTGGTCACTTTTAAGACTGTTGACCCGTTCTTTGTACTGGACCTGAGTGATCCATATAATCCAGCCATACTTGGCGCCCTGAAAATACCCGGTTACAGCGATTATCTGCACCCGTATGATGAAAACCATATTATCGGTTTCGGCAAAGACACCGTGGAAATGGGAGGAAAGGGCTGGGGCGGTGACAGCATGGCTTTCTACATGGGTATGAAAATGGCTATTTTTGATGTCACTAATGTCAGCAGCCCAGTGCAAATGTTTACGGAAAAAATCGGCGACAGGGGTACAGATTCGGAACTGCTGCGCAATCACAAGGCCCTTCTCTTTTCACGTGATAAAAACCTGCTGTCCTTCCCTGTCAGGGTAATGGAAGTCCAGGGCAGCACAGGCACTTCCGGCATGCCGGTACCGGAATACGGCACCTTTTCATTCCAGGGCGCGCACGTCTATAACATCGACCTGGTGAATGGTTTTGCCCTCAAAGGAAGGATCACGCACCTTACTTCTGAAGACTACCTGAAAGCTGGCAATTATTGGTATAACAGCGACAGGGATATCCAGAGAATTCTTTATATAGACGATACCCTTTATACGTTATCCCAGGGCATGATCAAAGCCAACAGCCTGTCTGACCTGACGGAATTAAACAAGGTTGAAGTTAAATAAGGATCTATGCCTGCACCATAAAGTAAAACAACGCCTGCGAAAAATCGCAGGCGTTGTTTTTGTTGTTTAATCACTTTTCTTTTTTTGCTGTTTCTTCTTTTACCAGCTTGTCCTTAATTGCACCACAGCTATTGCATTTTCCCGGTTTGCAGCGGGCTTCCACCACTGCACCGCATTCCCCGCATTTCCATACTGCCATTTACTGAGCACCACCTTCAGCTGCTTTTTTAAGCTGCCGCACTGCCGCAGCAATATCGCCCCCGCTGAAAATCGCTGAACCGGCCACCAGGACATTTGCCCCGGCCCTGACAACAGCTGCCGCTATTTCCTTATTGATGCCTCCGTCAACCTGTATTTCCAAGTCAAGACCTTGCAGTTCCATCATTTTCCGTACATATTTTATTTTCGGCAGCACTTCCGGAATAAAGGTCTGGCCGCCAAAACCCGGATTAACGGACATCAGCAGCACCAGGTCCACTTTAGGAAGTATATATTCAATAGTATCCGGTGAAGTTGCCGGATTAAGAGCCACACCTGCCCTGGCGCCTTTTTCCTTAATCAGGGAGATTGTCCGGTGCAGGTGGTTAACAGATTCCACGTGCACCGTGATTAGATCAGCACCTGCTTTGATAAATTCTTCAATAAAATAATCAGGATTTTCAATCATCAGGTGCACATCAAAACACATGCTGCACTTTGCTCTCAACGCTTCAACTACTAGAGGCCCAATAGTAATATTGGGGACAAAGTGCCCGTCCATGACATCGATGTGGAGGTATTCAGCCCCAGCCTTTTCGACCTCAAGCACATCATCCAGCAGTGCGGCAAAATTGGCTGATAATATTGATGGGGCTATTTTTATTTGTGGCATTAGTGCCTCCTCCTGTCCAGTAGCTGCTCCAGAAATTCCAGGTACTGCCGGTATCGGTCTCCCTCAATCCTGCCTTCTTCGACAGCTTTTTTGATCGTGCAGCCAGGTTCTTTATAGTGCAGGCAGCCGTTAAAATAACAATTTGTTTGATAATCCCCGATACCGGGGAAAAAACCAGCCAGATCCTCTGGTTTTAAGTCAGGCAGATCCATATTTGAAAATCCGGGAGTGTCTACCACGAAGCCGCCCCCCGGCAAGGCAATTAATTCTGAATGGCGGGTAGTGTGTTTTCCGCTTTTCAGCCTGACGCTGATCTCACCCGTTTTTTGTTTAAGACCCGGTATTATTGCATTCAATAATGTTGATTTGCCCACCCCGGAAGGACCGGCAAAGACAGTAATACTATCATTCAGCGCCTCCCGCAGAGTATCCAGTCCTACACCGGTTACAGCGCTGGTAACAATAACATGATAGTTTTCCTGGTACCTGGATACGATTTCTGCCTGGCTCTCTTTCGCCAGATCCACCTTATTAAAACAGATAATCGGAATGACCTCATTCAGCATGGAAGTAATTAAAAAACGCTCTAACAGAACCAGGTTTGGTTCTGGATCGCACAGGGAAAAGACAATTACAGCCTGATCTACATTGGCTACTGCCGGTCTCTCCAGGACAGACCGCCGTGACAGCACATTCTCAATCACACCTTTATTATCCTGGCCGGTTACCATTTGCACCCGGTCCCCTACCATCACCTTTTTTTTGGTATATCGCAAACGGCCGCGGAGTGAACATTCCC
Organism: uncultured Eubacteriales bacterium; assembly: GCA_964397525.1. Taxonomy (GTDB): domain Bacteria; phylum Bacillota; class Desulfotomaculia; order Desulfotomaculales; family Pelotomaculaceae; genus Syntrophopropionicum. Next base: position 25,507 of record CAYNIY010000015.1, read on the forward strand.
GCACTGTATGGCCGTCATGGACGTAGAAAAAGCCCCCATATGCCTTAACCACAATGCCTGCTACAATGTGTTCCTGACTAATCAAAATTCATTTCTCCAGCCAGTATTTTATCAATATATACTTGGATCACGGCTTTCCCATAATACGGCACTTCTTTAACCACTTTTTCACCTGCTGAATAGGTGTTTATATAAAAATCGTTAATTCCTTTCGTGTCACTGACCACAATTTTCAGCTCGTGATCTTTATTGTCATCCGGTATATTGGCTTCAACTTTAGCAACCCGTTTTGCCGGACCGGGGCCGCTGCTCAGGATAACCCTCACAGTAGCTCCTTCCTGTACCTCTGTCTCTTTAGCCGGGCTCTGGCTGATGATCTCCCCGGCAAAATATTCTGTACTTGTCGCCTTGCCCGCGTTCGCGTCCAGCTTCAGTTTTAACTTGTCCAGCTCGGCCTTGGCGCCATCAACTGTCAGGCCTACCAGGCTGGGAACAAGCTGGTTGACAGGCTGCGCCCCTTTGCTGACAAACAACATCACTCCGGAGCCTCTTGGTAGTTTTGACCCGGCCTTTGGATCCTGATCCAGGACCACCCCGGCGGGATATTCATTGCTGTTCCTTTCCTGAACCGGATCAGCTACATTCAATTCATTTTTATTGATTAAAATTTTCGCTTCACTTATTGGCAGGCCGATAACAGACGGCACATCACGAAGTTCTGCACCCACACTGACAGAAAGGATTACAGTTCGTGTCACTTTAATCTTTGTATCCGACTCGGGATCCTGTGATATGACCAGACCTTGAGCGACATTGGGGTGTGCGTTACGGGCAATCTGAATGTTTTTAATGCCCTGCCCCTGAAGGATCTCCCTGGCATCCGCCTCGGTTTCTCCTGTAACATCCGGCACGCTGACTTCTGGAACATTGACATAGTACCAGAAGGCGGCGGCGCCGGCAATAGCCATGATCAGCAGCACCAGTCCCAGCCACTTAATTACCGGGCGGCTCCTGGTAATGATATTATTTTCACCGGCAGGCTGCAAATCCTCCTGCAAAGGTTGGATGGCAGGGATTACCCTGGTGGCGAACTCATCATCATCCTGCTTTAAATCAACGGGCGCAGCGCCGGACAGCTTTCCAAGCTCGGCTGCCATATCACTGGCAGTCTGGTACCGGTCTGCCGGATTTTTCGCCAGCGCGCGAATGATTACCCTTTCCAGATCCGGAGAAACAGACGGGTTCAGGCTTGAAGGCTGGACAGGGTTTTCCTGAATATGCTTAAGGGCAACGCCAATCGGAGTTTCTCCTTTAAATGGAAGAACCCCGGTAACCATTTCATACAATACAATGCCCAGCGAATAAATATCTGACCGGGGGTCGGCAGTTTCTCCTCTCGCCTGTTCTGGAGAAATATAATGAACTGAACCGACTATAGTGTCTGTCTGAGTAAGGGTAGCAGTTGTCGCTTCCCTGGCGATGCCAAAGTCTGTGAGCTTGGCCCGCCCCCCTTTTGTGATCAAAATGTTTTGCGGCTTAATATCCCTGTGCACAATGTTGTTTTCATGGGCATGCTGAAGAGCTTCGCACACCTGGCGGGCGATCTCTGCCGCCCTGTCAACAGGTACTATCCCCTTTTCTCTGATCAGGTTCTTAAGGTTATCACCTTCCACATATTCCATGACCAGGTAGTGGGTTTTATCCTCCAAACCAACGTCATAAATACTGACTATGTTTGGGTGGGAAAGGCTGGCAACAGCCTGGGCCTCCCTGCGAAACCGCTTCACAAAATCTTCATCGCTAATGAATTCCGGGCGAAGCATCTTTACAGTAACCAGGCGGTTTAACATGGTATCCCGCCCCTTATAAACAATAGCCATACCGCCACCGCCGAGCTGCTTCAGGAGTTCATAACGGTTCCCCATAATTTTGCCGATCAATGTTTTCACCTCTATAATCTATTCTGTGTGAACAGATTCGTTCCTGCAATTAAATATTTCTACGTCTCATATCTCACGCTTTTAAAGACCAAGATCTAATTAGTAATCCCTGTTCAAAGCTGCTGACAACAGGCGCGCCGCAGCAGGCGCAGCTTCTGTGCCGCCTGCCCCTGCGTTTTCAAAAATAACAGCTACCGCTAAACTTGGTTGGTCTGCCGGGACAAAACCAATAAACCAGGCGTGGGTTTGACCATGTGGGTTTTGAGCTGAACCAGTCTTGCCTGCCACCTGGTAACCAGGCACCGCAGCGGCTGTGGCCGTGCCAATCCTTACTGCGTCGATCATACCCTGTTTAATAATCCCGGAGATCTCCGGGGTTGTGGCAGTAAGCCAGTGATGCGCCGAACCCTGCTGAAGAGTCTCTCCCCGGGAGTCATTCACTGTTTCTACCAGGTACGGGCGCATGATCTCACCCTTGTTGGCAACAGCTGCCGCTGCCAAGACCATGTGCAGAGGAGTCACAAGCATTTCACCCTGCCCAATGGCGCTGCTGGACAGCTCAGTGGGGATCATGTTTTCAGCGGCCGCCATTGTTCCTGAACGCACAGTGATGCCAATGCCGGGATCCTTCATGATCCCGAAAGCGTTAACCGTTCTGGTAAAGTTTTGCGCTCCCTGGTCCAATCCAAGCTGTGCAAAGGTCGTGTTACACGATTCGGCAATGGCTTCTATTAAGTTAACTTCACCGTGCACAGCAGTGTCATCCAGCCTGTACCCATTTACTACCAGGAATCCCGGGCAGTTAAATGTTTTTTCCGCATAGTCGGGCTTGGAAGCTAAAACACCGGCGGCAGTAACAATTTTGAAGGTCGAACCAGGCGGGTAGGCGCCCTGAACGGCGCGGTTTAGCAGCGGCGAGCTCTTGTCACTGATCAGCTGCGGCCAGAGTTCTTCGAGTCTATTGGGATCATAGGTCGGGCTGGAAGCCATCACCCTGATGGCTCCGGTTACGGGATCAAGAAGCACGATTGCCCCCCGGCGTCCTTCCAGCATGTCCATGGCCATACCCTGCAGGTAAGCGTCAATGGTGAGTGTTATCTCACCGCCCTGCTGTTCTTTGTCCAGAAGCCTGTTAAAATAATTACTTACCCGGTCAGCGCCTTCCATACCCAAAAGATAGCGGTCGTATTGTGATTCAAGCCCTGTCCGGCCGTATCTCTCTGAAATATATCCCAGCAGGTGAGCAGTATCACGCCCAAATGGATAAACACGTATATTTTCATCACCGGAAATTTTAGTTTCGGCCAGGACGTGCCCCTTGATATCATATATCGTTCCCCGCCTGACCTGATTCTCATATTCCTGGAAGCGCCGGTTGTAGGGATTCGCTGTAATCTCAGTTCCCCGGATGACATTGAGATACGACAGGTAAAAAATAAGTACAACCAAAAGCCCAATGATCATGATCCCGAGCTTTTTTATATTCTGTTTCATAAGCTGTCTTCTGCTTCGTGTGATATATTCAGCAACAATCCAAGCAGGATGAAATTCGCAACCAGGGAGCTGCCGCCGTAACTGATGAATGGCAATGTTACCCCTGTTAAAGGCAGGAGCTTGGTAACTCCCGCCATGATGATAAAAGCCTGCAGGCCCAGGAGGGCCGTCAGCCCTGAAGCCGCCAGGGCTGCAAATTCATCCCTGGCGTGCAGGGCGATTTTTGTGCCTCTGAAAACAAAGAACATAAACAATATGATCATACTGGCGCCGCCCAGCAGGCCCAGTTCTTCACAGATCGCTGAAAATATCAGGTCGGAATGCACAACCGGTATATAACCGGGATAACCCTGGTTAAGTCCGGCGCCAAGGATCCCGCCGGAGCCAATGGCAAAGAGGGACTGGGTTATCTGGTAGCCGATGCCGTCAATGAAAGGCCAGGGATTGAGCCAGATCAACACCCTTTCCCGTACATGCCCAAATAAAAGATAACTGACAGAGGCACCCGACACGAAAAGTCCCAGTCCGAAAAGCACATAAAATATTCTTGCAGTGGCCGCGTAGACCATAGCCAGGAAGGTTCCAAAGTAAATCAAAGCAGTGCCGAGATCGCGCTGAAAAACTAAAATCAGGAGTGATATCCCCCACATAACGACCAGGGGCGCCAATTCCTTCAGGCCCGGGAGGGAAATCCAACCCAGCCTCCTGGTGCCGGCTGTCAGTACAGCCCTGTTTTCAGAGAGGAAACTGGCAAGAAACAGCACTACCAGGATCTTGACAAATTCTGACGGTTGGAACTGAAAAAGGCCAAAATCCAGCCAGCTTTTTGCCCCGCCCTGCTCCTTGCCGAAAAATATGGGCAGGATCAGGATAATTAAACCAACCAGGGCATATAAATATTTGTAGTCACTGAGAAAACGGAAATCCACCAGCATTCTTGTTGTTAAAACCAGCGATCCCAGCCCGATTAAAATCCATATAAATTGTCGCATGCCATAATCCGGATCCAGCCTGAACAGAAATACCAGGCCGGTCGAAACCAGCACAGCAGTGATAGACAGTAAATAACGATCGCCTTTATAACCACTGGCTTGCCAGTATAAATGGACTAATAAAAAGGCCGCCGCTGCGGCCAGGCCTGCGGCAGGAGCCTGGTAAGCAAGTACCCCAGGCGCATCCAGGCAAAGCGTCATCATACCCGCCAGCATATATGCAGCAGCAAGGAGCAGCAGGTTTCTCTCTCTCTGCCTGCCTTTAATTGATCTGCTGGTATGCAAATCTGGAGCAGCATATTGTACTCCGGTTGACATTTAAAACCTCCGCATTAAATGACCACACTACTAAAATTATTTTAAAACTCAATCAGGATAATAGTAATATTATCGGCCCCGCCGGACTGGGTTGCTGCTTTCAAAAGATCCTTCACTGCCGAGTCGAGATCCGGTGCGGCATTAACAGCTATAAGCAGATCATCCTGGCGCATATATCGTGTCAGACCATCTGTGCAGAGCAGAATTTGGTCACCGGGTAAAACACTGAGGTGATACAGGTCAACGTCCAGAACAAGCCCGATGCCGATTGCCCTGGTCAGGACATTTCGCTGCGGGTGCGAGAATGCTTCTTCGTCTGTTATACTGCCGCTTCTTACCAGTTCCTGTACCAGTGAATGGTCCTCGGTCAGTTGGGATATTGTATTATCCCGCAGCAAATAAGCCCGACTGTCGCCCACCTGGCCGATCAGGATCTGTTCATCCTGCTTCAGACAGGCTGTTACAGTAGTTCCCATGCCCTGCCATTCCGAATTCTTAACGGACATTTCATATAGAGAACGATTGGCCTCTTTAATCGAGTTAACCAGGGCCTGCTCGGCTTTTTCCCCGCTGCTGAGGCGCTTATCTAATTCGCTTTTTAGCAATTGGAGAGTAAGTTTGCTGGCAACCTCCCCAGCCCGGTGACCGCCCATGCCGTCAGCTACCGCAAAGAAACTGTCCTGTTCTGATATGCAAAGGCTGTCTTCGTTTAGTGCCCTGACTAAACCGGTATCAGTTATGTATGCCCATTTCATGCCCACACCTCACAAACTTAAAAGTGACACCGCCCACTCTGAACATATCTCCATCGGCCAAAATAACAGGCTGATCAACCAGTACTTCATTTAAGAACGTGCCATTTGTGCTTCCCAGGTCCTCCAGCCAGTAATGCCCTTTTTTTATGTAGACCCTGGCATGCTTGCTGGAAGTAAATGTATCCCCAATCACAATGTCGCTGCTGCCGATCCTGCCTAATACTATGTCTTTGTCAATCTCAAACGCGTCGCCGCAGTTCAGATCCGGCGCGGAACTGTTGACTACTGTCAGCTTGGCGCCGGCAGATTCTTGTATATCTTTAATTTCAGACAGCCCCCCGAGGGCGTCCGGCAGCAGTGCCTTGTCGTTTGCCAGGTCGCAAAACATCTGTTTGACCAGTTTGATGACAAAAATAATTAAAAGCACAAGAAAGGCGTAACGCAGGATTAATGTAACAACAGAGAACAATTTTATTCCACCTTAAAAGTACAGCTTGTAGAGCCAAGCATCAGAACGTCCCCGGAAGTGAGAATCTTTGATGTGATTTTATCACCATTTACCCTGGTGCCGTTCGTACTGCCAAGATCGTAGATTGTATAACCGCCCCGGTGCCGTTCAAGCCGCGCATGGTTTCGTGAAATACTGTCGTCATTGAGGACAAGATCACAATCTTCACTGCGTCCGATCACAATTAGATCCTTTTTCAGGTCAAACGATCTGCCATGCTGGGGTCCGGTGTCTATAAACAGTTTTGCTCTATATAGTAAAGGCGCAGGGCCAGGCAGGGCAGCGCCCTTGACCGGCGTAAAACGCTGTGTGTGTTCAATTTGTTCATGCTCCAAAGCAGTCTTTTCTTCTTCGGGCGGCGCCTCGCTGAACATTGACTCCACCCTTATGCTCCCCGGTGAGATGCTTTCATCAGTAACAAATTTTACCAGGGGCCTGCCGGCCAGGGAATATTTTTTTTCTGATGCCTTGTGGCTTATATAATCCTGCAGTTCTCTGGCCAGCGCGCCGGTGAAGCTGGAGATGCTTTCCCAATCGGAGTGGTGCAGGAAAACTGTGTACTCGTTTGGCACATAAATGTTGCTGATGCTGACGCGCTTGCTGTCCCGCATCTCTCTGGCTAATTTCTTCGCAATTTCAACCGGCTGGACCTGCCCGCTAAAACCGTCTTTAAACAAACCTTCAACATATTTTTCCAGGCTGCCTTCCAATCCAGAGAACATACCCAAGTTTTACACCCCCCAAATTGGTAATCTGCAATCAACGGCTATGTAGGATCGGATTTATCCGACCGATGTGCGATTAAAATCGCACCTACAGATTCGGTCGTCAGACGTCAGACGCCGGTGTGTCCTGCGCCACAATTCCCACGTCTCACTTCTCACGTCCCACGTCTCCTATTGTGCGCTGTCTCAATTGCCCGCAGGCTGCGTTTATATCCGCCCCGAACGCCCGCCTGACAGTTGCTGCAATCATATTTTTCTCCAGGATATTTTTAAACAGTTCAATCTGCTGCTTTGGCGGCGGCTCAATGCCCTTTCCGGCAACCGGGTTGGCTGGGATCAGGTTAACGTGGCATAACATGCCGGACAAGAGACGGCACAGCTCAAGCGCGTGTTCCCTGGTATCATTTACATCCGCTATGAGCGCATATTCAAAAGTTACCCGGCGGCCCGTATCGCGGGCGTAGTCCCGGCAGGCTGAAATCAATTCGCGCAATGGGTATTTCCGGTTTACCGGTACCAGCTGATTGCGCAGTTCATCGTTTGGCGCGTGCAGCGACACAGCAAGTGTCAGAGGAATCTTTTCCAGGGCCAGTTTTCTGATGCCGGGAACAAGCCCGCAGGTTGATAGCGTAATGTGACGGTACCCGATATTTAAACCATATGGAGCGGCAATATTTCTGATAAAGGTTAATGTCGCACTGTAATTATCCAACGGCTCACCGGAGCCCATGATTACCAGGCGGCTTATTCTTTCGCCGCTGTCCTGCTGCATACCAAGGACCTGATCGTAGATCTCCCCGGGGCTCAGGTCGCGAACCAACCCGCCCAGGCCCGATGCGCAGAGAGCGCAGGCGTACCTGCATCCCACCTGTGTTGAAACACAGGCTGAATTTCCGTAATCATGCCTCATGAAAACACTTTCCACTACCTGCCCGTCGGACAGCCCGAACAGGTACTTTATTGTGTCACCGCTTCCTGAGATCAACCTGTCCTTAATTTCCGGCACACTGATCCGGGACACTGATTCCAGGCGCACCCTTAAATCCAGGGACAAGTTTGTCATTTCATGGAAAGAGGCGGCTCCCTTTTTGAATATCCATTCAGCCACCTGCTTTGTCCGGTATTTTTCAACACCTAAACTGTTTATGAAGTTTTCAAGCTCTGAGATACTCAGATCTTTTAAATTTATCCTGAGCTTAGAATTATTCTCCATGATCTTTTATGATTCCTTTTTTTCTCATCCGGGCTATAAAAAAGCCGTCCATTCTGTGCCGGTGCGGCAGGATCTGCAGATAACCGCGGGACATAGTCCCTTCAGTATCCAGTTCCCTGGGAAGCAGTGCAGTCATATCCTCCATTGTGAATTCCGGGTGTTTGGAAAGAAAGTCCTCGACCTGGCCCAGGTTTTCTTCGCGGGTTATCGTACAGGTGCAGTAAACCATGACACCGTTATCCTTAACACAGCGGGCTGAGCTTTCCAGAATTTCCGCCTGCAGTTTAACCAGTTCAGCAATTTGGTCCGGCTTCTTACGCCAGCGTGCGTCAGGCCGGCGTCCCAATACACCTAAGCCTGAACAGGGAGCGTCTACAAGTACATAATCTGCGCTGTTGTGTAGATTCTCCGGCAGCGTTCTGGCGTCACCGGTAATTACCTTAATCATGCTGATACCCAGGCGGGCACAGTTTTCCTTAATCAGGGCCAGCTTATGAGGGTGAATATCAACTGCAACAATTTCACCAAGGTTATCCATTAACTGGGCCAGATGAGTGGCCTTACCGCCCGGAGCGCTGCAGGTATCCAGCACAACAGAACCTGGCTCCGGGGCTAGGGCCCTGCTCGCCAGCATGGAGCTTTCATCCTGCACCTGAAACAAACCCTCTCTAAATGCGGCCATTGAACCTATGGACAGAAAGCCTTCAATTACTATTCCTTCAGGGGCGATGGCAGTTTCCCGGGCTCTCATGCCCTCACTTTCCAGCCTTTCAATAAGTTCCTTCCTGGTGGTCTTTAAAGTATTAACCCGTACTGTA
>CAYNIY010000016.1:0-34197 GCA_964397525.1 uncultured Eubacteriales bacterium
ATTAACAAAAAATGCCGTTGATTAACCAAATCAAAACCCTTATAATTGACTGAAATGTTGTCATTTTGTCTTAAGAGATCTATTTTGCTCTTATAAATTAATTATGTGAGCGTAGTCAGGAGGAACTAAAAGTGCCGATCACAGAAATACTGTCGCGCAATGCCGAGCTGTACGGCCAGGATGTCAGCCTGGTTGAAATCAATCCTGGGGTACAGGAGAAGCGTAATATTACATGGCGTGAGTACGAGCTGATAGAAAATAATCCGGCAGAGGAATACCGGTGGGAGATAACATGGCGTGAGTTCGAAGACAAGGCGAACCGGGTTGCCAATCTACTGCTGAGCAGGAATATAAAAAAAGGGGACAAAGTTTCCATCCTGTTGATGAACTGCCTGGAATGGCTGCCAATTTATTTCGGCATTCTGAAAACCGGAGCTGTTGCGGTGCCCTTAAATTTTCGTTACACCGCGGAGGAAATAAAATATTGTTTGGATTTATCTGAAGCCCGCGCTTTAATTTTCGGGCCTGAGTTCATTGGCCGTATGGAAACTATTTGCGAGCAGATTCCTAATGTAAAGGTACTTTTTTATGCCGGAGAAAACCGTCCTTCTTTTGCTGAAAGCTATGACCGCCTGGTGGCAAATTGTTCTTCTGGAGTGCCACACATTAAACTCAGGGACGAAGATGATGCGGCTGTGTATTTTTCCTCGGGGACCACAGGATTTCCGAAAGCGATTCTGCATACACACAGCAGTTTGATGTCGGCGTGCTATACGGAAAACAAACATCATAGTCAGACGCGGGAAGATAATTTCCTGTGCATTCCGCCGTTGTACCACACCGGCGCCAAGATGCATTGGTTTGGCAGCTTTCTGGTAGGGAGCAAAGCCGTTTTGCTGCGCGGTGTCAAACCTGAGTGGATACTCAAAGCGGTTTCCGAAGAAAAAGTTACTATCGTTTGGCTGCTGGTGCCTTGGGCACAGGATATTTTGGACGCTATTGAAAGAGGATCAGTGAAGCTGAAAGATTATCATCTCTCCCAGTGGCGGCTTATGCATATTGGCGCGCAGCCTGTACCTCCCAGCCTGATTCACCGCTGGAAAAAATATTTTCCCAAACATCTTTATGACACCAACTACGGCCTGAGCGAATCTATCGGTCCCGGGTGTGTCCATTTGGGTACGGAAAACATTCACAAAGTTGGCGCTATCGGTAAACCGGGATTCAACTGGGAAATCATGATTACCGATGAATCGAGATTCCCGGTAACTTCAGGACAGGTGGGGGAATTGGCTGTGAAAGGGCCAGGCATTATGAAATGCTATTACAACGACCCGGAAGCGACTGCGGCCATATTACAGGACGGCTGGCTTTTTACCGGTGACATGGCCCGGATGGATGAAGATGGCTTTGTTTATTTGGTTGATCGCAAGAAAGATGTGATTATCAGCGGCGGGGAAAATCTATACCCGGTACAGATCGAAGATTTTCTGCGCAGGTATGAGGCGATCAAGGACGTCGCCGTCATTGGTCTGCCCGACAAGCGCCTGGGAGAAATCGCAGCGGCAATCATCCAGTTAAAGCCGGATTGCATGTGCACTGAAGAAGAAATCATTGCATTCTGCTCTGCCATGCCGCGCTACAAACGCCCGCGAAGAATTATATTTGATGATGTTCCGCGCAATCCTACCGGTAAAATTGAGAAACCACGTTTACGGGATAAATACTGCGGGACAAGCGTAGTGAAAGCTCAAACAGAGGCTTAAAAAAGGGGCATTGAGACAATAGTCTATTTAAATATCTTTAGATAAGTCCTTCAATGCTGGTCCGTTAATGACTTTTCCCCCTGGATCAAATCTCGATCCGTGACATGTGCAATTCCAATTGCGATTTATTTTATTCCATCTAACAAAACATCCCAAATGGGGGCAGACTGCCGAGCTGATGTGAAGTCCACCTTGGTCATCGCGGCTGGCTGCCACCATTTTCCCGTCTATTTCCTTAACATCGCCATCGCCTGCCTTGAGGTCAGCAAACTGATCTTTGTATTTAGACATATCTCTCAGCTCCTTATATATTGCACTCTTGTGTTTTTTTATGCCCTGAAATTTATAACCGCTGGATCAGATAGATATAGGCGGGCAGCCGGCTCTGCTTCTTTATTTCCAGGAATTTTGGCAGCAGCTCGCGCTTTTTGGGACTGTCCATCAATGGTGACAGGTAGACAGCTCCTTTACCGTGCGTAGTGACGGGAGCATCCCGCAGCAATGCAGCCAGAGATACATAGTGGTCAGGTGAAAGCTGTTCTCCTAAAAGGAAATTGGCTGTAATTTCAATGTTTGCATAGCTGGCGTTGATTTCTAGCAGCTTCTGAAAAGCAGCGCGGACCTTTCCGGGATCTAGGGGTTTATGGATGTATGCCAGAGTTGGCGCGTCGACAGATTCGAGACCGACGTTGATGTAGGTGTAAAAAGGCAGTTGGTTTAGTTTTTCAAATAACTCATTTCCCGAATCGAGCAGTGAATCCACGCTGCCAAACATGAATAGCCTGGGAGCCTTTGATCGTGGTCCTCCAAACCCAAAGGCCTCAATGGCTTCGGAAACAGCCAGGCAGATCAATTCCTCCCCGGCTGCCAGCGCGTCGTGATTTCCCAAAAACAAGGCATTATAATTCTCAATATTGCGGCCGTAAAAGATCTTCAGCTGTCTGATTTGCTCGCGGATATCGGTTTTGGAGCGGGCCTGGTATTGCTGCGCCGATTTGACACAGCAGAATTTGCAGTGGTAAAGACAACCATCGGCAATCATCAGCGGGACGATTTCATAATCAACATGGCGCGTATCGGGCGGCAGGACAGTAATGTGTCCACCAATGATCGAATGCAGTCTCACTGCCCTCTCGTGCAAAACATTTTCGTCATTATTGAGCACCAGGTCAATGAAGTCGCTTACTTTGGCAGACAAACCTTCTTTTCGCGCCCCGTAGAGGTTTCCATACAATTGTGACCATGCTGCAAGGGCTTTCATGACATGGGGATTTGAAAAGTAGCTGAATTCCCAGGCCGAATTGCTGGGATATGGCAGGCAGGGCAAATAATATTCGCCCAGCCAGGAGATAATGCCTTTTTCACCGCTTTCGTCCCCGACTGAATAATAAACCCAGTCATTGCCGTCGGTCCGTTTCAGCTGTTCAGCCAGGTGCGGCCAGCTTTTTAAGTAAAGCCCGCGGATGAACTTGATTTCCCCGTTTAAATTGAACAGGAACTCGTATTCGGGCGTTTTTATCACTGAGCATTTTCCATAACGCAGGGGAAAACTAGCCTTAACGATGTCTCTGGGGAACTGCTTTTCAATGGTGATTATATAGTTATTCAGATAGACAGACTCCATGTTTTCTACCTCGCGTTTGGTTATTCGCTTTGCGCTTAATGATACCTGTATTGCTCTAATTCTATCACCATTTTATCTTGCAGTAACAGTTTTTTATGCGCTTTGTTTTAAACTAAGCGCATAGAAAATACATATTATGTTTATATTTACTTGCTTAAAAGTATCTTGACAATCTGAATAAACTTGCGTTAGACTTAATTAAAAATAAAAAGGGAGGGTTATTTTATTGAAAACAGAAGAGTATAAAAAAATCTTGAAATTTGCTGTTAAATGTGAAATTGAAGCCAATGAGTTGTATACGGCTATTGCTAAGAAAGCTAAGGATGCTTCTGTGAAGCAATTATTTACAAAATTAGCAGCCGATGAGTTGGATCACAGAAAAACTCTGGAGGGATATATTAAAACTGACGCGAAACCACTGGTATTTGCAAAGGCTATCGACTATAAAATTTCTGAAACAGTTGAAAAACCGGAATTAAAAGCAGATATGAAGTTTGCGGATGCTGTTGCCATGGCCATGAAAAATGAGCAAGAAGCGATGGATATGTATAACGCAATGGCAGCATCCAGCCAGAGTGCAGAGCAAAAGCAAATGTTTGATGCTTTGGCAGACATGGAAAAAGGCCATAAGGCAAATCTTGAAGGTATCTATAACAATGCTGCTTATGCGGAAGTTTGGTAGTAGATCGCACTTAATTTGAGTATATGAATCAGTAAAAAGATTGTCAAAAGAGCACCTCCTGTCGTTGTTTTTCAGGAGATGTTCTTTTTTTGTGACATAACAACATACAAATGCATAAAAATTTGATATAATTTAGTTTTGAGTAAACACAATTTTTTCATAAGAGATATTTCCTATTTATATGTGAAGCGGGAGGAGAAATATGCCAAAACGGACCGACATCCACAAAGTCCTGATCATTGGTTCAGGCCCGATCGTGATCGGCCAGGCTTGTGAATTTGACTACTCCGGTACCCAGGCCTGTAAAGCTCTGCGAAAACTTGGGTACCAGATTGTGCTGGTCAACTCCAATCCGGCTACTATTATGACGGACCCGGGAATTGCTGATGTAACCTACATAGAACCGCTGAATCTAAAAAGCCTGACCGATATCATTGCCAAGGAAAGGCCGGACGCGCTCCTGCCGAATTTAGGCGGCCAGTCTGCTCTCAATTTAAGTTCGGAACTGCACAAGGCCGGTGTTTTGGAGAAATACGGAGTTAAGGTGATCGGAGTGCAGGTAGACGCCATTGAACGCGGCGAAGACCGCATCGCCTTTAAAGAAACAATGAACCGGCTGGGCATTGAGATGCCCCGCAGTAAACCGGCCTACAGTGTGGAGGAAGCTGAAATTATCGCCCAGGAACTAGGCTACCCCGTGGTTATCCGACCCGCTTACACTATGGGCGGTACCGGTGGCGGCCTGGTATACAACGTTGAAGAATTAAGAACAATCTCCAACCGCGGCATCGCTGCCAGCATGGTGGGGCAAATCCTGATCGAGGAGTCAGTGCTGGGCTGGGAAGAATTGGAGCTGGAAGTCGTCCGGGATGCCAAAAACCAGATGATTACAGTTTGCTTCATCGAAAACATTGATGCCATGGGTGTGCACACCGGCGATTCTTTTTGTTCTGCCCCGATGCTGACGATCAGCCCTGAGCTGCAGCAGAGGCTGCAAAAATATTCTTATGATGTAGTGGAAGCCATCGAAGTCATTGGCGGCACCAATGTTCAGTTTGCCCACGATCCCAAAACAGACCGGGTGGTGATCATTGAAATTAACCCCCGTACTTCCCGCTCCTCTGCTCTGGCTTCCAAAGCCACCGGCTTTCCTATCGCCTTAATCTCATCCATGCTGGCAGCCGGCCTGACCTTGGACGAAATCCCTTACTGGCGGGATGGCACTCTGGATAAATACACTCCTTCCGGTGATTATGTAGTGATCAAGTTTGCCCGCTGGGCTTTTGAAAAGTTCCCCGGTTCCCTGGATAAGCTGGGGACACAGATGCGTGCCGTAGGCGAAGTGATGAGCATCGGCAAAAACTATAAAGAAGCCTTTCAGAAAGCCATTCGCTCCCTGGAAATCAACCGGTACGGGCTGGGTTTTGCCAAAGATTTCAACCGTCTAAGCCTGGAAGAATTACTGGCGCTGCTGGCAGAGCCATCAAGCGAACGCCAGTTTATCATGTATGAAGCCCTGCGCAAAGGCGCAGATATTGAGCAACTTTACCGGCTGACCCATATCAAGCCCTGGTTTATACAGCAGATGAAGGAGCTTGTTACACTGGAAGAAGAGATCATCAAGCATAAAAACGGGCTTCTCCCGGATGAGCTGCTAATCCGGGCGAAAAAGGACGGTTTTGCAGACCGTTATTTAGCGCTGCTTTTAGACCTGCCAGAACCAGATATTCGCCGGCGCAGGACCGCGTTGGGAGTTGTCGAAGGATGGGAAGCCGTCCCGGTCAGCGGTGTTGAAAACGCTTCCTACTATTTCTCCACTTATAATGCCCCGGATCTGACTGCATCCAGCGACCGGCAGAAAGTAATGATCCTCGGGGGAGGCCCAAACCGGATCGGCCAGGGCATTGAGTTTGACTACTGCTGTGTGCATGCGGCCTTTGCCCTGCGTGACATGGGCTTTGAGACAATCATTGTCAACTGCAACCCGGAGACGGTTTCCACCGATTATGACACATCGGACAAGCTCTACTTCGAGCCGCTGACAGTAGAAGACGTGCTGAGCATCTATGAAAAAGAAAAGCCGCTGGGTGTTATCGTCCAGTTCGGAGGCCAGACACCCCTGAACATTGCCGCTGAACTGGAAAAAGCCGGCGTTAAAATACTGGGCACATCACCGGAAACGATCGATTTGGCCGAAGACCGCGACCGGTTCCGCCAGATCATGGATAAACTTAACATCCCCATGCCGGAATCCGGGATGGCGGTGAATATTGAGGATGCCTTGGCTATCGCCAACCGGATCGGCTATCCCCTGATGGTCCGCCCTTCATATGTCTTGGGCGGCCGCGGCATGGAAGTTGTTTACGACGAGGAAATGCTCCGCCAGTACCTGGCGGCCGCGGTCGGTGTTACGCCGGAAAGGCCGATTTTGATCGACAGGTTTCTGACGAATGCGATTGAAGCGGAAGCAGATGCCATTGCCGACGGGACCGACGCCTTTGTGCCGGCGGTAATGGAACATATCGAACTGGCCGGCATCCACTCGGGGGACTCAGCCTGTGTGATCCCGCCGATCAGTATACCGGCCCGGCATATTGATACCATTGTGGAATATACCAAGAGGATCGCCAGGGAACTGAACGTGGTGGGTCTGATGAATATGCAGTATGCCATCGCCGATGACCGGGTTTACGTGCTGGAAGCCAACCCGCGTGCTTCAAGGACAGTTCCCCTGGTGTCAAAAGTATGCAATGTTTCTATGGCCAGAATAGCCACGGAAATCATGCTGGCGGCCGAAACAGGTAAAGAGTCATCTGTCAGCAAAATGGTTTTAAAGGCAATCCCGCATTTCGGAGTCAAAGAAGCGGTCTTCCCGTTTAATATGTTCCAGGAAGTAGACCCGATCCTGGGACCGGAAATGCGCTCTACCGGTGAAGTGCTGGGCATCGCCGACTCGTTTGGCCTGGCCTATTATAAAGCGCAGGAAGCCACCCAGACTGTCCTGCCGATATCCGGCACTGTCCTGATCAGTGTCCCCGATCAGGATAAACCGGCTGCCCTGGAAACGGCGAGGGAATTTACAAAACTGCGCTTTAAAATCAAAGCAACAGAAGGGACCCACAAATTCCTGATAGAAAACGGGGTCAGCTCCGAAGAGATAAAGAAAATATTTCAAGGCCGTCCCAATATTGTCGACGGGATTACCAATAATGAGATCAACCTGGTAATCAATACCCCGTCCGGAAAACGCAGCCAGTACGACGACTCTTATATCCGCAAGACAGCGATTAAACATAAAGTTACGTATATTACCACCCTGGCCGCCGCCCTGGCCAGCGCGAAGGGCATCGCTGCCTATAAGGAAAATGCCTCTAAAGAAGCCAGTGTCAAGTCCCTGCAGGAATACCACGCCGATATCAGCGCGGAATAATCCGTAGAATGCGTGATGGCGCCTGAGCGTTTCCTGCTGTATAAATAAAAAAACAAACCGCCCTAGGGCGGTTTTGTTTGTAAAGCTATGGTGCCGGATAGGTTACAGTTACTTCTCTTTTACTGGAGTTCCAGTCCACTTTGGACCCCAAATTTTCAGATACAAACCTCAGCGGCAGCATTGTCCTCCCCGGGTCTGCAATTACCGGAACCACAAGGGTGTTTGTCGGGTCTATGAACTTGTCTTGACCGTTCACCCTGGCATGATTTACCCCTATCCAAAGATCAATAATCTTTCCATTCAGGGTGATGGTGGCTTTGCGTTCATCGTTATTCCATGCCACCTTCGCCCCGATCGCCTCGGCCACAAACCTGATGGGCAGCAAGGTCCTGCTCTCCCTGATGATAGGTGCGGTATCCATTGTCTTCGTGGCGTTATTAACATAATATGTAGTACTCCCAATCACGAGCCTTATTACCGTTTCATCTCCCAGGGTGGCAGCAGAGGCCTCTCCGGTGTAAGCGGAATTGCCTGAACTGTTATAAGCCCGCACCCGGTAATAGTATTTCGTATTCTTGGTAAGTCCGGTGTCAGTAAAAGCAGTGACGTTCTTACCCACTGTTTTTATTTGTGAAAAGCTGCCGCCTGATTTTTCCCTTTCAATTTTAAATCCGTTCTCATCATCCGAATTGTCCTCCCAGGTTAATTCGATACTTGAGGAAGAAACAGGCGTTGTCTTCAGGCCAGATGGCGTGTCAGGAACATATCCGGTCGTGATGCTGACTTCGTTGGAATATGCAGAGTTTCCCGTGTTGTTGTAAGCTCTCACCCGGTAAGAGTATTTGGTATCGCTGGAGAGCCCGGTATTGGTGTAGTTAGTATCGTTCTTGCCCACTGTTGCAATTTGCAAATAGCTGCCGTCTGACTTCTTTCTTTCGATTATAAATCCTTTCTCATCATCCGAGTTGTCCTGCCAGGTCAATTCAACCTTGGAAGAGGATATTGCTGTTACATTCAAACCAGTTGGCTTGTCAGGTGAATCCCCGGTCGTGGCACTGGCCTCATTGGAATAAACCGAATCCCCTACAGAGTTGTACGCCCAGATCCGGTAATAGTATTTTGTTTCATAAGTGAGCCCTGTGTCTGTATAATCTGTGTTGTCTTTGCCTATAATATCAACCAGAGTGTACTCGCCGCCGGACTTTTTTCTTTGTATCTTGAAGCCGGATTCATTGTCTGAGTTGTCTTCCCAGGTCAGCAGTATCTCATAGTAAGAAACAGCTTCCGCTTCCAAGGCAGACGGTGCTGCCGGGATAGCTGCCGCCCCTGCCGTTGAAACTGCAAAACAGGACAGCAGGAGCATTATCAACAGGACATATATTTTCTTCATGCGCATACCCTCCAAAAAGCACTGCAATATTTTATATATTATAACATAAAGGTATATAGATATTTACAGACACCGGAAAAAGGAAGATTGCCTCATTCATAGAATGTAATAAATAGTAATATTTACACATCCAATTATTCTAAAAAGGAGGAACTGATAATGAATGTGTTAATTACACTGGGATTCATCATATTACTCGTATTTGTCCTGATGGCAATATACAACAAGCTCATCCGCCTCAGGAATACCGTCAAATCGTCGTGGTCAGACATCGATGTTCAGCTTAAAAAGAGGTATGACCTGGTGCCGAACCTTGTGGAGACCGTCAAGGGCTACGCATCCCATGAGAAAACCGTTTTTGAGAAGGTGACCGAGGCGAGGTCTTTGGCCATGCAGGCTACGTCTCCCGCAGAAAAAGCCAAAGCGGAGAACATGCTGGCCGGGACTTTGAAGAGCCTTTTTGCGGTGGCTGAGGCATATCCGGAACTGAAGGCCAACGCCAACTTCCTGCAGCTGCAGACTCAGCTGCAGGAGCTTGAGAACAACATCGAGTATGCCAGGAGATACTACAACGCTGTAGTCCGGGATTACAACATAACGGTAGAGTCCGTTCCATCAAATATCGTGGCTTCCATGTTCGGTTTCAAGCAGGAGGAGTTCTTCGAGCTGGCGGCGCCGGAAGCCGAGAGAGAGCCAGTCAAGGTGAGCTTTTGAATGAAAAAGGTATCTTTAATAATATGCGCCATATTGATAATCCTGGTTTTCCTCCCGTCCGCTGCTAACGCGCAGGACTATACCATAAACGATTTCAACTCTGAAATAGTCATCAGCAGCGATGCCTCCATCATGGTCAAAGAAACAATAGTCGTATATTTTTTGACCTCAAGGCACGGCATTTACAGGGAAATTCCTTATAGGTATACGGACGACCTGGGCGGCACGGTGATAACACCGCTGAATGTGATCTCGGTCAAGGACCAGAACGGTGTCCCCTGGAAATACCAGGTCAGCAAAGAAGGCAGTGTCATCAACATTAAAATAGGTGATGCAAATAAATACGTGAGCGGTTTTCAGACTTACGTGATCACCTACAAAGTTAAAAATGCCATATTATTTCTGGAAGATCATGACCAGCTTTACTGGAATGTTACAGGCAATTACTGGACCGCGCCCATTAATAAAGCATCGGCTGACGTTTACCTGTCAGCCAATGGCGCCGGCAGTGGCATCAGGGCGGCCAGCTACGTGGGATATTACGGCGCGGACGAGCAGGGCGGCAGTGAAATTATTAATAATTCCGCCAAGTTCTATGCTGAAAGAAACCTGAGAACAGGCGAGGGTTTGACCATCGTATTCGGGTGGGACAAGGGGCTTGTTTCACCACCCTCATCATTGCAGAAATTTTTAATGTCAATTAACTTCAGGGAGAACTGGGTTTTCCTGTTCCCGGTCCTGGCGCTGGCATTCATGATCAATCTCTGGTACAGGACAGGCCGGGATCCTAAAGTAAGGGAAGCGGTCGCCGTGATGTATGAACCCCCGAAATTTAGAGATGTGCCCCTGACACCAGCGGAGGCCGGCTTCATGATTGATGAAAAGTTTGATCAGCGGGATATAACCGCGGCCATAGTGGGGCTGGCGGTGAAAGGCTACATCAGGATTGAAGAGATCGACCAAGGCGGCCTGATTTTCAAATCAAAGGATTATAACCTGAGCGCAGTCAAAGAGGCTGATACTGGACTCAGCGCTTTTGAGCACCTGCTCATGAGCAATGTCTTTTCAGGCACGCCCAGCATACTCGTATCTGATATGAAGAACAAGTTCTATAAGAGCATACCGGCATTAAAGGACTCTATCCACAAAGAGGTGGTAGGCAAAAAATTCTTTTTGCGCAGCCCTGAATCTGTGCAGGGTTATTATATCGCAGCGGCGCTCATATCTGCCCTGCTGGTATTCTTGCTGGGATTATTTGTCCAAAGCACGATTAATTCATATTCCTCCCCGGGCCAGAGCGTTTTCGCCGCGATACTGACCGGCTTGTGCATAATCGCCTTTGTCGGTGCCATGCCCGTGAAAACAAAAGCCGGCGCGGCTGTGCACATGGACGTTCTTGGCTTCCAGGAATTCTTAAACCGCGCGGAAAAAGACAGGCTGGAAAGGATGGGGGACAGCAGCCTCTTCTCAAGGTTTCTGCCGTATGCCATGGCGCTGGGCGTGGCTGATAACTGGGCAAAGGCGTTCGAGGGTATCTTCCAGGAGCAGCCGGAATGGTACGTTTCACCGACCGGTATGGGAATGTTTAATGCCCATGTCTTCAACAGCTCGATCAGTTCGATGGCGTCAAGTGTCGGCTCCGCAATGTTTTCCGCGCCAAGGAGCAGCGGCGGCGGCGGCGGGGGTTTTGGCGGCGGGGGATTTTCCGGCGGGGGTTTTGGCGGCGGCGGCGGTGGCAGCTGGTGATGTCAGGCCGCTTAAATTAATGATGATAAAAGCTGGGGCTAAAACCCCAGCTTTTTAGATAAAATTTTGATAGCGTTTATGAGATAAATAAGGCCAGCGCCACCAGGAAAATCGTGGAAAGAATGACAATGACGTTTTTCCCGAGGAAGGGTATTAAGGAAGGGATATTTTCACAATTTCTAAAGACACCCCTGACAGTATCTACCGCAAGCGGCAGGCTGAGCAGCCCGATCAGGGTGAGCGCAGGCATTATCTTAAGGTAGACACTGACGGGCAGTACCAGGTAGGCCCCGGCGAGTAAAAAAGCATAGACATAGGCGTTTTTCCGGGGTTCCAGTATGGTCAGCAAGTGCCGGCGCCCCACGGTGCGATCGGCTTCAGCGTCGGGAAACTGGTTTAGCAGCAGCAGGTCGCTGACAAAAAAGAGCGGGATTAGTGAAACAGCCAAGGCGGTATAATCAAAAAACCCCTGCAGTACAAAATATGTGCCCAGCACCATGCAGGGCCCGAACGCCAGCCCGGGAACCAGCAGGCAGAGCAGGGGGGAGCGGGTGATGTAGTCGGTATACAGCACGATCATCAATACTCCCGGGATACCGACCAGCAGCAGCTGCCAGCCGCGCGCGTATACCAGGTATAAGCCAATGATCACGGTGACAGCCAATGTAGCCAGCCCGTAGTAAAGAGCTGACTTGGGTGACATCTGCTTCTTGGGCAGTAAGCCGCTGCCGCCGCTGAAGGGAGTTTTGGGTGTGATGTCGTCCAGCCCACTGATATAATCGCTGTAATCGTTCAGGATGTTGACCGAGGCATGGGCCATCATGGCTCCGATCATGGCCAGCGCCAGGTATAAAAGGTTGATACTGCCCGCCTGCCAGTATGCCGCGCCAGCGCCTGCAAGGACGCACGCGACAGAAAGGATGATGAATTGGGGGCGGCTCTCAAAAACGTAGATCATTGCTTTACTCATTTTCAACCTCTCAGCGCAGTATTTGTAAACGAGGTATTATCATAAACCTGTTTTTGATTTTATCATTATACAGCAGGAATCTACAAGTATAATATACCAGTATTTTCAATATTATATGATAAATATGAGAGTTGAAATTTGGTGCCTAGAAGCATAGAATTAAATAAACCAATTCAAAGATAAGAAACGAATCTGCCGGCGGCCAGTCTAAGCCGGCTGAATACTATAATGCAATTCTAAAATTAATGAAGGGCGGAGGTTTGAAATGGGTATCAGCAATTTTGCCCGCCTGGTTAAGGACGCCTCAATTGAACTGGCGGCC
Source organism: uncultured Eubacteriales bacterium (assembly GCA_964397525.1). GTDB lineage: Bacteria > Bacillota > Desulfotomaculia > Desulfotomaculales > Pelotomaculaceae > Syntrophopropionicum. Next base: position 12,645 of record CAYNIY010000016.1, read on the forward strand.
TTGGGCGCGGATCAGAAAAACAGGGCTTTACACGAGGTAGCCAAAGCCCTGGTCGAACACCGGGAAGAAATCATCAGGGCGAACCGGGAGGATCTGGCGCGGAGCGAGGGTGAAAAATTGGCGGCGCCCCTGTTGAAGAGGCTGAGGTTTGATGAAGACAAAATAGCAGAAACGGTAGAAGGGATCCAGAGCCTGGCTGGCCTGGAAGATCCCGTCGGCAGGACGCTGCTTTCAACTGAGCTGGATGATGGTCTGGAATTGTTCAGAGTAACCTGCCCCATTGGAGTAATTGGCGTTATCTTTGAATCCAGGCCCGACGCCCTGGTGCAGATCTCCACCCTCTGCCTGAAAAGCGGCAACGGCGTGCTGCTTAAAGGCGGCTCTGAAGCTATGGAAACCAACCGGGTCCTGGCTGATGTGATTATAAAAGCTACGGAGAAAGCAGGGGTCCCCGCCAATTGGCTCAAGCTCATGGAAACCAGGGCCCAAGTCAGCGAAATGCTGAAACTGGACGAATATATCGACCTGATTATCCCCAGGGGATCGAACGAATTCGTCAGGTACATCATGGACAATTCGCGCATCCCGGTCATGGGCCACGCGGACGGCATCTGCCACTGCTTCATCGATGAGGAATACGATCTGGAGATGGCAGTAAAAATCGTGGTAGACTCCAAGACCCAGTACGTTGCTGTGTGCAATGCCCTGGAGACACTGCTGGTGCATGAAGGTGCGGCGGCGAGGTTTCTGCCAGCCATAAAGGAAGCCTTGGATAAGAAAGGGGTGGAAATAGTCGGCTGCCCCAGGACAAGGAAAATTATCCCCGTTGCTCCGGCCACCGAAACGGACTGGAAGACAGAGTATCTGGATTACAAGCTGTCGATTAAAGTGGTCAATGATTTAGATGAAGCAATCAGCCACATCAACACCTACGGATCAGGGCACACGGACAGCATTGTCACGACTAGGCGGGAAAAAGCGGTCCGCTTCATCTCTCTGGTTGACTCGGGGAACGTCTTCTGGAACTGCTCCACGCGGTTTTCCGACGGTTTCCGTTACGGCTTGGGCGCGGAAGTGGGGATAAGCACGAGCAAGATCCACGCCAGGGGGCCGGTCGGCCTTGACGGACTGGTCATTTATAAATATATACTGCTCGGCAGCGGCCAGATTGTGGCAGAATACTCGAGCAAGGAAAAAACTTTCAAGCACAGAAAAATGGACAAGACATTCAGTTTATAAAAGCGACAGGCGGGCCGGGGAAACATTCCCCGGCCCGCTTTTAATGTTCGTGATCATGGCTGTGGCTTTGGCCCCCACGGGAGCCAGGTTTCGCGGCTCAGCAGCCTGGCTCGCCGTGGTTGCCGCAGCAGTTGCTGCGGTTTTTTATTTTGATCCAGTTGTTGCGCAGCAGCAGCTTCAGCTTAACCATAAAAGGCGCTTCGTAATCATGCCAGTTGGTGATGGCCACCCGCACACTCGGCTTTACTTTTTCACCCATACTGTTCACCTCGCTTATCTGTTGATCATCAGCTGCCAAACCAGCAGGAACAGGGAACCCCACCAGCCGGTGAAGGAGACAACGAAGCTGATGGCAATTTTAGCCTGCCATGAGGCAGGCAACAGTTCCTGCGCCCGGCCCTCCCTCTCTCTTTGGAGCAGGCGCGGGCTGACCCAGAAGCTCAGGAACAAACCATTGAAAAAGAGGAAGACAGCGGCCAGGGCATGGAAGGCGGCCACACCGCTCAGGCCGTTTTCCCGGTAGAATATGCAGCCGCCGATCAGGGCAAGGATGTATCCCAGCCAGATCAGGGGTTTGGTAACCTTGTGGGCTCTGATCGTTGACTCAGTCCAATAGGGCGATTTCATGCCCAAAAAACCGTGCATGTCTATTACTGTCACTGCGCCCAAACCGATCACAAAGCCAGCCAGGAAAACAAACAAACCGATGATGTCCATCCACGGGATCGTGCCAGCCGCAGGTTCGGGTAAAATGCCGTACACGGCTGCTGGGGCATTAGCGGCTGTAGTGCTGATGAAAATCAGAAAAAACAATCCAAGTACTGGAACCGAGATATTTTTGTCAGAGAGCATCATTTTTAAACGTGACAGCTTGCTGGCAGGCGGCATGGCCATTTTTTGCACCCCCTCTTAAATTTGGATAAGACTTAAAATTTATAATATCAGATTTAAATATAAAATATATTAAAAATATGTTAACATTTGATAAATAATATATTTGCTTTCATCATGACAGGATGATTGTAACTATGCAATTTCACCTGAAAATTACACCGGCAACAATCCATAATTGGATCAAGCTATGGGATATGGGACGGACAGCAGCTGAAATTTAATAGTTATATAATGTTTACGAAATACAAAATTAATTTATTATACATATTATTAATAATCAAGTTAGTTAAACAAGAATAAAACAAGGAAAGGAGGGATATGATGTTTAAGGAATTTAAGGAATTTGCCATGAAAGGCAGCATGGTAGACTTGGCTATTGGTATTGTCATCGGCGCGGCTTTCGGCAAAATCATCACTTCGTTGGTCAGCGATGTGATCATGCCGCCAATCGGCCTGTTGCTGGGGAAAGTTGATTTTGCCAGCCTCTTCATAGATCTGAGCGGCAAGGGTTATGCCACTCTGGCTGAGGCAAAGGCTGCCGGGGCGGCGACGATAAACTACGGCCTGTTTTTGAACACATTGATAGATTTTATCATTGTGGCATTTGTTATCTTCCTCATTATCAAGCAGATTAACCGCTTTAAGCGCGAAGAAGCGCCGGCGCCACCTGATATCAAAGACTGTCCTTTTTGTTATACTGGTATACCGGTAAAAGCTACACGGTGTCCCAACTGTACTGCTGAAATTAAGACAGCCTGATAAAAAATTATTCAGACAGGTGAGATCGATGAGCAAGGCCCAGTCATACTTGATCATATCCATTGTTTTTGCTCTGATCGTCGCAATATTTGCGGTTCAGAACACAGAAAAAATGGCCATATACTTTTTATTTTGGAAGGTTGAACAGGTATCAAAAGTAATTATCATCCTGGCATCGACAGCAGCCGGTGCCCTGGTGATGCTTTTTTTGGGGTTTATGTGGAATTATAAAAAAATCAAACAAATCCGCGAACTCGAAGTCGAGATAAAAGAATTAAAGAAAAAAACGGAAACTGTAACAACCGGCGAGAAGGCTGCGACAGAACAACAGCAGCAGGTTTATCCATAAAAAATAGCAGCTGTTCACCTCAGCCCCCTATAATAGGGGGCTTTTTGCGTATATGGTAGTAAGAACTAAACTTAACCTGCATAATTACCGATACTATACACTAAAGTGTAATAAATTTTACGACGATAAGACAACTGGCTTTATACAAAAATCCCGTTGAGATCTATACCTTTGCAGGATGTGTTCCAGACCCGCCGATGTTAAATTAAAGCTAAAAGAAAAGGCCAAATGATAAAGGCAAACTTATCGCGAGGTAAGGACGCAAAGCCAAGGGTCTTTTAAAAGACAGCCTGGTTACCTTTGGGGTTAATGGATAAACTCCTGGGAAAGCCAAGGAGTTTTTTTGCGGGAAGGGGATTGGATAGTGCAGCAAAAATTAAAATTAGGTTTGTTTATATTGTTAATCGCTATGACCTTTATGTTCACCAGCCGTCATGAAGCAAATGCTGATGAAGCTGTTTTGAATCAAGCAATGTATGCTGTCAGAAGCACTGAATCATATGAACGCAATATATATGAAACAGCATCTTCCATGGCAGATCTGGATCGGGAGATCAGAGAAAATCTAATAAACCATGAAGAGATATTCACTATTAGATATTTAAACGACATCAGTAATTTGAAAGCCGGGATCAACAGCGTTATTAATGATGTAATCAGCCAGGATGATTATTTACATTATACCCTGGCGAAGTACTCTTATATTTATGAAGGTTATGAAGGAGACGTTACAATAAAGTTCAATGTGAACTATACGGAAACAAGAGGGCAAACTGATTATGTCACACAACGGATAGATGAAATTCTGGGTGAGATAATCACGGATGATATGGATGCGTACCAAAAAGAAAAGGCTATTCATGATTACATAGTCCAAAACGTTGATTACGATACAACATTATCGGAAAACACAGCGTATGCCGCCCTGACCAAGGGGAATACTGTCTGCCAGGGATATGCGCTGCTGGCATATAAAATGCTCAACAAGGCTGGTATAGAAACGAGAATTATTGAGGGTGCAGCAGAAGAGCCGCACCTGTGGAACCTGGTGCAACTGGACGGCAGGTGGTATCACCTGGACTGCACGTGGGATGATCCGTTGCAAAGCAGAGAAGGTTTTATCTCATACAAATATTTTAACCTTACTGATGAACAAATCAGGACAGATCACAGTTGGGTCAACAGCTTCTCCCAGGCTTTATAAACAGAAAGGATGTCTCTTATGTCCGGGCCAACAATGCCTTTAGCAGTAAACTTAATTGCCGCCATGATACCGGCCTTGATGTATTTCTACCTTAGTTGGGTGGACAAGAAGGGTTATATTGGTTTATGGGCTTCCGGCTGGGCTTTTTATGGTGCTGGGTTGGCAATATCTATTGCCGCTCTGACTGGATATCAATCCCCGGCTGGCTATCTCTTACTGGCTCTGGTTTTTGGAAACCATTTATCTGCTTTGATCAGCGGCCTGCTCTTTCTCTGGGGCGCCTGTGTATTTACAGGCAGAGACAAGCTGGCCTGGTGGTTTTGCGGTGCAATCCTGACTGCCGTAATCATAGTTGGCGCGGGTATTTATTACCCCCAGTTTATATATGCGAAATATATTTTGTGTTTTTTATGCGCCGGGATCTATGTTGTAACAGGATTTTTATTTCTTTCCTTTGGTGATAATGTTAGTAACGGGAAAATTATCACCGGTCTGGCTTTAATGCCCTGGGGCATTGAAAGGGCTGTCTTCACTTATCTGCAGCCTGATCTCTACAATACACCCTTTGGCTATTTGACGGCCCTGGCCTTGTCAATAATATTATCCTGTGCCCTGCTGTTAGTTTACTATCAGAAAGAAAAAACCGGCTTCAACAAAAGTGGAGAGCGCTTTCGGCATCTGACTGAAAATGCGCGGGACATGATTTATCGCTACCATTTAGCCCCGGTTCCGGGTTTCGATTATGTAAGTCCGTCTGTTGCAGACCTTACCGGATATACGGCTGCAGAAGTTTATGCGGATCGTGACTTCATTACCAGGTTAATACACCCGGAAGATCGTTCTCTTTATAACAGCATGCTGCAGTCAACAGGATTGTTTAATGAAGCTGTTACCATTAGGTGGATACGGAAGGACGGTAAGGTAGTCTGGGTTGAGCAGCAAAATGTGCCGATTTACGACGAAGTAGGCAGCATTGTTGCCATGGAGGGCATCGCACGTGATATCTCAGATCGCAAGCAAACAGAAAAATTCTTAAAGAAAGTGGAAGAAAGGCTGCAAACCGCGCTGCACCAGGTTATGGATATTATTGAATTTCTTCCTGATGCAACCTTTGTTATCGACAGTGAGAGAAAGGTCATTGCCTGGAACCGAGCCATTGAAGAGATGACCGGTGTGCTGAAAAAGGACATTATCGGGAAAGGTAATGGTGAGTATGCGTCTCCGTTCTACGGGCTGCCAAAAAAAATGTTAATTGACTCCGTACTGAATGGCAAGGCGGATTCCGGGAAAAATGAAGATACGATTATTACAGAAATATATGCCCCGTGTTTATACAACGGTGATGGGGCCTACTTATGGTCAGCGGTATCACCGCTCTATGACAACAGGGGAGAACTGGTTGGAGCCATCGAATCGTTCCGTGATATCACTGAACGCAAGGAGATGGAAAAGCAGCTCAAGTACCTGGGATCTCATGACCCGCTTACCAAGCTGGCCAACCGCACCTACTTTGAGGAAGAGATGAGCCGTCTGGAAAGCGGCAACCATGAACCAGTGTCCATCATTGTTTGCGATGTGGACGGTCTGAAGCTCGTTAATGACACCCTGGGACATGACGCGGGGGATAAGCTCCTTGTAGCTACCGCCAGTGTACTCAGGCATCCTTCTCTCTTTGACTCTGTTGTCGCGCGTATTGGAGGCGATGAATTTGCCATCCTGCTTAAGAAAACGGAGTATTCAGCCGCCGAAAAAGTTTGTCAGCAGGTTAATGATGCGATCAAAAGGCATAACAAGAGAGCTGAAATTCCTTTGAGCTTGTCCCTGGGTTTTGCTACCAGGCAGGACTCCCTGACAAACCTGACCGAAATTTTCAAAGAGGCTGACAATAACATGTACCGGGTAAAACTGCACAGCAGCCAGAGCGCCCGCAACACTATCGTTACCAGCCTGATGAAGATGCTGGAGACAAGGGACTTCATTACAGAAGGGCATGGTGAAAGGGTACAGGACCTGGTGCTCGAGCTGTCCGGTGCTTATGGACTGGCTGAAAGCAAGATGAACGATATGCGTCTCTTAGCCCAGTTTCATGATATTGGGAAGGTTGGCATACCAGACAAGATATTATTTAAACCAGGCTCTCTGACCACGGATGAAGAGTTCGCCGAGATGCAGCGGCATAGCATGATCGGCTACCGCATCGCTCAGTCAGTGCCGGATCTGGTGCCAATAGCCGACTGGATTCTCAAACACCATGAATGGTGGAATGGTAAGGGCTATCCACTTGGTCTTGAAGGTGACGCAATTCCGGTAGAGTGCCGGATCCTGTCTATCGTTGATGCCTATGATGCCATGACCAACGATCGTCCCTATCGCAAGGGTATGACTCACACGCAGGCAATTACAGAGCTGCTGAAGTTTTCGGGGATCCAGTTCGACCCACACCTGGTTTCACTTTTTCTGAAGCTCTGGCAGGCGAAAAGTTACATAAAAGTGGTAAAATAAAACGAGCCGGTCTGAACTGACCGGCCCATTTTATTTATTGCCTTATTCTGTAAAAAATTTAACTTCTCCTGAACCTAAATAGTACTTGGCTCCGATAACAGTTAATTTCCCGTCTTTAATAAAGTGCTTTACAATATGGCTTTCCATAAGATCGTTAATTGTTGCCTTGACATTTTCCAGACAGCATTCTTCATAAAGATTGCTTCCGGATGCCCCGGCAGCCCTGGCTTTTTGTGCAGATGGCGCGATCTTCGAGACTATCGCTGCAATGCTGCCGGGCGCCTCTCCGCCGTCTACAGTGGCTTTTACTGCGCCGCACTTTTCATGGCCCATCACCACAAGCAGCGGTACCTCCAGGTGCTCGACAGCGTATTCAGCACTGCCCACCCCGATCTGGTCAACGACGTTGCCAGCTGTACGAATAACAAAAAGATCCCCCAGCGCCTGGTCGAAAATTAATTCAGGCGGCACACGTGAGTCAGAACATGTAATAATAATGGCGAAAGGTTTCTGGCCTTTGCTGCTCAATTCTTCCCGCCTGGTATCCCCAATGTCCTTAACCGCCAAATTGCCTGATGTGAACCTCTTGTTTCCTTCTTGCAGAAGCTCTAAGGCTTCATTCCCGGATTTATTGCCCATCTGCAACACCTCTTTTAAAATTTTTTGCCAACTTGCCAAAACCAGCTTTTTTAATTATACCATTATTTATGACTCATTATCATCATACATTTCGCTGATTATACAGGGTACCGATCCCGATACCAGTTGTCCTGTTTCCAAAACTACATATATCAACCTGCCGATCGGGTTATCAATAATCTGCGTGGGATCGATCCAAACCTTCCTGCATTTTTCGCGGCTGCAGGTGGCGTAATCAGGGCAGTGGCCGCAGCAGATGCTGTCACAATCCTGATTATCCAAAAGAAAATCAGAGCATTTTGGAAGCCCCTTACCACTTTTATCCTCGTATATATTCTGGCACAAGTCGGCTCTTTCTTTAACTGTCATAACAGTGAAATCCAGGGTAATCCCTCCTCTTGATGAATGGAATAAGGCTAGAAGGAACAGAACCTTATTTTTTTATTTCTTAACTTAATCGAAAAATCCTTTATTATAAGGGTGCACATAGTTCATTTGTTATTTTTATTTTACTTTAAAGAAACATGATTATTAAACTTGCAGCAGATAACCGTATTTTAAATTGAAATTTTACTAAATATGTCTCTAATACGCATTATTTTTACTTAAACTGTAATCTTAATATCAAAAAGGCATAGGTTAAACAATTTATTCATTTTAGTTCTGAAAATAAAAAGTCTATATACGTTTGACAAAAGCAATATTTTTTTTTATAATTTATTAACAATTCAAAAAATAGGAGTGTGTAAAATGTCTTTTGAAGTTTATAAACCTCGCGGTGAAAGAGTGCCTAAATTACCACTGGTGACAATTTCAAAGAATTCGATTGTGTTAAACAAGCATGCCCGCGAAAAATTGGATACAGAAAAAGTTGAGTTGGCTTATGACAAAGAACAGAACACCATCAGGATAAAAGCTACAGAAGACGGCCAAAACATCAAGAAGACTAAAGTATTTAGCAGGGGGTTTTTCAATCATTTCAATATAGCAGCCAAGGGTAAATATCAGGCAAAATATGATGAAAAAGAAAATGCACTTTATGTAAGCCTTGATTAAGAATTGGACAGCCCGCAGCAATGCGGGCTTTTTGGCAAATGTTGTTTCATTGACCTGGTCTATATGGCAGATTAAGTTATAATAGTGACAAGATCTAAATCGAGGTGTCTGGCATGGAACAGCGTTTTTTTTACTGCCCAAAATGCGGAGGCAAACTGGAATATAGGCACTACAGCGAAAGAGAAAGGTTGACATGTACAGTTTGTGCATATATCTTCTATGAAAATCCTGTTGTGGGAGTTGCTGTCATCGTATTGGACAAAGATCGCCGTATTCTCCTGGGAAAGAGAAATGGGAGTTACAGCGGCTTATGGTGCATACCCTGCGGTTATGTCGAATATGACGAAGATGTTTTTGATGCGGCAGCCCGCGAGTTTAATGAGGAAACCAACCTGGATATAAAAATTAACAAGGTATATACGGTGCAGTCAAACTTTCACAATCCGGAAACACATACAGTAGGAATTTGGTTTTTAGCCGAGGTTGTGGGTGGCGGATTGAAAGCGCAGGCTGATCTGGACGAGGTGGGTTACTTTGATCTTGCTTCCCTGCCGGAGCTGGCTTTTCCGACGGACGCCCTGGTTATTGAGAAACTACAAAATGAACTAAATTCTGATTTTTCGGAGTGAGATGAATGACATGCCCTATTACATCCTTCCCGCCGCCAGCCTGACAGTCTTCTCTTTTATCTGCAACCTGCCTCTGGGGCGGTGGCGGTCTCAAGTAAAAAAGTACACACCCAAGTGGTTCTTAGCTGTTCACCTGTCCATCCCATTAATAATTTTTCTCCGGATAAAATTGGGACTGAGCGCCTGGGATATTCCGCTCAACCTGGCGGCAGCAGTAGCAGGTCAGCTGGTTGGCGGCTATGCTGGCATTTTGGAGGGGCGGGGCCGCGATAAAAACACCTAGGATTGCATAAAAAAAAGAGGTAGTCTAAACTACTTCTTTTTCATCATATGCCAGAAACCAATTTACATTCTTGCCTTAACCTAATAACATTTTCTTAACCACATCAGCCATTTTATCCTTGGCAGCGATTTTCTGATGCAAGGACGGCTTCCGGTCCAAATCTTTCAGCCCAGCTGGAATATCCAAACCGCTGGTACAAGCCAGGACTTGCAGCAGGCTTAACTCGTTCCTTCCCTTCACTGCATCATCGCCCAGGATGGCTCTGACAACACTTTCGTTAAACTTAAAAGGGCTGGCAGTCGAAGCAATAACTGTTTTCAAGCTGTCGCCCGTAGCGGCAGTGTATTTCTCATAGACCTTCATCCCTACAGCCGTATGGGTGTCCATGACGTAGCCATAACGCTGGTAAATAAGCCCAATCATTTCAGTTGTTTCTTCATCATCGGCATAGTCCGACCATAATATCTCCTGTATTTTTTTGTTGGTATGCTCATCAACCTGGTAGCAGCCTGTTTTGTTTAAGCCTGCCATCCACTGGCAGACCTTGGCATGATCACGCCCTGTGATGTGATAGAGCAGCCGTTCCAGGTTGCTTGAGATGAGAATGTCCATAGATGGGGATATTGTTTTCACAAAGGTTCTGCTTCTGTTGTAAGTACCGGTGCGGATAAAATCTGTCAGCACGTTGTTGGTGTTGGCGGCACAAATAAGCCTGTTGACCGGCAGGCCCATATCCATTGCGTAATATGCCGCGAGGATATTGCCGAAGTTGCCGGTAGGAACGACGAAGTTTATTTTATCACCCGGGGTGATAGCGTTATTGGCGGCCAGTTCAAGATAGGCCGAAAAGTAGTAGACTATCTGGGGTACCAGCCTGCCCCAGTTGATGGAATTAGCTGAAGAAAGCCTGTAATTACTTTTTTGCAGCTCATCGTTGAAGCTTTCGTCAGCGAAAATATTTTTCACCCCGGACTGGGCATCATCAAAATTACCTTGGACAGCAACAACATCGACATTACTGCCTTCCTGGGTGATCATCTGTAGTTTCTGCATTTCACTGACTCCCCGTTCCGGGTAAAAAACGATTATCCTGGTACCCGGTACGTTTTTAAAACCTTCCAGGGCGGCTTTGCCGGTATCGCCGGAGGTGGCTACCAGAATTACTATAGTAGCTTTTTCGCCGGTTTTGACTGCTGCCTTGGTTAGCAGGTGGGGCAGAATTTGCAGAGCCAGGTCTTTAAAGGCACAGGTGGGACCGTGCCACAATTCAAGAATGTAAAGGGAATCGGTCAGCCTGTGGACTGGGGCAATCACGGGTGAATCAAAATTTCCAGTGTTGTAGGCCAGTTTTATGCACTCCCTGATTTCTTCTTCCGTATAATCATCGAGGTATTTTTTCAAAATTAAATACGCCAGGTCAGTGTACTCAAGGCCAACCATAGCGCGCAGCTTATCTTTGCCAATTACCACATTTTCGCAGGGAACGAACAGTCCTCCATCAGGCGATATGCCAAGTTTTATGGCCTCCGCAGAAGAAACCCGCTTGTATTTTCCCCTGGTGCTTTCATAGAGCATTTTCCTGCCTCCTGTAAAAATTCTAGCGACAATAACATTAAACTATATAAACATCCTGTAGTAAAGGTACAATTAAAGAATAGAAAATGCGGTGCACCTGGTTTTACCCCGGATGATGTAATATGTTGGTTGGGTTTCCCCAATACGTTCGCTGCCGGCCTGCCGGGTATTGTATTTGCAACCGCCTGCCATTATGATAATATTTAATAAAGCCTTGAATCGGGGGGCATGATGTATTATGGATTACAGTGAAAAAATTGATTACCTGGCCAACCTGATAAAAAAATCACCATATACTTTAGCCCTGACCGGAGCGGGTATAAGTACAGAAAGCGGCATTCCGGATTTTCGCAGTCCAGGCACTGGTCTGTGGACAAAGTATGATCCGATGAAAGTGGCTACCGTGTCCGCATTGGAGAGGGATCCTGCCGCTTTTTATAAAATCAACCTTGACCGCTGGACCCGCTATAGCGGGGCTGAACCCAATGCCGCTCACTATGCGCTTACCAGACTGGAGAGAGAAGGCCTCCTGTATGGCGTGATAACGCAAAATATTGACGGCCTGCACCGCAAAGCGGGATTAAAGCAGCTCTGGGAAGTACACGGGCACCTGAGGACCTGCCACTGTATGGACTGTAAACAGAGCTTCCCATTTAGTTTCCTCGTTGATCAGTTTAATGCCGGGATAAACCCTCCCCGTTGCGATAAATGTGGTGGTGTGCTGAGGCTGGATGTTGTGCTCTTTGAAGATGCATTGGGTGAGGACTTTGTCCAGGCGGTGCAGGCTGTGACCAAATGCCGGCTTCTGATAGTTGTAGGCAGCAGTCTTCAGGTGTATCCGGTGGCTGCGCTCCCGGAACGGGCCAAACAGCTGGTTGTGATCAACAAAGAGCCCACACCCTGGGACGATCGTGCCGAAATTGTGATCAATGAAATGGCAGGGCGCGTCCTGACAGATATCCTGGCAGCGCTGGGGATTATGTAATATAACTGTAATATTAAAAACTTATATAACAGGTATGAAATCTTGAGCAGCATATTGTTGGAAAAGAATTCTAAAAGACAGGGAGATCACGATGATACCCTTAAGGGATGATATACCTTCCAGTACTTTCCCAATAGTTAATTATCTTTTAATTGCTGCCAATTTGTTGGTCTTCGCTTACGAGCTCTCATTGGGAAGATATTTAGACCCTTATATCTATTCACACGCGGTGATCCCGGACCAATTTATCAGTGCCGGCCTGACAGCAGAGCAAGCTGCCCGGCTGACAGCAACCATGTTTTTCCACGGGGGCTGGCTTCATTTATTGAGCAATATGCTCTATCTCTGGATTTTCGGTGATAATGTTGAAGACCGCATGGGCCATTTCAAATACCTGGTTTTTTATCTGATAGCCGGTTATCTGGCGTCATTTGCCCACATTTTTTCATTTCCGCAGTCAGACGTGCCATTGATCGGCGCCAGTGGCGCGATTGCCGGTGTTCTGGGCGCTTACCTGATCCTCTTCCCCCGGGCCAAAGTGCTGTCCCTGATTTTCTTCATTATCATTATCCAGGTTGTCCCTATACCTGCCGTGGTATTCCTGGGTTTCTGGTTTTTGCTCCAGCTGCTGAGCGGCACTGCCAGCATGGCTGACCAGGCTGCCCAGAGTGTGGCTTTTTGGGCCCATGTGGGGGGCTTTGTCTCCGGCATGCTGCTGGTAAAATTGTTTGCTGCACGTAAGACAACTTCTTGATGCTGTCACAGCGAAGCGGATCACCCATGCCTTAGTTTAATCTTTGATGTAGGGTACGATTTCAATCGAACACGGCGCGTTAGCGCCTAACTTATTTAGTTCCATTGTAGCATCCGTGCGAATAAGTTCGCACCTACAGTTTTCAGGGTAATCTGACACCGCTTTAAGGTGGGGCTTCAATTTAGAGTACTATGCTGTATTAGAAGGTGGCTGTGCTGTGAGTGTCACAATCCTGGCTTTGGAGACATCATGTGATGAGACCTCGGCGGCTGTTGTGGCCGATGGTTCAAAAATATTATCCAATATCATATCCTCCCAGGTAGACGTACACCGTAAATTTGGCGGCGTGGTGCCCGAAGTGGCTTCCCGTAAACACCTGGAGCTGCTGAACTGTGTGGTAGAGGAAGCCCTGGCTGAGTCCGGCCTGGGATTTGGAGACCTGGACGCCGTGGCTGTGACATATGGCCCCGGTTTGGTAGGCGCGCTGCTGGTGGGGGTTTCTTCTGCCAAGGCAATCGCCTATGGCCTGGATCTGCCTCTGGTGGGTGTAAACCATATTGAAGGTCATATCTATGCCAATTTCACGGTGGACCCCGACTTAAGCTTTCCGCTTCTGTGCCTGGTCGTATCAGGCGGCCATACCGATCTCGTTTACATGGAAAGGCACGGCTGTTTCCGTGTAATGGGAAAAACCAGGGACGATGCGGCAGGTGAAGCTTTTGACAAGGTTGCCCGTACCCTTGGGCTAGGTTATCCCGGCGGTCCACTGGTAGAAAGCCTGGCAAAAGAGGGAAACCCGGAAGCAATCAAACTGCCAAGAGCCTACCTGGAAAAGGGCAGTTTGGATTTCAGTTTCAGTGGGCTCAAGTCTGCCGTGATTAATTACCTGCACCGGGCAGAGCAAAAACATGAAGAAGTGAACAGGGCTGACCTGGCGGCAGGCTTCCAGACTGCTGTTTCGGATGTCCTGGTTGACAAAACCATTGAGGCGGCAGCCCAAACCGGTATATCCACCATTCTGCTGGCTGGCGGAGTGGCCGCGAACGGCAGGCTCAGGGCTGACCTGCTGGAAAAGGCCGGGAAAAAATCCCTCAAATTGAATATTCCGCCTCTCATTCTTTGTACTGATAATGCAGCTATGGTCGGATGCGCCGCTTATTACAAGTTCTTACGGGATGAATTCGCGCCGCTGACTTTAAATGCTGTTCCCGATTTGAAACTGGGTGAGGAACGTTACGAGGGTAATTTCAGACGCATCATATTTTAACGCTATTCTTTTAAAATTAGACAGTGTAACATTTTACGATGTACTAAAAAACAGGGGTTCTGTGGATGGTTTTACCTGTGGACAATGTGGATAAGCTTGTTTATAACTTATAAAATAAGGAGTTTTCCTGTGGGTGAAATAGCGGGGCACAAAAACAACACATACGTTGAAACTTTTGTGGCGAATGGGGCGGCTGAAGCAAACATACTGCCGATAACCTCTCACTGCAATATCAGCTGTGTATTCTGTTCCCACCGCCAGAACCCGCCCGGGGTGATCGTATGCAGAATTAATCCCTGTACTCTGGAGGATATAAAGGATGTGCTGTCTTTCATCGATCATGAAAGGCCTGTAGTGATTGGCGAGTCTGCTACGCGGATTATCGAGGGTGAACCATTGACCCACCCGGCAATCAGGGAAATATTAAGCTTAGTCCGTACTTCCTACCCAAGGACAACAGTCCAGATTACTACCAATGGCAGCCTGCTTGACGAAAAGATGGTTGAATTTTTACAGCGGCTGGGTAATGTGGTGATTTATCTTTCATTAAACAGCGCAGAGGAGACAGGCCGGACCCTGTTGACCGGAGACCTCAATGCTCGTCAAGCAATTAAAAGCGCAGCTCTCTTAAAAAGATATGGTGTGACCTTTCACGGCAGTGTGGTGGCCATGCCCCACCTGGTAGGGTGGAATGATTTGGAGGAAACGGTGAGGTTCCTGGGGCAGCAGGGCGCTGAAACCATCCGCTTGTTTATGCCGGGGTATACCAGGCTGGCTGAGCCCACCCTGCGTTTTGGGCAGTCATTCAGAGAAGAAATTGATCATTTTATAGCGCGCCTGCGCAGGGAAGTGGAAGTGCCTCTAACTGCTGAACCTCCTCTGATCTGCAGCCTGGAACCGGCGGCAGCGGGTGTGATAGCCAACTCGCCGGCTGCGGCGGCCGGGGTGTGCGCGGGTGATGTTATCCTGGCTGTAAACGGTGTGCCGGTTCACACCAGGGTACATGCTTTTAAGCAGGTGTTAAAATCTGATAGTCCCGAAATAACTCTAAGCAGGGACGGCAGGGTTTATGTCCTGAAAGTTAAGAAAAAACCAGGTGAGAGGTCTGGCTTGGTGATGGACTACGATCTTGATCCAATCATGATTGAGGAAATTGATCTGGTTTTAAGACGCCGTGGCGTGAATGATGCAGTGGCGCTGACCTCTGAACTGGCCGCGCCTGTGATCGACATGGGACTGCAGAAGTTTTTGAAGGACGAAATAGATGTGAGAGCAGTGGCAGTTAAGAATCGTTTTTTTGGCGGTTCAATTGGCGCTGCCGGGCTGCTGACTGTTGAAGATTTTAAATTCTGTTTTCAAGAATACCTCAGTAAAAATCCAGGGAGTAGACCAGGGGCCGTCCTGCTTCCCGGCATCGCCTTTGACCGGCAGGGCAGGGACCTGACCGGGCGCTCCTATCTCGAACTTGAAGAATATTTTGGGATAAAATTAGAAGTTTTATAAGTATTTTTGTTTCACGTAACTGGTGTTTATGCAGGGAACTCAAATTATACTGTTGAATATTAACATTGTTTCCATGCGCAGCAAGAACCATAAGGCATGAATCTTGCAACCAGTTGAAGTTTCGTAATATACAAAGAGGAGGCTTATTTATGAAGGTCAAACAAATATCAATTTTTCTTGAAAACAAATCAGGCCGTCTGGCCCAAGTGACCGAGGTACTGGGGGAAAACAACATTAATATCCGGGCTCTGTCCATAGCTGATACCACTGATTTTGGCATCTTAAGGCTGATAGTTAACGAACCTGATAAAGCTTACCGGGTTTTGAAGGAAGCAGGTTTTACTGTTAGTTTTACTGATGTGATCGCGGTGGAGGTTACTGACAAGCCTGGCGGGCTGGCCAAGGTCCTCAAAGTGCTTGACCGGGCAGGAATTAACATTGAATACCTTTATGCCTTTGTCCAGAAGACTGCCAACGCTGCCTTGGTTGTTTTCCGGGTGGAACAGTTGGAAGAGGCGGTCAAAGTGCTCCTAGAGAACGGCACCCGTGTCATGAGCGGGGATGAGGTCTACAAGTTTTAAGTAAAAAAACAATAATATTTTTGACTGAACACGGGGCGGCCTCATGAAGCTGTCCCTTTTTTAACCGGGTGAGATCCATTTAAACCAGTGTCGAGAGGTTGGAGATCAGAGCCGGGAGGTGGCGCCTTTTGGAAAACGAGGTCTTGAAAAGGCAGTTAAGAAAAGAAATGATTAAGGAAAGAAATGCCCTGTCTCCTGTCCAAAGAGCTGAAAAAAGTGCGGTGATCGTTGACAGGCTTTTAATGTTGGATGAATACATTGACGCAAGCAGTATAATGGTTTATTTGGACTGCCGCAGCGAGGTACAAACCGGGAGCCTGGTGGTAAGGGCGCTGGCTGACGGTAAAAGGGTAGCTGTTCCGGTGACAGATACAGCCAACAGGTCTTTGACACCATCCTTAATAACAAGTTTTCCTGGTGGCCTGCAGCCCGGTCCATGGGGTATCCCCGAGCCGAAGCCCCAGGCTGTGCGGCCGCTGGATCCTGCGGAGCTGGACATAGTAATAACGCCCGGGCTTGTGTTTGACAAGTCCGGTTACCGTATCGGTTATGGTTACGGCTATTACGACCGTTTTTTGTGCCGCACGGGACAGAAAACCATACATATCGGCCTGGCGTTTGAACTTCAGCTGCGGACAAACGTATACCCCGGGCCCCATGATGTCCCCGTCCAATATATTTTGACAGAGGAGCGTTTGCTCAGGGTCCGGTGAAAGAGATTTTCCAGATTGATGTTTTCTTTAAAGACTTATAAAATTGAATGAGCACAACGTAAAGCATTTGGAATAAAAATTTCGCCTGGAGGATCTTGGTATATGTCAAGAGATGAGCTGACACAGTTATTGGAAGATGTAAAAAACAATGTGGTTGGGATTGAACAGGCGTTAAACAGGTTAAAAGACCTTCCCTATGAAAATCTTGGATATGCTATGGTTGACCACCACCGCTCTCTGCGTAAAGGATTTCCCGAGGTGGTATTTTGTCAGGGCAAGACCACTGAGCAGGCTGCTCAGATATTTAAAAAAGTGTGCGGCGGGCTGAGATGCACTCTCGGCACCAGGGCGGATGAGGAAGTTTATGAAGCAGTGCAGGGAATTTACCCGGAAGCAGTTTATAACAGACTGGCCCGGACCATAGTAGTCAGCTGTGGTGAGCCGCCGGTCAAAAAGGGCAATGTTTTGGTGATGAGTGCGGGAACAGCTGATCTGCCGGTAGCTGAGGAAGCCGCGGTTACTGCTGAAGTGATGGGCAATGAGGTGAAAAAAACATATGATGTCGGTGTATCCGGCATTCACCGTCTTTTGGATAATCTGGAGCTAATCCGCTGGGCCCACGTGATCATTGTGGTCGCAGGTATGGAGGGAGCGCTGGCCAGTGTAGTGGGAGGGCTTGCCGACCAGCCCATTATTGCCGTACCCACTAGTGTGGGCTACGGGGCGAGCTTCAACGGATTGGCCGCCCTGCTCACTATGCTGAACAGCTGCGCGTCAGGTTTGGGCGTGGTTAACATTGATAACGGTTTCGGCGCGGGAGCGCTGGCCAATGCCATCACAGGGATGATTAAGAGGGTTTGAGATGAAAATAGCCTACTTTGATTGTTTTTCGGGAATCAGCGGGGATATGTGCCTGGGCGCTTTAGTGAGCGCCGGGGTTGACTTCGATCAACTGAAAGAAGAACTTTCCCGGTTGCCGGTCGGGGGATATGAACTGTCCTGGGAAAAAGTAAGCAGGAACGGGATTGCCGCAGCCAGTGTCAATGTAACGTTATTAAATGTGGAACAGCCTGAACGGCGTCTGGCTGATATTATAAGTATTATCGACAGCAGCACGCTGCCGGAAACAGTCAAGCTGAAAAGCAGGGATGTTTTTGGCCGCCTGGCGGAGGCAGAAGCAGCCGTGCACGGTACGACAAGCGATCAGATCCACTTTCACGAGGTAGGAGCAGTTGATGCCATTGTGGATGTGGTGGGTACTGTACTTGGTCTGTACCTGCTTGCAGTGGACAAGGTTTATGCTTCCCCCCTGCCTGTGGGGAGAGGCTATGTTCAGTGTATGCACGGTGTCATTCCATCGCCCGCCCCCGCCACGCTTGAAATTCTGCGAGGGGTGCCGGTTTACGGCACGGGCATCGAAGAAGAGCTTGTTACCCCCACGGGGGCGGCTTTGCTTGCCTCACTGGCGGAAGCTTTTATTGACCTGCCAGCGCTGACAATAAAAAAGGTTGGTTATGGCGCCGGGAAAAGGATTATGGAGCATCCGAACCTACTGCGGCTGATCCTGGGGGATGCTTGTGAAGCTGGAATGCCAGGACCTGTTCATTTCCATGGCAGCCATGAGCGGGCGCATAGGCGGCATCATCGGCAGAGCCGCTGATTACCTGCTATTCTCTTTTTTTGACTCTTCATATGCCAGCAGGGCGGCACTGTATACTTGTTTCAGCGGGACGCCATACTCTTCGGAGATGTTCCTGCAATCTTCATACTCAGGAGCTATTTGCAGCACTTCTTTCTTACCCTTACCGGCAAAACCTATTTTCACTTTTACTAATCCCCATGGTGTTTTTACTTCTTGGAAATCCCTTGGAAGAACCCTTCTTTTTTCTTCCCTGAAGCGTATGCCCATGGTTGTGCTTTCTCTAAAAATAATATCTAACAAGGTTTCCAGTTTATCATCACGGCAGATTACAGACAACAGGTTTGCGGGCCGGTTTTTTTTCATGTATATGGGTGAGGCATATGCCTCCAGGGCGCCTTCCTTGATCAGTTTTTCAAAAAGATAGGAGTATATTTCAGGATTCATATCATCTATGGCAGTTTCAATCACAATTACATGTTCCTCTACTCCGAACATAATCATTCTCCTTTCACAAAACATAAGCTGCTGCTATATTGTAACATATCCAACTACTGTTAAAAAACATCACGGTTGGACCTCTTTTTGTGTGTTTTCATTTTTTGACAGTGCAAACAACACTGTTAATAATGTATAATGTTTAAAGCTGACTGACAACGGGATTAAAGTTTTTCTTAAATGCTTTCATTTGAGGTGGTGCTTTAACTTGAAAGTTGAAGTAAGGTTATTCAGCGGCCTTGAAGAATGCGTATCCGAAATGCTTTCTGATGGAGACCGGGCTGCTGTTTTCCCACCGGTGGGCAGGGATTAATTATAGTGAAACTAACTGGATTTAACACTGAATATAAAATCTGGCTGGAGAAAAACGGCGCAATTTTTGGGGACGGGCTGAGTGATCTGCTTTCGAGCATATCCGGTTTGGGCTCCATATCACGTGCCTCCAGAGAATTGGGAATGTCTTACCGGGCTGCCTGGGGAAAGATCCGGGTGGCAGAGAAGAAATGGGGAATACCCCTGGTTGTTACCAGGGTGGGCGGTGAGGCGGGAGGTTGGGCAAAGCTTACACCGGAGGCCGAGGAGCTGCTGAAGACATACTGCAGGCTGCAGCAGGAAGTCGACGAATTTGTGCAGAATTTACCTGAGAAGTTTTTTACAGGCCGTTGAGGCCCTTTATTTAACCATTCGTTATACTTATTCAAACATAGCGCATGGAAGGCAGTGTGATGGGATATGGAAGTGTACTGGCAGGGTTTGGTTGAGGCGCTTCGCCTGTTGTTCAGAGGCGATCCGGATGTTTATCAAGTGATCTTGCGCACTGTTCATGTATCAGGTACAGCTACCATTATCGGCATGATCATCGGCGTGCCCACGGGCACTTTTCTGGCGCTTGTCTCCTTTCCCGGCCGGAAGCTGGTGATAAGCATCATTAATTTCGGCATGGGTCTGCCACCGGTAGTGGTAGGCCTCTGGGTCTGGCTGACCTTCAGCCGTTATGGTCCCATGGGTGTTCTGGGACTGCTGTACACTCCAACAGCGATGATCACCGCCCAGATTATCATTGCCGCACCCATTGTCACTGGTTTTACCATTGCTGCCATACAGTCACTGAATCCTAAAATAAGGCTTCAGATTTTGGCCCTGGGGGCATCAAAACTGCAGCTGCTGTGGCTGCTTTTAAGGGAAGCCAGGCTGGGACTGCTGGCGGCCATCATTGCCGGTTTCGGCGGGTGCGTGTCGGAAGTAGGCGCTTCAATGATGGTGGGCGGCAACTTGAAAGGGCAAACCATGGTCCTGACCACATCCACGGTTTTGGAAGTAAACAAGGGTGACTGGCAGCTGGCTACAGCGTTCAGTATCATTCTGCTGCTGCTGGCTTTTGGGGTTACTGTGGCCCTGACCACTGCCCAGCAGCGGGGCCGATGAAGTATTTTCTCATATCGCTGCAGGTTGGGATTAATCCCGCCAAAAGATGTGGTGATAAATCCGCACCTGCAAATTTGGTCGTCTCACATTTCATACAGTGTACAACCTTGATGTTGTAGTAATTTGCTGCTGTTCATTATAGGGGCCGCTGAAGGGTGTTCCTATTTTGCTGTAGGGCGGGATTCATCCCGCCAGATTTGTGCTTTAAATAACGATCTGATAAAACAAGGAGAAACTATGAAAGATACTTACAGGCGGGAAATAAACTACCTGCGTGTTTCGGTGACAGACAAGTGCAATTTACGCTGCATATACTGTCTGCCGCCAGAAGGCATTAAATCGATACCGCATGAAGAAATCCTGCGCCTGGAGGAGATCGAGGCAATAATTAGGGGTGCGGCTCTCGCTGGGATCAAGAAAATACGCCTGACAGGGGGCGAACCCCTGGTGCGCAAAGGACTTGAAGGCCTGGTCCGGCGTATTTCGAGCATTCCGGGCATTGATGATATTACGCTTACCACGAACGGCCTGCTCCTGCCATCCCAAGCAGCAGCGCTGAAAGAAGCAGGTGTAAAGAGGGTAAATATCAGCCTGGATACATTAAAAGAGGAACGATACCGGGAGATTACCCGTGGCGGCGAGCTGGCTGAAGCCTGGAAAGGAATACAATCAGCGCTTGACGTGGGGCTGAGCCCGGTGAAAATAAACACCGTAGTGATCCGTGATTTTAACGATGACGAGGTGGAGGCCATGGCCCGCCTCACCCTGAAAATGCCTCTGCACATCCGTTTCATTGAGCTAATGCCTATCGGTTCCTGCAACAAGTGGACAGAGGGGCGTTTTGTGCCGGCCAAGGAAATAATGGACAAGATCAACCGCGGCATCGGCATACTGCACCCGGTCAAGATGGCCGAGGGGGACGGGCCGGCCAAATACTACCGCTTTGATGGTGCTGAGGGGACAATTGGCTTTATTACCTCCATGAGCGAACATTTTTGCGAAAACTGCAACCGGCTGCGTCTGACCTCAAGCGGCGGTTTGCGGCCGTGCCTGTACGAC
>CAYNIY010000017.1:0-5786 GCA_964397525.1 uncultured Eubacteriales bacterium
GAGGCTATAACCGGGCAGCCAATTCCTGGCGGCCCGTCAATAATTACATAGGAAAGGTCCTCTTTTTCAGCGATATCTTTAGCCTGGCTGCGAACCAGGGCAACCATTTTTCCGGAATTTTCTTCAGCTATACCAAGTTTGGCATGGACCATAGGCCCGTAACGGGTATCGGAGATATACCATTGTCCGTTAACCGAAGGTTCGAAAGTGATGGCTTTTTCCGGGCAAAAATAGCTGCAGACGCCGCATCCTTCGCAAGCAATGTGGTCTATGACGTAGGACGGGTTTTTGCTTTCATCTTTTATTACCGCTCCAAAGCGGCAGAGTTCATAGCATTTGCCGCAGCTGCTGCATTTATCCGGCACAATGGCAGCTGTTTTCCCACCTGAAAAGTCATGGACTTGTTTAATTTGGGGGTCAAGCACAAGGTGGAGGTCGGCAGCGTCAACATCACAGTCTGCGACTGCCGGTTTGGGGGCCAGGCAGAACAGGGAAGCTACCAGACTCGTCTTGCCCGTGCCGCCTTTGCCGCTGATAACTGTTATCTCTGTCACTGTCTCGCCTCTTTCATTACAGCATTCAGGAGCCCTTCAAACAATTCCCGGTAACCTGGCACGGCAGAGTGAGGCAGCATCCCCCTGGAATAAGCTTCAGCCACCCTGCGGTCGTCAGGAATTTCCGCCATTATTTTGATGTCTTTGGCCTTGCAGAAATCACGTGCCAGGGTGTAACCGGGAACATGCCTGTTTATAACCACTGCATGGGGAATACATAGCTCTTTTAACATATCTACTGCTATTTCCAGGTCGTTTACACCGAAGGGGGTGGGTTCTGTGACCAAAAGGACAAAGTCCACACCCTTTACTGCGGCGATAACCGGGCAGGAGGTGCCGGGAGACGCGTCGATGATGGCCAAACACTCGTCCTGTATGGCAGAGCGCACTGCTTTGACCAGCGGCGGGCTGAACGCTTCGCCCACATTGAGCTTGCCATGATAAAAACCGACCTTGCCGGCAGTTCCTGTTTCCACCACCCCGATATTTCTGCTGTTCTCAGTAATGGCTCCGACGGGGCAGACCAGGCTGCACCCACCGCAGCCGTGGCACATTTTATCAAAAGTAAGGACGTTTTTGTTGATACAGACAATAGCGCTGTACTGGCAGATTTCTCCGCAGGCACCGCAGGCAGTGCACTTTTCATGGTCAACTACCGGCACGGGAATGCCGACCATATGGCGGTATTGGATCAACGGTTTCAAAAAAAGGTGCCCGTTGGGCTCTTCAACATCGCAGTCCAGGTAAGCGGTTTTATACCCGGCATCTGCCGCTATGCAAGCGAGGCTGGCTGAGACGGTGGTTTTACCCGTTCCCCCTTTGCCGCTTGCAACAGCTAAAGTAAGTTTTTGCGTCATAATTCCCCCCTGACAGGGTGATCTATCTATTCTTTATTTTCCAGTTCTTTAATTTGGTTTTTTGTTTGCTCAAGGGCATTTTCCAGGTGTTCGGCCTGTCCCTGGAGGAAGCTCAGCTCCTGTTCGGTGCTCAGCGGGGGCGCAGATGCCGGTGCTGCCAGCACATTGTTGGGAGCCCACCTGGCCCACCGGGGCAGCCCGGTGGCATGATACCAGTGGCGCCGGCCCCTGCCGCCGCCCGGGCAAAAACTCTGGTTGGATCTCGAGTCAGGGCCGATATTACTCAAACAGTAGCCCTGGCCGCGCCCCGTCATTGGTCCGGCACTAAGCGGGCCCGTTCCATTGAAACCTGGCATAATGTAAATCCTCCTTTTCAGATATTACTGGCGAACCGGGCCTTTCCCGGCGCCTTGTCCTTTTCCAGCGTCCTGGCCCTGGCCTTTTTGGCCTTGACCCTTGCCTTCACCCTGACCCTGGCCAGCTCCACACTGGCCTTTCCGCCTGCCAATTCCAGGACCTTTACCTACCGGTCCGGTTCCGTCTCCTCTGGGCATTTTCATCTCTCCTTTCCTTTATAATTTTGTTTTGCTTAGATCCAATGGCCTTCAACATTGGCTCCATCAGCCTGTTTTAATACTCCGCTTTTGAATTTTTCCAGAGCTTCTGCAACGGTACCGCCTGCTTCGCAGTATATCTGGATGCCCGCAGCGTTTAATGTCCGAAAAGCTTTAGGGCCACAATTCCCGGTAATCAAGGCTTTTACCCCGTGCCGGCTGATATTTTCCGCAGTCTGGATGCCTGCGCCCTGGCTGGCGTTCAAATTTTGTTCATTATTGATTGCCTGATGTTGATTTGTTTCCGTGTCGATCACTATAAACCATTTGGCACGGCCAAACCTGGGGTCAACTTTACTTTCCAGGTCCTTTCCCGTAGAGGTAACAGCTACTTTCAAAAATTTCACCTCCCCATATTTACATCATCTGTGTCTGCGTTTAATATGGTCATTGTTTCATAATTATTATAGCTTCTATTATGAACAGATGTCAATAATGATATGTCTTGTTGTTTAAAATTATGTTGATTCTGATTGACGATTAGCCTATAATATTTTTGAACAATTGCTCATTAGTGATGTGCCAGCGATGATTGTTTAGAGAGATTTCTCTTTAATGAACTAGATAAAGTTAAGAATGGGGGGACAGCGTATGGCGGGGCAGGATAGCGATCAGGAAGCTGCAGCAAACCAAAAAATAAAAGAGGACTGGATATCAGTGCTGATCGAGCTGATGAAACAGCTCAAACAGTGGACCGTGGAACAAATTAAAGAGTGGGAGAAAAGCCCTCAGCAGGGCGCTGTCCCGTGTGCCATCGAAACGACCACGGAAAGACAAGAAAATTTTATCGGGAAATATTTTGCCCCGATGCTGGTCATCACTTCGGAAGAGTGCGAGGTGGAGGTACGGCCGGTCGGCAGGTTTGCCATCGGCGCGATCGGGCAGGTGTGCATGACAAACAACAGGCAGGCGGTTAATTTCTTATATTCAACAAGAAAAGGCTGGTATGTCATGGAGGACAGGAAACCCCTGACGAGGGATATGTTCCTCGATCTGCTCAGGCAGATGTGTCAGGCCCAAAGTTAAGAAAAGCTTGTGAATGGGAGGTAATTCAATGTTAAGCTGTGCCAAATGCGGTTCGCACCCGTGTTACAAAGGTGAACTGGACAAGCTGCCGTCAAACTGCCCGATGAAATCTTACGGTGAAACATACGAAGAGGCCGCGGCCATTTACCGTGAGGCTGACGGCAGTATGGCCTGCAACTCGGCACGGGTGGAAGCCGGCGGTTACGGCGTCTGGCCGAGAATCCGCGAGATCATGGAGTTTGCCCGGCTGTCCGGTTTCAACAAGCTGGGTTTGGCTTTTTGCGTGGGCCTGCGCAAGGAGGCCTGTGAAGTAAACAGGATATTTGAAGACAACGGCTTTATGGTAGCCTCGGTTATGTGCAAAACCGGCTCCCGGCCTAAGGAAGAACTGGGGCTGCGGGACGATGAAAAAGTGCGGCCGGGCCAGCTCGAGGCCATGTGCAATCCTGTGGTGCAGGCCCTGCTCTTAAACAAGGAACAGACCGATTTAAACATTCTCCTCGGCCTGTGCGTGGGGCACGACACCATATTCATCAAAAACTCAAAAGCCCCGATCACGGTTCTGGCGGTGAAAGACAGGGCAACGGGGCACAACCCGCTGGCGGCAATATACGCCGGCCATTATTTCCAGTCAAAAGTGAACCTGAAATAAATTTTGCAGCTAAGAATGAGCTGAGTATTTTATCGTTTTTTCAAGTAAGCTTTCTTCCAGGGGAACTTTGAAAGTTCAGAGTAATCTTTAAGGGCCGCCGCGAGAGTGTCCGCCGCCAGGACAGCGCAATGCACGTGGTCTTCCGGCAGCCCGCCCAGGGCTTTCAAGATCGTGTCCCGGTTAATATTTTTAGCTTCTGCAACCGGGCGGCCTATGGCCAGCTCGGTTGTAATGCTGCCACAGGCTATGGATGCGCCGCACCCGTCAGTCCAAAAGGTGGCATTCGTAATCCGTTCATTTTTTACACTAAGCCAGATACCCAGGGTATCGCCGCATTCACCCGTGCCCTGTCCGAAGCCGTCGCACTCGGGGATGTTGCCCACGTTGCGGGGGCTCCTGGCATGGTCAATCACGGTTTCACTGTATTCCCCCTGCATATTCAGGATAAATTCTTTCTCAACATGTTCATCCATGACTGTCCATTCTCCTTATTATTTATATTTTATCTCATTTAATAAAGCAGGTCTGTTTTTATGAACGGTATTTCATAAAAATAATACAGCTGATCATGTGCAGATGTCAAAGATATTTGGAGTTTTATTGTCGCCATGAAGAATATACAGAATGGCAAAAGCATATTATTACTTCATAAATAAAGAAAAAAACCCGCTCGATGCTTGTGCTGAAAGGTAACTGATTATATTATTGAAGAACTAAGACAATTAATAATAAGTGGAGGGGACCGCATGAATTGGAACAAAACCGCCAGATGGCTGAGGCTTCTGGTTATCACCGGCTTGCTGGCCTGGGTTACCTGCGAGTCTTACCTGCACCAGGTGCTGGGGGGCGGCAAGGCTCCGTCTGTCCATGCGCTTTGCCCCTTTGGGGCGCTGGAAAGCCTCTATACGCTGCTTTTCCTGGGGACCTATGTCCAAAAAATCTACTCGGGCACCGTGGTGCTGCTGGTGTTGACAGTCGTCATAACTATCCTCTTCCGCCGCAGTTTCTGCGGCCTGCTGTGCCCCTTCGGCGCGCTGCAGGAGCTCTTCGGCCTGCTGGGCCAAAAAATATTCAAGAAGAGACTGGTCGTCCCCCTGAAGCTTGACCGGCCCCTGCGCTATCTGAAATATGCCGCCCTGGCGCTGACCCTGGTCATGGCCTGGTTCTACGGCAAGCTCTGGATGGCGCCCTACGATCCTTATTCAGCTTACTCACATATCACAACTATCTCAGCATCTATCGCTGAAGACCCGCTGGCCGTAATCGGGTTTGCGCTGCTGGCAGTGACTCTGCTGGGTTCTGTACTCTACGACCGGTTCTTCTGCAAATATCTCTGCCCGATGGGCATATTTTATGGCATTATCGGCAAGGTCAGCCCGACCATCGTTGAGCGCAACGACGGCCTGTGCATCCACTGCAAGTCCTGCAGCAAGGTCTGCCCGGTCAACATCGATGTGGAAAAGGCAGTCAGAGTTACCAGTATCGAATGTATCAACTGCAACGAATGTGTGCTGGTCTGCCCGAAAAAAGGCGCGCTCGAAGTAAAGGCGGCGCAGAAGGTCGTGCACCCGCTGGCGATGCTCCTGGTTGTAGCGGGATTGTTTTTCGGGACCATCCTGGTGGCCCAGGCGACGGGCAACTATCAAATCATGCCTTCCGCCCTGAAGGAAGGAGAAATCATCTCGATAACCGAGGTCAAGGGCTACTACACCATAGAAGACGCCGCCATTGCCACTGGCCTGTCATTAGAGGAAGTTTACGAAAAACTTGGCATACCCAAAAATGTGCCCAAGAGCACAACGTTAAAAGAAATATCTAATGTGGCGCCGGGATATGATTTTGACGCGGCGAAAGCGAAAGCCGGCGGGACAGATGCTGCAGTCACTGATACTGACCCCGGGGCAGTCGAAGCAGGCAAGGTGGATATCAGCGGCATCAAAGGCTCCATGACGATCAGGGAGGCGGCTGATTCGCTGCAGATGGACCTGCTGGAGTTTTACGGCTTATTTCAGATTCCCGCTGATGTTCCGGCCCAGACAAAAATGAAAGACATCGTCACCGTCTCCCCGGGATATGATCTGGA
>CAYNIY010000017.1:5886-28932 GCA_964397525.1 uncultured Eubacteriales bacterium
TCAGTTCAGCAGCATTGGCAGCTGCAGCTGCTGTTACTTTTGCTATAGCGGTCTGCACGCCACCGGTTTCCGGACCGTTCAGCGCAGGAGGGGGCATCGCTTACCCGTATACTGAGATCATTTCTCGCTTTCCCAGAGATTATTATTGGATGTATCCCGCGATGCTGCTCATGCTGATCTACGTTGTGTACATGGTGTGCGTTGACCGCTATGCCGGCACGGCACAAAAGGTATTTGGCACCACAGCGCTGCTTTTTGCCTGTCTCTCAGCAGGGATACTTTTCGTAAACTATTTCGTGCAGGTATCTGTCATTCAGCCCAGTTTACTAAACGGCGAGACGGAGGCCATCGCCATTTTGACCCAGTATAACCCGCACGGGATTTTTATTGCCCTGGAAGAGGCAGGGTATTTGCTCATGTCACTTTCCATCCTGTTTTTAGCGCCTGTGTTTACCGGACCCGGACGTATCCGGTCCGGCATACGCTGGATTGCCATTCTGGGCTTTATATTGACGGTACTGTCACTGATCGTAATTTCTGCAATATATGGCGTCGGGCGGGAGTACAGGTTTGAAGTCGCGGTTATCACAATTGACTTTTTGGCGCTGATCCTGCTTGGAATATTGTCGGCCATATTATTCCGGCAGGGTAAAGCTTAAAACAGGCGGGCAAATAAATAATTTTGGCAAGCAGAAGCTTGAACACGCGGGACGATAGGACACAAGGGAGAAAGCCCTTGTGTTTTTTTACATTGGTTCAGCGATATCACAATAGCAGATTTGGGAATGGAGAATAATTTTAATATTTTATTAACTAATTTTTAACAAATTGCTTATACAATTGTACTGTGGGGGAGATGATTTTTGATGCACGCTTTACAGATTAAGAGGGTATACGAAAAACCTGATACCAATGACGGCTATCGGATCCTGATTGACCGTCTGTGGCCTCGTGGCATAGGAAAAGATGAAGCCAGGCTGGATGACTGGGCCAAGTCGATCACCCCTTCAACTGAAATTCGCAAAGCCTTTGATCACAAGCCTGACAAGATGGATGTTTTCAGAGAAAGGTATGTTTCAGAACTGGACCAAAATCCGGATGCCGGTGCGTTTTTGACACTTGTAGCTGAAAAACTCCGGCAGAGTAATGTTACCTTACTATATGGGGCGAAAAACGAGAAGTACAATCATGCTGTTATCCTCAAAGATTGGATAACAGAAAAATTGTCCTGAGATAGTTTAATCTTGAAACAGAGATGCTTGATATCGGAAGCGGTCTGCTTTGGAGGGATGGGCAGAAAAATATTATTTAACAGGTCAAATTATTAAATAGGGAGTGTGAAAACATGAATAACAAATGGCTGACCGGACTTCTTGTTGCGGGCTTTCTGATCCTGGCCATAGTGCTTACTTGGCTTGTAGCCGGTGGTAACGTGTTTGGACGCGGGATGATGGGCTCAAACAGGTATGATAGTTATGGGTACGGGCGTGGGATGATGGGCTCAGGCACGATGGGAGGCATGGGCATGATGGCAGTATATGCCCCTGACGCCAAACCTGTCTCTGAAGATGAGGCGCTGAAAAGCCTGGAAACCTACAGGAGCCGCTACGGCACAAATGTCAAGGTTAAGGATTTCATGGCCTTCAGCATTAATTATTACGGCCAGATGGTCGATGCCAGTACCGGCGAGGGATTGGCCGAACTGCTGGTAGACCGCTATACCGGCGCGGTATATCCTGAGCCCGGCCCGAACATGATGTGGAACGTTCGCTTTGGCACGACGACAGAGACCCCCGGTCAGGTGAGCTATGATGTGACTGCCGCCCGGAACCTTGCTGTGGCATTCCTGGCGGACCACCTTCCCGGCTCCCAGGTCATGGAGGGGCAGGCATTCCCGGGCTACTACACTTTCGATTTTGGCCGCATGGAAATTGAGGGTATGCTGAGTGTTAATGCTTATACCGGTGATGTCTGGGTCCACACCTGGCACGGCTCTTTTCTGGGCGAACACGAGTGATCAGGACCTCTGAGCGTAAAATATCTGTGTAGAATTACCAATTATTGTTCTAAAGAAACGGAGGTTTTATAATGGCGGACAGGGAATTAATGGATCCGGCAGAAAAGGATGTAAGGAAAAAAGATAGAGTAAAAGCGGCGCTGGAGATCACTATCGGATTGGGCATCGCAACTGCTCTGGGTGTAGCATTAGGAGTTCTGATTGCTCCAAAAGCGGGTAAGGAGACGCGGGAAGATTTGAAGATAATAGCGGAACACTCTGTTGAAACCCTCAAGGATACTGTCCAGGAGAAGGCAGAGACGGTGAAGGATGTCGCGGTTTTTGCCTCGCAGGAACTTGGCAAAATGATCAAGGATGTCCGCAGCAAAACGGAAGATGTAACCGAGGATATTAAAGAAGGCGGCGATGAGGTCGCACAGGCTGTTCATAAAACTGCCGAAAATATCTCTAATTAACAGCAAGAGCAATAATTGATCAGCATTGAAGACATACTCACGAAAAGGAGCAGGGCGCATGGCAAATAAAACGTCGCTGACTATCGTGCAGATGAACGACAGCCATGCCTATTTTGATCTGCACCAGGAACTCTTCTGGCAGGGCGGCCAGGCAGTCTACCGCCCGGCAGGAGGCTATGCCCGCATAGCCACAATTGTGAAGCAGCTTCGGGCGGAAAACCAGGGGCGTGTTTTGTTTTGTGATTGCGGTGATACTCTCCACGGCACATATCCTGCACTGCAGACCCAGGGAGAGGCGATGATCCCAATTTTGAATTCATTGGGGCCCGCCGCCATGACTGCTCACTGGGAATTTGCATACGGTCCCGCGATCTTCAAGCAGCGCGCAGCAGAACTAGAATATCCGGTGCTGGCAATTAATGTTTACGAGCAAGCGTCGAAAGAGAGGTTTTTCCCGCCTTACTGTGTGAAAGAGATCAGCGGGCTGCGGGTCGGGCTGGTGGGCATCGCCTCCAATATTATTGACAAAACCATGCCGCCCTCCTTCAGTGAGGGACTGGAATTCACCCTGGGCCGCGCTGAACTTCCTCCGATTATTGACATCCTGCGCAGCCGGGAACAGGCGGACCTGATCGTCCTCATCTCGCACCTGGGCTTTCCCCAGGAAATGAAGCTTTTGTCGGAGGTGCCGGGCGTCGATATCTGCCTGAGCGGCCATACCCACAACCGCCTGGATAAACCGGTCTTTCAGGGTAAAACCCTGGTCATCCAGTCGGGCTGCGATGCTTCCTTCCTGGGCTGTTTGGACTTGGACTTGGAGGATAATAAGATCACCAGCTGGCGCCACCGGCTGATTGAGGTCGAAGCCGGGATCGAGCCCGATCCGGAAATTGATGCCCTCATTCGCCGGGAGCTCGCGCCTTACCGTAAGGAACTGTCAGCGGTTGTGGGCAAAACGGCGACGGCGCTTAACCGGGCCACCACACTGGAAACGACGATGGACAATTTTTTACTGCAGGCGCTGCGGGAAACCACGGGCGCGCAGCTGGCGTTCTCGAACGGCTGGCGTTTTGGCGCCCCGGTCATCCCCGGGGAGGTCACAATGAATGATCTCTACAACATAATCCCGATGAACCCGCCAATCTCAACGGTCGAGCTGACAGGAGAGGAAATTATCATGATGCTGGAGGAAAATCTGGAAAGAACATTTTCCTGTGATCCTTACCTGCAGATGGGGGGGTATGTTAAGCGCTGTCTCGGCCTTAACGTCTACTTTAAGATAGAAAACCCTCCGGGGCACCGCATTCAAAAACTATTTATCGGCCATGAAGAGGTAAATCCCGGCCGTTACTATACCGCAGCTTTTGTCACGATACAAGGGGTCCCGCAAAAATATGGCCGCAACCGTGAAAACCGGTCGGAAAGAATTATTGCTGCGATGCAGGCCTGCCTGGCCAGGCACCGCCCCCTCCGCGCAGAACTCAGGGGTACTTTTACTGCGGTGTAAATGGCAAACAAAAGGACGCACCTTGATTGTTAATTAATATTTTATTATTAATTAATTAAAATTTAATAAATAGCCTGTAAAGTAGGTGAGGAAAACATCTGTAAGGTGTTTTGGGAATCAAAACAAGGAAAGGTGGTTGGTATTTATGGCAGCGGTAGTTGATGAGAAAAAATGTACTGGGTGCGGAACTTGTATTGAAGAATGTCCGATAGGGGCAATCGCCCTGGTAATCGACAAAGCGCTCATTAGTGACGAGTGCTCCGAGTGCGGAGCATGTGTGGAAGTGTGCCCGGAAGAGGCCATTTCACTGTAGGCAGTGTAAATTCGAACCTGCATATTTGGCAACAAAATAAAGCGGTTTAATAATTTACGATAATGGCAGGGATAATCTATCTCTGCCATTAGGCTTTGCCTGGGTATCACCAACCGAAAGGAAGCAAAAAGAACGTCCCCGTGCTTCCCCTCTGGAAGGAATTGCAGGTTAGAGTGTTTAATTAAATTCTGCAAATAACAATAACATTTTACGGAGGATCGTGATGGGCATTAGCGGAAAGGTTTTGATTGCCCAAAGCGGGGGCCCGACTGCAGTCATCAATCAGACCCTGGCCGGGATCGTCCTGGAAGCCAGAAAGTATACCCAGGTAACCAGGGTATACGGAGCCATAAGAGGTGTGGAGGGGATAGTCAATGAGGATTTTCTCGACCTGACCCAGGAAACCACCCATAACCTGGAGCAGGTTGCCTTGACCCCGTCCTCGGCTTTATTGTCCACCAGGATAAAACCGGACAGCAAGTACTGCCACAATATATTTCGAGTTTTAAAAGCCCATGACATCCGTTATTTCTTTTACATCGGCGGCAATGATTCCGCGGATACAGCCCGGATTGTCAACGAAGAGGCCAAGCTGGCAAAATATGAATTGCGGGTCATCCATGTGCCCAAGACCATCGACAATGACCTGATGCTGAATGACCACACTCCCGGCTATGGTTCGGCAGCCAGGTTTGTTGCCCAGGCTTTTATGGGCGTTAACCTGGATGTCAGGGCTTTAAACGGGGTCTATATTGGCGTGGTGATGGGCCGGCATGCCGGATTTTTAACCGCTGCTTCGGCCATTGCCAGAAAATATGACGCTGACGGACCACACCTCATCTACCTGCCGGAGCGGACCTTCAGCATGAAGCAGTTCCTCGGGGATGTGAAAGAGGTCTATGACCGGTATGGGATCTGTATCATTGCTGTTTCCGAAGGGATCAGGGATGCTTCCGGGGTGCCCATAGTCACAACCTTAACAAAGGAAATAGAGAAGGATGCCCACGGCAATGTGCAGCTTTCCGGCACTACCTCCCTGGGAGACCTGTTGGCGGATCAGCTCAGAGAAAAGCTAAAATTTCCCCGGGTGCGCAGCGATACCTTCGGTTACCTGCAGCGTTCTTTCTTCGGCTGCGTGTCCGACATTGATCAGCATGAAGCCCGGGAAGCCGGCGAACGGGCTGTCCAGATGGCTATGTGGAACGATGTGGACGGCTCGGTCACCATCAGGCGGACCGGCAACTATTCCGTTGATTATATTCTGGAACGATTTGAGGATGTTGCTGCCTATACCAGGCAAATGCCCGATGAATTCATCGACAAGGCAGGCAATAATGTCACGGACGCCTTTAAGTTTTACGTCAGGCCGCTGCTGGGCTCCGGGCTGCCCCAGCCTTCCTGGGTGCGGGCTCCCCAGGTGACTAAACTGTTAAACAATGATTAATCCCTTTGTATAGATTTATTGGCTATAACTATAGTGCGGTAATTGACAGGAACAGGATTAAACCGATGAAAAAAATAATTATGGCGATTATGATGATCACCTGCATTTTAAGCGCCGGCTGCGCAAACAGCCAATATGCTCAGGTACCCGCGGCTGAAAGGGCATCCGTCGTTAAAATAAATGCTGCAGAGGTAAAAGCGAGACTGGACCAAGAGGGTTCTAAGATCATCCTTATTGATGTCAGGACGCCTGCGGAATATAACGAAGCGCACATTGAAAAGGCGATTTTACTGCCCGTGAACACCATTGGTAAAAACGCTTCCGTTGTTATTCCGGACCGGGAGGCAGTTTATTTTGTTTACTGCCGCACCGGCAGCCGGAGCGCGGCAGCGGCAGCGCAGCTGGTGGAGATGGGCTATCGCAATATTTACGATCTGGGCGGGATTAAGGACTGGCCATATGGTACAGTCAGCGGGCTTAATGTTAATTAATGACTAAGACTTTTTGAGATCGAAATATTGTTAGACAAGCCGTCAGTTGAGGATCAAATATGCTTAACCGGCGGTTTTTTTATTTTGATCAAGGCTTTTTGTGCTGACAAATGGAACCGGGGTAACAAAATAATCTTTTAATATTTCTTTAATTTATTGTTAATAAAATGACTGTATATTGAAAAGTGACCATTGAATAATAATATTTCGGCATCTGGTGGCTGTGTGTGCGTGGAATACGGATCGAAACAAGGTAGTAAATTTTTAGGAGGTTTCTCATGAAGTACGTAAAAGTTGCCCAAACAACAGAACTAAAAGCAGGCGAAAAAAAGAAAATATCCTGGGAAGGCAAAGAAATCCTTCTGGCGAATATCCAGGACTCCTTCTACGCGACCGACAACACATGTCCGCATATGGGAGGCTCTCTTGCTGATGGAAAACTTGAAGGCAGCCAGATCATCTGCCCCAGACACGGTTCCATATTTGACGTCACGACTGGGAAAGTAGTCCAAAGCGGTAAAATGTTTATGATCAAGGTCAAGGTGCATGACCTGCACAGCTACCCGGTGAAGATTGAAGGAACCGACATCCTGCTCGGGATGGAATAAGTGAAGCAAGGGGACGTTCTTTTTGCTTCCAGTCACGCCTATATTAAAGAACCGGAGTTTCGCACGTTCTTGACAAGAGAGGTAGCGAAATGAGTACGAAAAAAGTCCTGCTTGTGTATCCTTACTTTTACACCGGTGTGAAGAAAGACCAAATATTTACGCCCATTGGCATCGGTATACTCTCTGCTGTGCTTAAGCAAAGTGGGATAGATGTGATGATCCTTGACTGTACATTTATGACGGCGGAGGAGGCCATCAAGGTAGCGCAAAAGTACAAGCCCGATATAACAGGCATTTATATTATGACTACATTTGTAAAAAACGCTTTGGATTTGCTGGAGCAGCTGAGAAAAGTTAATCCGGAAAGCCTTTATGCGGCAGGCGGCCCGCTGCCCACGCTATATCCGGCTAAATTTGCCAAAACCTTCGACTATGTATTTAAGGGAGAGGCGGCCAAAAGCTTCCCTGATTTTTGCCGGGATTACTTACATGCTGCAAGCCGCTGCGAGTTCACCGGAAATATCAACCCGGCAAATTATGCGGGCATATACAGCCGGAGCATGGGATTTATGGATTCCCCAGTTACGCATCTGAGCAAGGAAGTTATTGATCAGTGCCCGATCCCGGACCGGGCGGGATTTGACCACAGTAAGTATCAGGCCCTGTCCTATGGAGACACCGGCAAAAAAATGACATCGATCATGATGTCATACGGCTGTCCATTTTCCTGCGAATTCTGCTCGAAACCCATATTTGGCAGCGAGGTCAGATTCAGAAGCCTGGACAAAGTATTTGAAGAGATAAGGGATATAGTTTCCTACGGCTATGACTCGCTCTGGATCGCAGACGATCTTTTCACCTGCGATGTACAATTCCTGAAAAGCTTTTGCAGCAGGCTGATCGACGAGGGTCCGCAAATTTCATGGAGCTGCCTTTCGCGAGTTGACAGTGTAACTGACGAAGTTGTCAGGGTGATGAAAAGTGCCGGCTGCAGCAAGGTGCACTTTGGCATAGAGTCCGGAAACGACTATGTTTTAAAGCTGATGAACAAGAAAATTGATATTGCCAAGATCACAAGGGGAGTAAAAATGTTTAAGGGCAACGGGATAGACTGTGCCGGATTTTTCATTGTCGGCTATCCCGGAGAAACGGTCGAAACCATAGAGGAGACATTTGACTTTGCCTTGTCTCTGGGCCTGGATGAAATTTCATTTAACGTCCCTTATCCATTACCAGGCTCAAAGCTGTACGAAAGAGTTTCTGACGTGAGCGATGATGACTGGACCTTTGAAAACGAGACAAGGTTTCTGTATAAAAGTGAATTCGATGAAAAATGGCTGAAAAAGAGAATCCGGGAAACAAATGAGATATTTGCCGGAATGGGAAAAACCAGGTGATCAAGCATAGGAGGTGATGGTGGTGGATGATATTCACGGCAATAACCAAAATATGATGCAAGATCAGGCCAATAGCAAAACGTGGAAATATTATATTGCCATAGCCACTATATGTTTGATCAGCGGAGTAATTGGCGGCCTTATCGCCGTAGCCCTGGTTCCCAGGCTTTATTTAAATTCATCGCAGACAGCTCAGACCACTAATTCAAATTTTACACCTGTAATAACTCAAACGGATAAACAGCCTATTTTTCCGGTAGAGCAAATTGCAAAAAATGTCGGCCCAGCGGTCGTTGGTATTTCTAATCTCCAATCTGGAAAAACATTTAATAACAGTTCAGGCCTGCGAGAGGTGGAAAGCGGTTCAGGTTTTATCATTGACGCTCAAATGGGATATGTAGTAACCAATAATCATGTTATCGACGGTGCCCAAAAAATAACTGCCAGTTTAAGTGATGGTCGTATTCTTGACGTGAAGCTGGTTGGGGCTGATCCCCTGACAGATCTGGCGGTTTTGCAGGTTTCTGACAGAAATAACCTGATAGCAGTTAATTTAGGTGATTCAACAAAACTTATTGTTGGTGAACCTGTGGTTGCAATTGGCAATCCCGGCGGGAATGAATTTGCCGGTTCTGTTACCACAGGCGTAGTTTCAGCGTTAAACCGTTCACTAAACATTCAAGGGGAATCCGGTTATGACCTGATCCAAACTGACGCAGCAATAAATCCCGGAAATAGCGGCGGCCCGCTTGTGGATTATCAGGGCTTGGTAATAGGTATTACTACAGTAAAATTTGCAGTAACCGGTTTCGAAGGAATTAGTTTTGCCATTCCGATTTCGACCGCCATACCGACGGTACAGCAGTTAATTAATACAGGCGTGGCTAAACATCCTGGGTTAATGGTATCTGTGAATGACCAGTATGTTGCTTATGCGATCAGCAACAACCTGCCTCTGGGCGCGTATATTGCAGAGGTAGCAGCAGATGGACCAGCAGCAAAGGCCGGAATAATGGCAGGTGATGTGATTACCAAGATAAATGAGGTTGCGATATCAAACTCATCCGATCTTATTTACCAAATCTATAAATATCAGGTAGGCGACGATATTTCAGTCACCTACCTGAGAAACGAGGCAGAAACACAGGTTCAGGTAATACTGGGCGAGATCAGCTCAACTCAATAATCAGCGTGGGACAAGGGGAAGCAAGGGGACGGTTCTTTTGCTTCCTTTTGTTTTTAGAAGGGACAAGGTACCTGTCCCCTCTGTCCCGAGGAGACATTTGACTTTGCCTTGTCTCTGGGCCTGGATGAAATTTCATTTAACGTCCCTTATCCATTACCAGGCTCAAAGCTGTACGAAAGAGTTTCTGACGTGAGCGATGATGACTGGACCTTTGAAAACGAGACAAGGTTTCTGTATAAAAGTGAATTCGATGAAAAATGGCTGAAAAAGAGAATCCGGGAAACAAATGAGATATTTGCCGAAATGGGAAAAACCAGGTGAATCACAGGGGAAGCAAGGGGACGTTCTTTTTGCTTCTTTTTGTTTTTGATGTCCTTTTATATGTTTTTCATGTGTTTTCTATCGAGGGTTATGCCCGAGGAGATGTATGATGTTTTTACGATAAAATATCGTTTCCACATTTAACATTTTGCCCTTAACTATGTACATATATTAGGTTTATCAGCAGATAAGGCATCGAAATCTTAATAAAACGTTAACTTTTTAGAAATCTTTGTTTAAGATTTCTAATTTACAGTTATTACAAAGACAGAACTCGTATAGCCAAAACATTCGCAGCTAATGTCGTTTAATTGCCTTGCTGATATGCAAGATATTGCTGCGATTATTTACTTACTATTTACATGATGAAGGATTGTTAATATGGGAGCGATGAATACGGGGATGTATTTGGACGCTTTTCCCCATATGAGCTGGCAGCGTAACCGACCATACAAGGTCGGATTTTGTGTTTTATTTCGGACAGATTTATTGAAAGTTTGGGCAAAAAAAGACTGAAGACATTGAAGTGAAGGAGGTAAATATAAAAAGTTTATGATTAATTAAGTATTAAAGGAGATGTCAGTTTGAAAAGGAGAGATAACCATGAGATTAAGGAATACCTTCATCCTTAGCATCCTGCTTTTCACCCTGGTGCTGTTTGCAGCGCAGGCCAAGGCGGTATGGGCCATCGTTGATCTTCTGCCGGCGCCGACAAACCTGAAAGCCGTGGTAACTGAAGACAAAAAAATCAAGATCAGCTGGAGTTCGCCATCCGACCCCTGGCAGATGCACGCTTTCGCTATCCGCGAAGCAAACCAGCAGGTTAGCGATGCGAAGTTCAACGGGCCCCCGTCTGACGGCAACGTGGTATACTTGTTACCACCAGAGGGCGATAGATACATTATTGGCTTAAGCTATAATGACCGGGACGGCCATAGCAGCAACATAGCCTATACATCTGTTGTCTTCGGCGCCCCTTATGCACCGGTCAGCCTAAAAGTGAGCGATGTCAAATGGTACGGCACTTTAAAACTTTCCTGGACAGACACCAACGTTGCCGAGACCGCCTGGGTTATAGACGTGAAAGGCACTGACAGCCAGATGAAACCCGCCAGCAGGAGGATTGAGCTGCCGCCGCACGAAGGAGCCTCTGTGGAAACAACTATCACCAGCCCTTTGGAGCCTGAAGGCTATTACACCTTTACGGTGTACGCAAAGAACGGTGGATTTGTCGGCCCTTCAAAGCAGGTCAACGCAGCCATAAAGATGGCGCCGCCCTCCAATTTAACTGCTGAAATTGCAAATGACAGCACTCCCCATGTTGATCTCCAGTGGACAAAAAACTCGATCATGGATAGTATCTTCCAGATCGAGCGGACCAATCCCGACGGCACAAAAACCTATATCAACGAAATATATGAAGATGACCACAGTTATGACCAGGATGTAAAGCGTTCGTCGACATATAAATACAGGGTCAGGGCCATTTATGAAAGCCGACCCGAATACAACTCCGACTTTTCCAACCAGGTATCCATCACAATACCAGGAATAAAGATCGCGGTCACTCCATCTCTGCGTCAGGTTATTACTAACACACCGTCGCTCCCGACTCCTCCGGCACCTGTCGCAGAAGCGCCGGCTGCACCGTCACAGCTCACAGCAACCGCAGAAGCTGCAGACAAGGTGATATTGAACTGGCATGACAACGCGGATAATGAAACTGGGTTCAAGATCGAACGTGACAGTGTCGTGATAGCAACAGTTGATGCTGACGTGGAATCCTACAGCAACAGCGCGCTGGCCGCCGATACCAGTTATATCTACCGGGTAAGGGCATATAACAATGAAGGGAATTCCGGCTATTCAAACACAGCCAGCGCCACCACCTTTTCACAAACCGCAACACCTCCACCAACCCCAACAAATCCAAACACTCCCGCTGATGTTGAGCCGGGAGAAAATATCTCTCTGAGACTCTATATCGGTAAAACAGAATACTATGTCAACGGAGCGCTGCAAAACATGGACACAGCCCCTATTATCCTCGAAGGCAGAACCCTGATGCCAATCCGATACGTGGCAGAGCCCCTCAGCGCTTATGTCGGCTGGATCGCTGCTGAACAAAAAGCAACCATATCAATGGAAAATAAGAACATCGCGATCTGGATCGGCAAAAACCAGGCTATAATTAATGGCCATGCGAAGTACCTGGATGAATCAAACACTAAGGTCGTACCTGTAATCGTGCCCCCGGGCAGGACTATGCTGCCCCTGCGCTTCATTGCCGAGAACCTCGGCTGCGAGGTGGGCTGGAACGCTGCCCTCCAGGAGGTGACAATCACATATAATCCTTAAGCGTTAGAGGAAGCAAGGGGACGGTTCTCTTGCTTCTTTCTATTTGCTTCCCCTCGCTGCCAGGGTGGGATGTTTCTGAGGGACAGAGGTGGCATGACCCTCTGTCCCTATTGCGGGGACAAGGGACCTGTCCCTCTGTCCCTCCTAGGTGAAGTGAAACAAGGGGGTGGGACAAGGTGCCTGTCCCCTCTGTCCCCCGGTTTTTTAAATTAAGGAATATTTAACATTATCGAAATAATATATTAAGTAAAACAAATTATTATTAAGTTGTGGTATTTTTTTGCTTGTCAGGATAACACCTGCCCCATGACATCCCTTTAAAAAGATTAAGGGAGGTGATTCTATGGCAACAGTTCCAAAAACAAAAGAAAATCTTAAAAAGTGCCAGTGTATAAAATGCCCAACCTACATTTTATACTGCAGGTTGGAGTCAATGCCGGGCAACGTAATACTGGTGTTGAGTGAAATGGAAAAACAAGTTCACGGTGAAGCAATGTTTTGCGCTTATGGAAAAAGCAAATGTATCAATGAAGAAAAGGGTTGCGTCTGCGGTACCTGTGATGTTTTCAAAGAGTATAGTCCCGGTAAAGGGTATTTCTGTCTTGGTAAGTAAACAGCAATGAACACAAACGGGTAACTGCTAACGGCCGTATCCGGGGTAATGTGTGGGGTGTCAGAGGCAAATGACAAGGAAGCAAGGGGACGGTTCTTTTGCTTCCTTTTTGTGTTGCTATCACCTGTTTGCCCCTCTGTCCCATCCGCAATAAAAATATTAATAAATTGACGCGCGGTTACTAAATTTTAGCTGATATAATAAGTTTAGCTTTGAAGCTCAATTTTTTAAGGAGGCAGGAAAATGGACCAAATGATGGCTTACTGCGGCGTAATGTGTGACCAGTGTCCCGCATACAAAGCTACTATGGATAATAATGATGAACTGCGTAAAGTAACAGCGGAAAAGTGGAGCAAAATTTACAAGAGCGATATTCGGCCCGAGCAGATCAACTGTCTGGGATGCCGCTCCGGGAACCGTTTTTACTATTGCCAGATCTGTGATATCAGGGCTTGCGGGATAGAAAAACAACTCGCGCACTGCGGCGAGTGTGACTCTTTCCCCTGCAGCAAAGTGAATGTTGTACTGGACCATATGCCCAGCGCCAGGAAAAGGCTTGAAGCCTGCGGAAAAAAATAATTAAGAGAAGGTATGAGATGATCGAACAAGGGAAAATGCAGCTCCTGGAAGTAGTCAGAAAAGACCGGCAGGGGTTATATCTGAATGCAAAAAGGGCAGAAGACAAAAATGATATCCTGCTGCCCAGGAAGCAGGCGCCGGAGGGTATCGGCATCGGTGAAGAAATAGAGGTCTTTGTATATCAAGCGGCTGAGGAACGCCTGCTTGCAACGATAAAAAAACCGAAGCTGCTGCTAGGTGAACTGGCCGTTTTAAAAGCAGTTGACGTGACAACCTTTGGCGCCTTTTTAGACTGGGGCCTGGAGAAGGATTTGCTGCTGCCGGTGAAGGAGCAGACCGGCAGGGTGGTTAAAGGCGGGTCATACCTGGTGGGATTATTTATAAACAGCAGGGGCAGATTATGTGCAACCATGAAAATATATGACTTGCTCAGCTCCAAATCCCCGTATAAAGAAAATGACAGGGTGCACGGCACCATTTACAATATCAATCAGGATTTGGGCGCTTTTGTAGCGGTAGACAATAAATTTCATGGCTTGCTGCTGAACAATGAGCTGTATGGCAGCTATGCCATCGGTGACAAGGTCGAAGTGAGAGTCAAAAAGGTAAGACAGGATGGCAAGCTGGAATTAAGCTTCAGGCAGGAGGCCTATAATGAAATAGAGAATGATGCCCAAAAGATCCTGGAAAGGTTGAAAATGGGCGCTGGCACTTTGCTTCTTAATGACAGCAGTCCTCCTGAACAGATCAAAGCGGAGCTGAAGATGAGTAAACGGGCCTTTAAAAGAGCTGTGGGCAGGCTGTTGCTGGAGGGAGCAATTAAGATCACTGACACAGGCATTGAGCTGACCTGGAAAGACTGAAGGGCCAGTTGCCGGAAGAATATAATTTAAAACAAACCACAGGAATCGGGAGAGGTTAAATGGATATGATAAAAAAAGGCGAAAATATATTTTATGTCGGTGATGATGTTGACCATGTATCAGCCAAAATAACTTTTGTTCATCGAGCTGAGGACAAGATCATGATTAACCACACTTTTGTTTCTGAACCTTTTAGAGGTCAAGGGATAGGACTGCAATTAGTTAAAGAGGTAGCAGAGTACGCGCGCCAGGAAAATAAAAAAATTATTCCTAAATGTCCCTATGCCAGAAAAGTCATGACCAACAGCGATGAATACTGTGATGTGCTGGTCAAAACCTGATTTTTCTTCTGCAACGACTGGCAATGCCTATGGATTTTCACATCCATGCCTGGTTTCAGGCAAGCAGCAGGTAAGCAGAGGGACGTTCTTTTTGTTTGACCCCGGTGAAGGTGTATAATGCAGAAGAGGTATGTTCATGAAAAAAAATGTGCTCTTATCAGTCATCATTCCGGTAGTGGTACTGCTTCTGGCAGGCTGTTTTGTGCTGTCAGATAAAAATCAGGAGGCTGGAAAAGAAAACAAGAAGATAAATGATTTTAATAATGTGCCGGCAGAAAAACAAGCTGCATTGCTACTGGAGAGAGAAGAGCTGGAAAAACAGCGCCAGGTTCATCTGGCGGAGTTTTATCTGCCGCTGCCGCCCTTAGGACAAGAGCACGAAATGAAGACCGTGAAGGCAAAGGCCTTATACCTGACAGCCAATGTGGCAGGCTTTGGCTTTGCGGAAGAAAACGTCAATTATTATGCCGCGTATATCCGCTCCCGCAGCGGCGAATCGGGGCTGCCTGCCGACACTAGCCGCCTGGCTGAGATCAACAAGCTGGAAAAAGCCCTGGCGATCTGCGAGAGCACAGAGGTCAACGCCCTGGTTATTGACATCAAGAATGATGACGGTCTTGTCACCTGGGGCAGCGATATAGAGGCTGTCGGCCAAGTCGGCTCCAACTGGGCAGCTCCGTTCGCGGATTATGCCGCACTGATGGACTACCTGAAGAAAAAAGATATCTATTGCATCGCCCGGGTAGTGGCCTTCAAGGACCCGTATTTTGCCTGGAAAATGAGTGGGCACGCGATCCAGCTGAAATCGGGCGGGGCCTACCAGGATGATGACGGTTTTGCCTGGGTAAACCCCTTTGATGAATATGTGTGGAAATACCTGGTCGCGATCTCAAGGGAGGCGGCGCTCAGAGGATTTGATGAGATTCAATATGATTACGTGCGTTTCCCGGACGATGCCGCACATTACAATCCAATCACGGAATTTCCGGGCCGCAACGACAGAGACAAAGATGAGGGGATAGAGGATTTCTTAAAGTATGCCCGGGCAGAACTGGCGCCTTATCAGGTCCATGTAGCAGCGGACGTGTTCGGTTTTATCACCCGTTCCTGGGACGATCAGCCTGAAGATATCGGGCAGACCTGGCGGAAAATAGCCAACCAGGCGGATTACATCTGCCCGATGATTTATCCCAGCCACTATGGACCAGGGCTGTATGGTTTTGATGTGCCGGACCAGTACCCCTATGATGTATCCAGGTCGGCATTAATGGAAGCGCTGGAACGAAATGCCGCGCAAAAAAACCCGGGAATCATCAGGGCATGGTTCCAGGGCTTTACAGCGCCGTGGGTCGCAGGCCATATCAACTATGATGCCACAGCAATTTCCGATCAAATGGTGGCTGCGATGGAGCTCGGTGTTGACGAGTACATCATCTGGAATGCCAATAATAATTATGATCCAATGACATTTTTCTACCATGACCGGATAAACAACAGCGTCAGAGTAAACGGCGCAGACATTTTGGCGAGAACCCCCGAGATGGCGGTAAAAAGATACTTGGAAGCAGAGAAGAACAAGTACTATGATCATGTATATCTTTTAACCCCGATGGCTGAGAGACAGGACAATTATGATGATTTTGCCGCGCCAATAGAAGAGAGCCAGCTGGTTCTCAACAGCTATGAAATACTCGGGATCACTGACAACGGAGATGGCACCTGGACGGCGGCGGTCAATGTAGATTACAGCTCAAACAAAGGAACCGCGGCGATGAATGAAGCGACGTATAAGATCTTCTTGGAGAAGGACATGTATAAAGTCAGCAAACCTGAAATAGCCTGGGTTGTTGGACAATAGGGAAGCAAAGGGACGTTCTTTTTGCTTCCCAAAACAGAGTGGACAGGAGGGACAGGTACCTTGTCCACACGATATGATTGGCGGGATAAATCACGCCCCACAGGAGGCTCTGAGCAGGGGTCATTCTAAACGACAGTGAAGAATCTGGTTTAGATCCTTCGCTGCGCTCAGGATGACAAACTCTGGCACTCAGTGGACAGGAGGGACAGGCAGTGGACAAGAGGGACAGGGAGGGTGGACAGGAGGGACAGGTACCTTGTCCACAGGTGTTACTTATGTCGTCTAACGGTACCAGACAGAGGATACTCATGATATGTCTGTCGTTGTGTGAAGCCAGACATGGATCGGGACACATCCGAAATCAGGAGATGTCCCCAAATGAATCCGGGACAATTTAAGAAACGGATTAGGTATGAATGAACCAAAACGAACCAAAATTATTTACCAAAGACTTCATCATTGTTTCCTTAATTAATTTCTTTGTTGCTCTAAACTATTTCCTATTGATGATCATTATTTCCGAATATGCCATGAGCAGGTTTGGCTCATCGCCGGGTGAGGCCGGCCTGGCCGCCGGTATTTTCATTTTTGGCGCACTGGCGGCGCGTCTGTTTGCGGGA
This sequence comes from uncultured Eubacteriales bacterium, assembly GCA_964397525.1. GTDB lineage: Bacteria > Bacillota > Desulfotomaculia > Desulfotomaculales > Pelotomaculaceae > Syntrophopropionicum. The sequence continues at coordinate 22,858 of CAYNIY010000017.1, forward strand.
AGATGGATTGGGCAGATCGGCCAAAAAAAGATGCTTATTACCGGTTCGGTTTTAAACCTGGCTGCGACAGCCTTATATTTTGGAGCGGGCAGCACTGTCCTGCTGCTCGTGGTGCGGTTTCTTCACGGCATGTCATTTGGCATCACCAGTACGGCAGCAGGGACAATTGTGGCTAAAATCGTTCCTATTAAAAGGTGCGGTGAGGGTATCGGTTATTTTGGTTTGAGTGTAACCGTTGCCGCGGCTATCGGTCCGTTCCTGGGTATGTTCATCAGCCAGCATGGCAGCTATAGTACGATTTTTACCGCCTGTACAATGGTAGCGGCATGTAACCTTGTTATCGCATTCTTCTTATCCGTCAAAGATGTGAAATTAACAGCAGCACAACTGGCGGATATGAAGGGATTCAAATTCAGTAATTTCTTTGAAGCGAAGGTCATACCTATATCCCTCGTTTGCATGGTTATTTTCTTTTGTTATTCTAGTATTATTTCTTTTTTCTCAGTGTATGCGAAAGAAATCAATATGGTGGAGGCCGCAAGTTTCTTTTATATCGTCTTCGCCGTGGTAATCTTTTTTTCGAGGCCGTTTGTCGGGCGATTGTTCGACGCGAAGGGTGAAAACCGAATCATGTACAGTGCGATCCTGATATTGATGATCGGGATTATTACCTTCAGCCAAGCCTACAACGGCTATACGCTTTTATTGGCCGGGGCGGTTATCGGCCTGGGATTTGGCGCTATCCAGTCCAGCGGCCAGGCGATTGCTGTTAAGTCAACTGAACATCACCGCATGGGGCTGGCAACTTCTACCTACTTCATGTTGGCAGACGTAGGGATGGGCATCGGGCCTCTGGTCTTTGGGTCGATTATTCCCTACACCGGGTACAGGGGCATGTACATATGTGTGGCTATTGTGATGGCCGTATGTATGCTGTTATATTACCTGCTGCACGGGGTAAAGGCAGGTATGCTGAAAAGTTGAAAGCCAGAGTGGACAGGAGGGACAGGTACCTTGTCCCATTTGGCTGCGGCGGAAAGGAGGGCTTGGGATGCTGGAAATACCGGAAAGTCAAAATATCGCCAGGCAGCTGAACCAAACCATCAAAGGCAAAGTGATCAGGAAAGTCCTGGCGAATGCTTCACCGCACAAGTTTGCTTTTTACTTCGGGGACCCGGGCAATTACCACGGCCTGCTGTCGGGAAAAATTGTTGGTGAGGCCAGGGCCGTCGCCGGCTTTGTTGAAATCGAGGCTGAGGATGTCAGAATACTGTTCAGCGACGGGGTGAACATACGGTATTGCCCTGCAGGGGAGCCGGTCCCCGCCAAAAACCAGCTGCACATCGAGTTTGCGGATAGTTCCTCGCTTGTCTGCACGGTTCAGATGTACGGCGGCCTCTGGGTGTACCATGAGGGAGAAAACGACAACAAATATTACCTCATCGCCAGGGAAAAGCCGTCCCCGTTGTGCGAGGAATTTGACGAGGCCTACTTCATGCAGCTGCTGTCCGGCGTGAAAAAGAACCTCAGTGCGAAGGCCTTTCTGGCCACTGAGCAGCGCATTCCCGGCTTGGGAAACGGCGTGCTGCAGGACATTTTGTTTAACGCCGGAATCAATCCCAGGCTCCCGCTTGAAAAGCTGACGGATGACGATAAAGCCAGGCTGTTTAAAAGTGTCAAGCAAACCCTGCATAAGATGACAGCCGCCGGCGGCCGTGATACAGAAAAGGACATTTTCGGCTGCAGCGGCGGGTATGAAACGGTTATGTCCAAGAAGATATTGAGCCAGCCGTGCCCTGTCTGCGGCGGCCCTGTTGCCAGACAGGCTTATCTGGGCGGCAATGTTTACTTCTGCCCGGTATGCCAGCCTCTGGAGCGAAGATCTTGATCTATCCATATAATACCAACCAGAACAGATTAAAATTTATGGGAGGATTTTATTATGATTGTTGCAACAACGGAAAACCTGGCAGGCTATAAAGTAATAGAAGTTAAAGGGCAAGTATTCGGGGTGGTTGTACGCAGCAGGGGATTGGGTGGGAATATCGTAGCTGGCCTGCGCTCATTGGCGGGCGGGGAAATCCTTGAATATACTTCTTTGTTAGAGGACTCAAGAAAGCAGGCACTGGACAGGATGATAGAAAATGCAGCTAAAATGGGCGCTAACGCTGTTGTGATGATGCGTTTTGATGGCAGTGAAATTGGACAATCAATGACAGAAGTTGTTGCCTATGGAACTGCTGTTGTTGTTGAAAGATTGTAAGAAATATGGAAGCATTTATCGCTGTGGTGGCAATAGCTTTACTGTCCTGGTTTGTCTTTGATAAAAGATTTAAGATGTCCAAAAACAAGGAAATTCCCAAAGGATACGAGAAAACAGAAGAATCATTTATCGATCCCATAAACAACAAAAGATATCGGGTATATTACAATGCAGCTGACGGATCGAGATTTTATTATGAAGAGCCTGAGTAAATTGTGCTCACTAAAGGGAAGCAGAGGAAGCAGAGGGGACGGTTCTTTTGCTTCCAAGAAGGAGATGGATGATGAGTTTAATCAGCATTTTAGGGTATCTGAATCTGGCTTTGATGGTTTGCCTGCTGTCACCTTTCTTGCTGCGGAGGCTCAACCGGCATGTTTTTCAAAGCAAGAACCAGCAGCTGGGGAAAACTGCCTCAGTTTTCGCAAGGGCGCATCCCTTCCTGGGACCGCTCCTGCTGCTGTCCGCAATGGTACACGGTTACCTGGCGCTGGGCATCATTATGGTGCACACAGGGACTGTCCTCGGGTCGGCGATACTCCTGCAGAATATTCTCGGCATCAGCTTCAAGCTGTCCGGTAAACCAGCACTGCTAAAAGTGCACCGGCCGCTGGGGCTCCTCTCCGTGCTCTTCCTCCTGGCGCACCTGCTCTAAAGTGGACAGGAGGGACAGGTACCTTGTCCACACGATTGGATTGGCGGGATAAATCCCGCCCTACAGGAGGCTCTGCACAGGGTCATCCTGAACGACAGTGAAGATTCTGGTTTTAGATCCTTCGCTCTGCTCAGGATGACAGCGCAAGAGACCGTTATTGAGGGGGAGCAGGGGGAAGCAAAGGGACGGTTCTCTTGCTTCTTTGTGTTGCTTCTGTTGTTGAATGATATCAAGCAGAGGAAAATGCTCTTGATACATCTATCGTTGTGTGAAGCCAGACAGAGGAATGGGGACACATCCGAATTCATGATATGTCCCCAATACATTATTTATTTGCCATTTGACGGGCATATTCGCAGCAGCTGTTGATTCCTGCCTCACTTTGTAAACCGTCGGCCTTTTCATACCTAAAAAAGCCGGTCACCTTAATTTGAGTTTCCGAGCCGGCGGCTTTCTGCATAAACTGCTGCACCGTTATCGTGTCGTCTTTAATATATGCTTGTTCCAGCAGGCAATTGGCCCGGTAAAACTTTTCAATTCTCCCGGCTACAATCTTATCTATCACTTGCGGGGGCTTGTGCCCGAGATCTCTGTCCTCTTTAACTTCCTGAACAATTTGTGCTTTAATCTCCGCCTTTGCTTCGTCGCTCAAATGAAAACGAGAGACATACTGCGGCGCCATCGCTGTGATCTGCATTGCTAACTCCCTGCCGATATCGTACAGTACGTTGCGCTCAATCTCACCGTCTGCCGCCAGGTTAAGGATCACGCCAAATTTCCCTTTTTGATGCACATAGGCAATCGGCGTATCTCCGGACAAGACCTCAAAGCGCCTGACCACGATATTTTCACGGAAGGTCGCTGTCATCTTTTGCATTAAATCGCCGACAGTCAGGCCTGGCACTTCTGTTGCGCATTCCAGCAGGCTGGAGATGTCACCGGGTGTGTGCTCTGCGATGGCCTCTGCGATCTTTTTTACGAATGAGACAAACTCATCGTTTCCGGCGACAAAGTCAGTTTCTGTGTTGACTTCCAACAAGACGGCCCGGTTTCCAAAGACCTCTGCATAAGCAATCCCGTCCGTTGTTACGCGGTCTGCTTTTTTCTTGGCCAATTGAAAGCCCTGTTCCTGCAAAACAGCCAGCGCCTGCTGCAGATCACCATTTGTCTTGTTTAACGCATTTTTGCAGTCCATGATGCCCGCCCCGGTTTCCTGGCGTAAAAATTGTATGTCTTGAATCTTCATCGTCATAATCATTCCTCTCTGAAATTATTGCGGATGCCATGCAGCACCTTTTGCGTCCACTGCAGCTCGGAATGGTAAAAGGTGAAGATATTATCAAATATCATATCTTCGATAAACTTCTCCCGTTTCGTCAGGCCTGGGGCATCTTTCTTCCGCCTCTTTTTTTCCTGCTGCATGATGAGCTGGGCGTTTAGTTCTTGTTGATATTTTAATAATAGTTCCTCAAATTGTGCGGTCTCTAATTGACCGGCACAAGCCATTTGGATCAGGAAAGGCTTCTTAAATTCAGGTGCTTCCGGCGGTGTAGAGACAACCCACTCCTGCAATACAGACCGCCCTTTGTCTGTTATTTGATAAAGTTTCTTGGTCGGTGCACCATCCCGGTGCTGCGTTTCACTGGTCAGCAATCCGTCGCTGCATAACTGCAGCAATGCCTTATAGATTTGGTTATTGTTGCCGGACCAGTACATATAGAGGGATTCCTGCATTATTTTTTTCAGATCATAGCCTGACATTGGTTCGGCGCTCAACAGTCTTAAAATGGCATAATTAATCAACATAACATTTCTCCTTTATAACATATGATAATATTAACATATGTTAAAAGATTGAGTCAAGTGAAAAAAGGGAAGCAAAAAGAACGTCCCTTTGCTTCCAAGTGAAAAAAGGGAAGCAAAAAGAACGTCCCTTTGCTTCGAAAAAGAAGCACAAGAACTGTCCCCTTGCTTCCCTGTTCGGTGGCGCAACCGCAAGTAGTGTAATATAATAAAGCATACTGATACTGTAATGGAAAGGGGGAGAAAATGAAGTGTTACGCTGGTTTATTAGATGGATTTTGAATATTGCCGCGATCATTTTTACTGCTTCTGTCGTCCCGGGATTTGACGTGACGGTGGAAGGCGCTGTTGTCGGGTCCATAATTCTCGGCCTGATCAATGCTACAATCCGCCCGATCTTTCTGGTCCTGACCATGCCGATTAACCTGGTGACGCTGGGCCTGTTTACTCTTCTTATAAACGGCGTGATGTTGGGGGTTGTCAGCATGATTGTCAGGGGGTTTGACATACATGGCTTGGGAACCGCAGTTATCAGCGCCCTGGTCCTGACGGTGATCAGTTCTTTGATCAGCTATCTGGTGAAAGAATGACCCTTTTGTGGACAGGAGGGACAGGTACCTTGTCCATTTTGCTGCGGCAATGATGTGCTTGAAGCTCCCGGCTGAGCCGGGCGTCAGATATCCATGTAGGTGCTATTGTCCACGCCATCCAGCAGCAGTAATTTTTCAGCGCTGACCTGAATAACCAGGCAATTGCTGTCGCCGGCCAGCGCCTGCAGGTTTTTGTACTTCTGCACGAGCTCGCTGATCAGCTCATTTTTTCTGGGACCATCCTGGATAAACTCAGCCCGGCCATAAACAGTCAGGGATTTTATCGGCTCATTATTTTGCATTGCATCAGTCCTGGTGTCGATCAACAGGCTGACCCGCGGGTTTTTCTCGATGTTCTGCTGTTTTTGGCTCCCTTTCAGGGTGAGCATGAATAATTTGGTGCAGCTGTCATCGCTGATGTACTGCATCAGCGAGGAGTTGGGCTGACCAGCACCGCAGGTGGACAAGACACAAAGATTATTATCTGAAATCATTTTTTTGGCAGTTGTGATCATGGTGATCTCCTTTTTTTCTTTTATTATAAGTCAAACTGCTGTCGGCGCAAACAACGGGTAAACAAACATGAACCTTTTTTGACTATGATGTGAATAATTTGCTGGGATTTGACGGCATAGATGAAAGTGTTATCTATACCACTGCATTAGGCAGGCTCGATATATAGGGACAAGGTACCTGTCCCTCTTGTCCCCTCAGGGACAAGGTACCTGTCCCTCTTGTCCCCGCGGACGCAGCGGGTAAGGGAGAGG
>CAYNIY010000017.1:29032-33567 GCA_964397525.1 uncultured Eubacteriales bacterium
AGGGACAAGGTACCTGTCCCTCTTGTCCCCGCGGACGCAGCGGGTAAGGGAGAGGAGGATGCGCTACGACTAAATTGCATGGACTTTCATCAACAGAAGCAGCGGAACGCCGCGTTCGTTTCGGTGTGAATGCCCTGCCTGTGCCGCGTTACCGTCTGCTGCGCCTGATCCTGAGACAGTTTCGCGGAGTGTTCAACCTGCTTTTACTGGTCGCGGCCGCTGTGACCTTTGCCCTGGGTGATCCGACCGACGGCTATTTCATCCTGCTGTTTGTCATCCTGGGGGCAGGATTGAATGTATTCCAGGAGTACAAGTCAAACCAGGCTGCGGACAAACTCAAGTCGTACCTGCTGCGCACAATTACCGTCCGGCGGGACGGGAAAGAGCAGGAGGTGCCGACTGAAGAGCTTGTGCCCGGTGATATCCTGGAACTCGAGTCAGGCGACATTGTCCCGGCGGATGCCGTCGTGCTGGAAGCGCGCAGCCTGCTGGTTGATGAGACCACCTTTACCGGTGAGAGTATTCCGGTAACTAAAAGCGCTGCCACTACTGCAGCGGAGGATATATCCGAAGAGCACCGCCTGCTGCAGGGGGTGGTGATCGTGCGCGGCAACGCGCTCGCGGAAGTTACTGCCACCGGCGTCAGGACAAAACTGGCTGAGATTGCTGCCACTGCCTCTGCAGTGCAAGCAGAAAGCGAGCTGGTTAAAGGCGTTGACCGCATCAGTAATTTTATCCTTAAAGCAACGATCAGCACGCTGCTTTTTGTTGTACTGGCAAATATCCTGATTGATGGCAGGGACACGGACATTACGCAGCTGCTGATTTTTTCCATCGCGCTTGCGGTTTCAGTTATTCCTGAGGCGCTGCCGCTGGTGCTGACGTTCTCGCTTTCGCGGGGCGCACTGCAGTTTGCCAAAAGAGACGTGATCGTCAAGAGGCTTTCTTCGGTTCAGGATCTCGGCTCAGTGAATCTGCTCTGCACCGACAAGACCGGCACCATCACCGAAAACCGCCTGGTACATAGCAACGACTATTTGACGCCCGCTTCGCGTTTCCACCCGCTTGTGCTGGCGCGGCTGGCCGCGCTTGGTTTGGGGGAGCGGATCCCGGAACCCTTTGACCGGGCAGCCGACGAAGCGCTTTCGCCACAACAGAGAGTGGAAGTGGCTGCTTTTAAACTCCTGGAAGGAGAAGCCTTTGATCCGGCGCTGCGCAGCAACGGAGCTGTGGTGCGCCGCGATGACGGCCTCCAGCTGCACATTCGCCGGGGCAGCCCGGAGTGCTTCCTGGAGCAGGGGCTGGTGGCGGAGCAAGAAGCCTACATCTGGCTGGCGCAGGAAGAGCAAAAGGGCCACCGCGTGCTTGGCGTCAGTTATGATGATGGCAGCGGCGCCCGGTTTGGCGGTTTTGTGTCGTTTGTCGATACGCTCAAGCCAACGACTGCCGAGACAGTGGCTGCGGCCAGGCGTCTGAATGTCGCGATCACGATCATCACCGGCGACGCTCTGATGGTGGCAGAAGGCGTTGGCCGGGAAGCCGGCCTGGTCACGGACAGCGCTGAAGTTATAGACGCCACTGCATTTTTGGACCTGCCAATTCAGGAAATGAAGGAACGCATCGGCCAGATCCGTGTGTTTGCCCGGACGACACCCGGGCAGAAGCTGGAACTGATTCAACTGCTGAAAGAGCAGTTCACAGTTGGCTATCTGGGCGAAGGAATCAATGACGCGCCAGCCCTGAAAGCTGCCCATGTTTCAATGGTGGTACAGTCTGCTGCGGACGTAGCGCGCGAGACTGCTGATATTGTCCTGCTGCAGAAGGACCTGCGCGTGGTCGTCGAAGGCATCCGCCTGGGGCGGGAAACACACGCCAATACCATGAAATACATTCGTGCTACCCTCGTCTCCAACTTTGGCAATTTCTATGCCGTAGCAATCGGCTCACTGTTCATCAGCTTCCTGCCGATGCTGCCCAAGCAGCTGCTGCTGCTGAATCTGCTGTCGGATTTCCCGATGATGGCCATTGCTTTTGACCATGTCGCTGAGAAAGAAGTAGCCTCGCCGCAGCGCTATGATTTCCATTCACTGTACACCATCTTTATCACAATGGGCATTGTGAGCACCGTTTTTGATTTCGTTTATTTCGCACTATTCTACCGCATCTCGCCGGAGGTGCTGCAGACCAACTGGTTTATTGGCAGTGTGGTCACTGAGCTGTTGCTGGTGCTGTCGATTCGGTCGATGCTGCCAATTGAAAAAGCCGGCCGGCCGGCGCCGATTATAATATACCTGTCGGTACTGGCTTTTACCCTGACCTTTGCGCTGCCGTTAATACCCTGGACCGCCGCCTTTTTTGAATTCCAAAGTCCAACATTTGGCCACCTGGCCCTGATCCTGGGACTGGCTGTGCTCTACCTGATCGTCTCTGAGCTGGTCAAGCGGCCGCTAGCCCGTTTTCTGAAACTGTAATGGGGACAGGAGGGACAGGTACCTTGTCCCTTTTCATTATGATGCAATGCAATAATGCGAACAAATTGTTCTCTTCATGTTATAATTATGTTATTATGTTAAAAAATGTAATGCATGAACAGACACTTTTTGTTTTTGCCAGATTATTGCGGAGATGATGATAATGCCGAGAACTGCCCGGGAAAAAAGTGAGAGCGGGATATATCACATAATACTTCGGGGAATTAACAAGCAGGTCATCTTTGAAGAGGATGAGGACAGAGAGAAATTTATTGCGGTCATGTCGAAATACAAACATATCAGTAATTTTGAACTCTACGGCTATTGTTTGATGGACAACCACGTCCATTTGCTGATTAAAGAATCCGCAGAGCCAGTAGCGGTGATCATAAAGCGGATCAGCAGCAGTTTTGTTTACTGGTATAACCGGAAGTATGAGCGCTGCGGCCATTTATTTCAAGAACGGTTTAGGAGTGAAGCGGTCGACAATGAAACATATTTTCTGACTGTGCTGAGATATATTCATCAGAATCCTATAAAAGCCTGGTTATCACAAAAAGCCGAAGAATATAAATGGAGCAGCGCCAGCGATTATTTAAGAATTTCAATGCTGGTGAATACCAGTTTTGCTCTGGGATTATTCTCCGAAGACAGGAGTAGAGCAGTAATATTATTTGACAAGCACATGAAAGAAATGACTGATGAGCAGTGCATGGAAAATGACGATAACCATAAAGTTAAAACTGACCAGGACGTAAGGTTAATATTTGCCGGTTATGGCATTACTGATATAAGCGGATTTAAGCGGCTTGAGGCAAACAGAAGGAATGAGATCATCAGGACCATTAAGAAAACCGGCGGCATAACAGCAAGGCAGTTGTCCAGAGTCACCGGAATATCCAAGAGTTTAATCAATAGGATTTAGGGACAAGGTACCTGTCCCTCTTGTCCACAAGGGGGGATATGAATGATTGACCGGCCCAGCGGCACTGCTGAAGGCATTGCCTATATGCGTTATTACGAATCGCTCAGGCCGCCGGCGCAAAGGATCTGCAATGATTACCTCGCTTATCATTTCATGGCCTGGTGGGTCAAGCTGGCAGCCCTGTTGAGCAGGCCTTTGCCGGCCACCTTCATGGACTGGGCATTTGAGAAAAAAGGGATGGGGATCTCCGGTTTCATCGCGGTGCGGACCCGTATGTTCGACGACTATGTGCTGAAGGGGGCGGCGGCAGGAGCCAGGCAGTATGTGGTGATGGGCGCGGGCCTGGACTCGCGCGCCTATCGTTTTGCAGATGAACTGGCCGGTGTAAAGATATTTGAGGTGGACCACCCTTCTTCCCAGGCAGCAAAAAAACAGCGTGTGAGCAAGCACTTCGGTAAATTGCCATCCCACGTGCACTACGTGCCGGTTGATTTCACCCGTGACGACCTGCGGAAGTGCCTGAGCAATGCCGGTTATAACCCTGCCTTGCCTGCCATTTTTACGATGGAGGGAGTTCTGCAGTACCTGGACGAGCACTCGGCTGTCAGCACCCTGACTACTATCCGCGAGAACTCCGGCGCCGGTTCAAGCGTGATTTTTGACTACGTTTACCTGGCTGCACTGGACGGGCGCATCAAAAACAGGGTGATCACTCATATGAAAACGTTGAAGTGGATATTCCATGAACCCATGCTCTTCGGGATTGAGAAAGGGGAGGCGGGGAGCTTTCTTCGCACCTGCGGCTTTGACCGGGCAGAAGATTATCCTGACCGGCGGTTACATGAACTGTACTTCAGGGCGGCAGTCCCGGAACGCCGCATTTCTGATGTTTATGCCATCGCGGTTGGCTTTAAGGATTAAACCACGCGCATTAGTTTTACAGTTAAACAGGCTAGAATATTATATTGATTGCTGTGATACTAAATAATCAGATGGCGCTGATTGGGACGATGTTCACACCGCAGCTGCGGGCCGGGCATCGTCCCGCAGCTTTATGGACAGGGTACCTGTCCCCTATGTTCCAGGTCAGCGTAGATATTCTCCAGCTTTAAAAAAACAGCCTCCCAGGAATATTTCTT
>CAYNIY010000018.1:0-8708 GCA_964397525.1 uncultured Eubacteriales bacterium
TGTTTGGCATGTTATTCTCACCTCCCAACGGCAACTATTCTACCACGAGCAGAAAAAAAATGCAAGGGTCAACGATAAGAAGACCAATCGATTGATACCTGCCTTAGTCAATGATATAATAATAAGGTTGTCTTACATGTATCGGAGGATTATAAATGGACTGGGGAAAAGATAGAATTCGTAATTTCTGCATTATCGCCCATATTGACCACGGCAAGTCAACCCTGGCTGACAGGCTCCTGGAGTTCACAGGCGCGATGAGCGGCCGGGGCATGACCGAGCAGGTGCTGGACCAGATGGACCTGGAGCGGGAGCGGGGTATCACCATTAAAATGCAGGCTGTGCGCCTGAATTACAAAGCAAAGGACGGCCTGGAATACCAGCTGAACCTGATCGACACGCCGGGACATGTCGACTTTTCCTACGAGGTGTCACGCAGCCTGGCCGCCTGCGAGGGGGCGCTGCTGGTGGTGGACGCGGCGCAGGGGATCGAAGCCCAGACGCTGGCCAACGTCTACCTGGCCCTGGAGCATAACCTGGAGATCATCCCGGTGATCAATAAGATCGACCTGCCCAGCGCAGCGCCGGACGAGGTCAAAAAAGAGATCGAGGATGTGATCGGGCTGGACACCGTGGAGGCGGTCCTGGCCTCCGCCAAGAACGGCATCGGGATTGAAGAGATCTTGGAAAAAATAGTGAAAAATATTCCGCCGCCCGGCGGAGAGGATAGTTCACCGCTGCGGGCGCTGATTTTTGATTCACACTATGATTCCTACAAAGGCGTTATCGCCTATGTCCGGGTCATGGAAGGCTCGGTGAAATCCGGCGCGCGGGTCAGGCTGATGGCCACCGGCAAGGAGTTCGAGGTCAACGAGGTGGGCATCTTCAAGCCTGCTCTGACTACCATCGGCGCCCTGCATACCGGTGAGGTGGGCTTCATCGCAGCGAGCATTAAAAACGTTAAAGACTGCTCGGTAGGCGACACGGTCACGGACGCGGCCAATCCGGCCGCTGAACCCCTGCCGGGTTACCGCCGGGCCACACCAATGGTCTATTGCGGCTTGTACACGACGGACACGGTTGATTACGTCGATTTGAGGGACGCGATGGAAAAGCTCAGCCTCAATGACGCCTCGCTGATCTATGAGCCTGAAACCTCAGAAGCCCTCGGCTTTGGCTTTCGCTGCGGCTTCCTGGGGCTGCTGCACATGGAAATCGTCCAGGAGCGGCTGGAGCGTGAGTACAACCTGAACCTGATCACTACCGCGCCTAACGTCATCTACCGGGTGACGACCACCGCCGGTGAAACGATAGAGATTGAAAATCCCAGCAAAATGCCGCCCGCCGACAAGACGGCCTTCATTGAAGAACCATATGTCAAAGCCACCATCATGGCCCCCAAAGATTATGTCGGTGCAGTGATGGAATTATGCCAGGAGCGCCGCAGTATGTTTAAAAACATGGAGTACCTGGGCGTCAACAGGGTGATGCTGACCTATGAGATGCCTCTCAGCGAGATTATATATGACTTTTTTGACCAGCTGAAGTCGCGCACCAAAGGCTACGCCTCGCTGGACTATGAACTGGCCGGTTTCCGGCAGTCCGACCTGGTCAAGCTCGACGTGGTGATCGCCGGCGAAGTGCTGGATGCGCTGTCCATGATTGTGCACAAGGACAAGGCCTACTACAGGGGGCGCCAGCTGGTGGAAAGGCTGCGCGGCCTGATCCCCCGCCACTTGTTTGAAGTGCCGATCCAGGCCTCGATCGGCAACAAGGTAATAGCCAGGGAAACGGTGAAGGCGATGCGCAAGGATGTTTTGGCCAAGTGTTACGGCGGCGACATCAGCCGCAAGCGCAAGCTGCTGGAAAAACAAAAAGAAGGCAAGAAAAGGATGAAGCAGGTAGGCAACGTGGAAATACCGCAGGAAGCCTTTATGGCTGTATTGGGTTTGGGTGAAAAATAAGGAGGTTGAATTGTGAGCTGTTATCTCCGGCATCTTAAACCAATCATGGGTGAACTGGGAATTGAGCCAGCGACAAAAGAAGAGCGCAAAGCCTTTGACCTGGCCGTCAGGGCTGTGGTCGGCAAAGGCGAAGCTGATCCGTGCAATGAGGTCTGGAGTGAGGTTAAAACCTGGCTCCGGGACGAAAGCAAAAAACAGCAGCTGATTGAAGCGCTGAGAAAATAAAAACATTTAAGATGGGGAGGACAGACATGCCCATTGGACTATATATCCATGTCCCTTTTTGTATCAGGAAATGCCTTTACTGCGATTTTACCTCGTACCCGGTGAGCGGGCCGGCGGTGGCAGATTACCTGAAATCACTGGTCAAAGAAATAAACCTTTACGGAGCAGCGCTGGGCGATGAGGAAAAGAGTATCTCCAGCCTTTTTTTTGGCGGCGGCACACCGACCTGTCTTCCCGCAGGCGCGCTCAAAATGATCCTGGATGAACTGCGGTATTCATTTTCCCTGATGGCAGGTTGCGAAATCACGGTGGAAGCAAATCCCGGCACTGTTGACGCCGCAGGGCTGGAAACACTGCTCAAGGCAGGGGTAAACAGGCTCAGCCTCGGTGTCCAGTCTTTTAATGACGGCCTGCTGGGTGTGCTGGGACGTATCCACAATACGGCGCAGGCGCTGGAAGCGGTGAGCCTGGCCAGGACAGCGGGCTTTGCCAACCTCAACCTGGATTTTATTTTCGGCATTCCCGGCCAGACCTTAAGCGACTGGCAGGATACCCTGGCCCAGGCAGCAGCACTGGGACCGGAGCATATCGCGGCCTACGGGCTCCAGCTGGAGGAAGGAACTCCTCTGGCGCAGGGGGTCGGCCGCGGTGAAATCTGTGCCTGCCCCGAGGACCTGGAATTAATGATGTACCGGCATGCTGTTGAATATTTAAACGCCGCCGGTTACAAGCAGTACGAAATATCAAATTTTGCCAGGCCGGGCAGGGAGTGCGCCCATAACCTGGTTTACTGGTTAAACAAACCGTACCTGGGTCTGGGTCCGGGTGCCCACTCATTTATCGGCGGGGAGAGGTTCTCCAATGTGACAGCGCTGGACAGGTATTCAGAATGCCTCTCCGGGGGAGAATTCCCTGTCGAAGCGAGGGATAAGCTGACGGTTGAAGACGAGATGGCGGAAACGATGTTTCTTGGCCTGCGGCTGACCGCCGGCGTTGACCTGAATTTATTTCACAGGCGTTTCGGCCGGCGGGCTGAAGATATATACTTGCGGGAAATCGAGGGACTCTTAAAAAATGGTTTGGTAGAGATAAACGAAGGTTTTCTGCGCCTCAGCGGCAAAGGACTGCCGCTGGCCAATGTTGTTTTCAGGGAATTTGTGTGAAAGCTTACTTCTATTCCCTTGACAAATAAATAGAGGTTTGTTATTTTTTATTAAAGTGCTTTTAGCACTCGATAGGATAGAGTGCTAACAATGAAAGGGGGTTTGCGGTAAATGGACGAACGCAAGCAGAAAGTGCTCCTCGCCATTGTGCAGGATTATATTGCTACCGCTGAACCCGTAGGCTCCAGGACAATTGCCAAGAAATATGGGCTCGGCGTGAGCCCGGCCACCATCCGCAACGAGATGGCCGACCTTGAAGAGATGGGGTACATTGAACAGCCGCACACCTCATCCGGACGGGTCCCTTCTGTGCGCGGCTATCGTTATTATGTGGATTATTTAATGAAAAAACAGGACCTGAGCAGGGAAGAGGAAGATCTGATCCGCAATGAGCTGGAAATAAAAGCCAGGGACGTGGGCAAGGTGATCCAGACAACAGGGCAGCTGCTGTCCCAGCTTACCTGTTATACATCTATGGTGCTGACACAGCAGCTGGGGCCGGGCACCTTCAAACATGTCCAGCTGGTACCGATGAATCTTTCCCAGGCAATGGTCATAGTAGTTATGGATAACGGGGCAGTTCATCACAGGATGATCGAAACCCCGGGCAGTATCTTTGCCAGCGACCTGGAAACCCTCTCCAAAGTATTAAACGCCAAGCTCCAGGGTTTGACGATGGAATCCATCAAGCTCACCCTGCTCAAAGAACTGTATTTCGAGTTGGGCAAACATAAACATATTTTGGACCTGGCCCTGGAATTAATTCAGGACAGCCTGGCTTTAAAAGATGAGGATAAAATACACCTGGGCGGAGTTTTTAACATGCTCACCCAGCCGGAGTTCCACAACGTGGAAAGAGTAAAGACCATGCTGAGCATCCTGGACCAGGAAAAGCTGCTCTGCGAGCTGTTGTCAGGCGAAGGCCGTGAAGAAGGCGTGACGATCAGAATAGGCGGGGAGATCAAAGACTACGATATCAGGGATTACAGTGTGGTTGCCGCGCCCTACACCCTGAGCGGCCGCAAGATCGGCACCGTCGGTGTGCTTGGCCCGACCAGGATGGATTACGCCAAAGTGATCAGTGTGGTGGATTACCTGACGAAAAATCTGTCCAAAGCCCTGGACAGGGTGATCCTGGGCAGGGGATGATAGGAGGTTGCCGCCATTGAGTTTAATGAGGGAAGCAGCCGCCGGGTCTGATGTAGATGAAAAGATGGCTGCTTTGATTACCAACTCCAACGCGATCCGGGCTATTGCCAGCGCGGTGGAGGGAACGCTCGGCCCGAAGGGGCTGGACACCATGCTGGTTGATAAATTCGGTGATGTGGTGATAACCAATGACGGTGTCACCATACTAACATTAATGGAGGCGAACCATCCCGCGGCCAGGATGCTGATCAACATCGCCAGGGCGCAGCAGGAAGAGGTCGGCGACGGTACGACCACGGCTACAGTTATGGCAGGCGCACTGGTCAGTGCCGGAGTGGAACAGGTAGCGCGGGGTGTGCCGGTAGCCCGGGTAATCGAGGGGCTGCGGGCGGGCCTGAAAAGCGCCCTGGAGTCCATGCGCAGCCAGGCGCGGCCGGTATCCGGCCTGGATGACCCGGTAGTACGCCAGGTGGCGCTGATCGCCGGGCGAAGCCATGAAGATATTGCCGACCTGGTAGTGCAGGCGGCGGCGCTGATCGGCGAAGAGAAGCTAAAGGACAAGAACTTTAAGTTTTCAGATACAATTCTCGCGGAGGAGGGAGCTGAGAACGAGGTCTTTATGGGCGTCATTATCAAAAAAGAGCGGATGAGCCGCCAGATGCCCAGAGAATTGAAAGATGTCAGTGTTTTGATTATTGACGACGCCCTGGAGCCGGAGGAGATCGACGACGAGGCTCTCGGCACCGAAGCAGGCTTTGCCCGCTACCTGCATCTGCAGGAAGAATTCAGCAGCAACCTGAAAAAAGCCGCCGGGCTAGGCATCGGGCTGGTCCTCGCGGACCGTGGGGTCAGTGACGCGGCCGAGGAAATCCTGGCTGATGCGGGTGTGATGGTGGTGCAGAGGGTGGCCGGCAAGGAGCTGCGCCGGGCGGCGGAGCACACGGGCGCCAGGATGATCAAGCGCACCGGGCTGAAAAAGACGATAGATGAACTGGAAAAGTGCCTGGGCCGGGCCGGCAGGACATATAACGACGAAAAGCTGCAGCAGGTCTGGATCCTCAGCGGTATGGGGAAGCCAATGGCCACAGTGCTGGTGGGCGCCGCTACGGCAGAGGTTGTTGGTGAGCGGGAGCGCATTGCCAGGGACGCGGCGGCGTCGGTCCAGTCTGCCATTACGGGCGGCGTGGTGCCCGGAGGCGGTTCCCTGGAGCTTGCGGTAGCCCGTGAGCTGGAGAAAGTGCGGGAAGGCATCCGCGGCATGGCCGCTTACGGTGTGGACTGTGTGGTAGAAGCGCTGAAGCGCCCCATGTCCCAGATCGTCGCCAACGCCGGGTTCAACCCCCTGGAAAAACTAGGTGACGTAATCGCCGCCCAGGCGGAGTCGGGGAAGAACTCGCTGGCCATCGATTGCGACAGCGGCCTGGTGGAGGACATGACGGAGAAAGGTATCGCTGATCCGGCCGAGGTGAAAATTTATGCCCTGCGGGCAGCAGGCGAAGTAGCCGAGGCGATTTTAAGGATAGATACAATCATCAAGAAGCGCGAGGACAGGGAAGCGCAAAGAGACATGCAGCCCAGGGATAACAGTAAAACGTTTTAGGGTGGTGAGATGAAGTGGTTAGGAACACTAAGCAGGAAGATCAGGAAGAGCTGAATGAAGACCTGGTAAACGGTGAAAATTCGCAAAACGAACCGGAGAGGGATTATACAGAAGAGGCGCCGGATGCAGTCAGCGAAGAAACCAGCGGGGCAGTAGCGGAAGAAAGCGATCCGGTGTTGCTGCGCCAGATCCTGGCAGAACAGTTATCGAAGGCGGAAGAAAACTATGACCGCCTGGTCCGGCTGCAGGCCGATTATGATAATTTTCGGCGCCGGACACGCCAGGAAAAGGAAGAATTCTATAAATTTGCCTCAGAAAAATTGATCAACACGATGCTTCCGGTCCTGGACAACTTTGAGCTGGCGTTGTCGGCGGAAGGCGATTCCATAGAAAATTTTAAGTCTGGAGTGCAGATGATTTACAAACAGCTGCTCGACGTGCTGGCTGCGGAGGGGGTCATGCCTATTCCCGCGGTGGGCGAACAGTTTGATCCGCTGATGCACGAAGCCGTGCTGCGGGCAGAGTCGGATGAACACCCTGACAACACGATTGTACAGGAACTCCGGCGGGGCTACTTTTTAAAAGACAAGGTAATCCGCCCCTCGATGGTCAAGGTAGTTAAGTCATTATAAAATAGAATTCATTATAACGGGAGGTAGAATGTATATGTCCAAAGTAATAGGAATAGATCTTGGTACCACCAACTCCTGTGTGGCCGTGATGGAAGGCGGCGAAGCGGTAGTTATCCCCAACGCTGAAGGAGCAAGGACCACGCCCTCGGTGGTAGGATTTTCCAAGACCGGTGAAAGACTGGTGGGGCAGGTCGCGAAAAGGCAGGCGGTGAGCAACCCGGACCGCACGGTCAGCTCAATCAAACGCTACATGGGAACCGACTATAAAGTAACCATTGATGACAAGAATTACACGCCGCAGGAAATATCGGCGATGATCCTGCAAAAGCTGAAAGCAGATGCTGAAGCCTACCTGGGGTCTAAGGTGGAGAAAGCTGTGATCACCGTGCCGGCTTATTTCAGCGACTCCCAGCGCCAGGCCACAAAAGACGCCGGGAAAATTGCCGGCCTGGAAGTGCTGCGCATCATCAACGAGCCGACTGCGGCTGCCCTGGCTTACGGGCTGGATAAGGAAGAGGAACAGACCATTTTAGTCTACGACCTGGGCGGCGGCACCTTTGACGTATCCATCCTGGAACTCGGAGAAGGTGTTTTCGAGGTTAAGGCGACCAGCGGCAACAACCGCCTGGGCGGTGATGATTTTGACCAGAGAGTGATGGATTACCTGGCAGATGAATTTAAGAAAGAAAGCGGCATTGACCTGCGCAATGACAGGATGGCCTTGCAGCGCTTAAGAGAAGCCGCTGAAAAAGCCAAGATTGAACTTTCCGGTGTGGGCTCGACAAATGTCAACCTGCCCTTTATTTCGGCTGACGCCAATGGGCCAAAACACCTGGACATCACGCTGACCAGGGCTAAATTTGAGGAAATGACCTCCGACCTGCTGGAAAAAACTATGGGTCCGACCCGCCAGGCGCTTGCCGACTCGGGACTGGAGCCCAAAAACATCGATAAAATTCTGCTCGTGGGCGGCGCGACCCGCATGCCGGCTGTGCAGGAAGCCATCAGCAAGTTTCTGGGCAAGGACTCGCACAAGGGGATCAACCCTGACGAGTGTGTCGCCATCGGCGCCGCTATTCAGGCCGGTGTCCTGGCCGGTGAGGTCAAGGACGTCCTGCTGCTGGACGTAACTCCGCTGTCCCTGGGGATTGAAACCCTGGGCGGTGTATTTACCAAGCTGATCGAGCGCAACACCACCATTCCCACTTCCAAAGGCCAGACTTTCTCGACCGCGTCTGACGGGCAGACCACGGTTGAAATACACGTCATCCAGGGTGAGCGGGCGATGGCCGCCGACAACAAGACCCTGGGCCGCTTTACGCTTACCGGGATCCCGCCCGCGCCGAGAGGCGTGCCCCAAATCGAAGTCAAATTTGACATCGACGTTAACGGCATCGTCAACGTTTCGGCAAAGGACATGGGCACCGGCAAAGAGCAGAGCATGACCATCACGGCTACCACTAAACTGGAAGAAAACGACATCAACCGCATGGTCCAGGAAGCCGAGCAGCACGCTGCTGAAGATAAAGAGCGCAAGGAAGCGGTGGAGATCAGGAACCAGGCTGACAGCATGGTTTACCAGGCGGAAAAAACCATCAAGGACTTCAAGGACCAGGCCGACGCAGCCGCTATCGAGAAACTCCAGACAGCTTTAGACGAATTGAAAGAAGCCCTTAAGGGCTCCGAAATCGAACCGGTTAAAACCAAACTGGAAGCCCTGACCGGACCGCTCTATGAAATGACCTCTGCCATGTACCAGAAAAAGAGCGAAGAGCAGGCCGCCCAGGAGGCTCAAGCCGCACAAGGCGCTCCGGGCGCAGGCGAAGAAAGCGCTGCACAGCAGGAAGACAAGGAAAACGTAGTAGACGCCGACTTCGAAGTCAAGGAAGACAAGTAGAGACGTGGGACGTGAGAATTCTAGGTGCGGCTTCAGCCGCACAAAAACGGACAGGGGGACGGTTCTTGTGTCGCATTT
>CAYNIY010000018.1:8808-20218 GCA_964397525.1 uncultured Eubacteriales bacterium
GGTGCGGCTTCAGCCGCACAAAAACGGACAGGGGGACGGTTCTTGTGTCGCATTTCGGACGAGGAATATAGGCAATGTCTCTCAGAGATAATGATATCTTTAGTGTGAACAGACAGAGGAATGGGGACACATCCCAAACCAGGATATGTCCCCGATTCAGACCAGGATATGTCCCCGATTGAAAAGGCGGGATAAATCCCGCCCTGCAGGAGGATCTGCGGCCGCAGGGGAATGCAGGATAAACTAATGTCCGACGATTGACGACTGAATTTGTAGGTGCGGATTTATCCGCACAATAAGAAAACAATGTGAGTTTTATTGTACCTGACCACGATAATCGTATATAATATAGCGCAGAGAATGGGTAATACCTTTTCAGGGGAATCACGGTTCCCCTTTGCTTTGTTTATTCTGACAGGGTGGTGTACCGATGGCAAAACAGGACTATTATGAGCTGCTGGGCATATCCCGCAGCGCTTCCGCAGACGACATAAAAAAAGCGTACCGCAAGCTGGCGCGCCAGTGTCATCCCGATGCAAATCCCGACGATCCCAACGCGGAGGCCAGGTTTAAAGAAATCAGCGAGGCCTATATGGTTTTGAGCGATCCGGAAAAAAGGTCCAATTACGATCGCTTTGGCCATGCCGGCGCTGACGGGCAGGGCTTTGGCGGCTTTGAAGGCTTTGGTGATTTCGGCGGACTGGGAGACATTTTTGAAATGTTTTTTGGCGCCGGCGGCAGGCGTCGTTCCGGTCCTGAAAAAGGATCGGACATCAGGGCAGACCTTGAATTGACATTAAAAGAGGCGGCTTTTGGCCTGGAGCGTGAGCTCAAGGTGCCGCGCACGGAATCCTGCAGCACCTGCGACGGCAGCGGAGCTGCAGCAGGCACCAAACCGGCGACATGCAGTACCTGCAACGGCGCCGGCCAGGTACAGTACGCCCAGAATACTCCTTTTGGCCGTATCGTCCAGACACGTTCCTGCGACCGCTGCCGCGGCACGGGCAAAATGATCGAAAAGCCTTGCCCCACCTGTCGCGGCACAGGCCAGATCAGAAAGACACGCGGTATCAAGGTCAAAGTACCGCCGGGAGTTGACAACGGCTCCCGCCTCCGCGTTGCCGGTGAAGGCGAAGCGGGAACACGGGGCGGTCCCAGGGGAGACCTCTATGTCTATATTCACGTCCAATCGCATAAGATTTTCAAAAGGGAAGGCGACGATTTGATCTGTGAAATGCCAATTTCTTTTGTCCAGGCAGCCCTGGGTGATGAAGTGGAAGTGCCGACCCTGGAGGGCGGGGCAAAATTAAAGATTCCCGAGGGGACCCAGTCGGGCACAGTTTTCAGGATGAAGGGCAAAGGTGTGCCCAACGTTAGCGGGCACGGGCGAGGAGACCAGCATGTAGTGGTCAAACTGGTCACCCCGACCAAACTGAGCGAGAAGCAGAAAACGCTGCTGAAGGACTTTGCCCGCCTGCTTGGTGACCACCAGCAGAACTTAAACCCCCAGGGAGACAAAAGCATTTTTGAGAAGGTCAAAGACGCCTTCATGGGCTAAAAACGTAAAAAACGGCCAGGGGGACGGTTCTCTTGGCGCAAATATCCAATAACATAATCCCTGTTACTTTTATCATTGAATGATATTAGGCAGAGGAATGGGGACACATCCGAATTCAGGATATGTCCCCAATTGAACGATTGGAATGTCATTGAGTGGATTGCCGGGATAAATCCCGACCTACTTTGTGTCATTCTGAACGATAGTGAAGAATCTGGTTATAGATCCTTCGCTGGCGCTCAGGATGACACGAACGCTCAGGATGACATAAAATAGCCGTTGGTACGGATGAATCTGACCTTGTTTGTAAAAGGGGAGCTTGTTTTTGGAATGGCTGGAAATTGCTCTGCGGGTTTCCGCTGGTGAGGTGGAGACGGCTTCAGATATATTAATAGAGATGGGAACTGGCGGGGTTGTAATAGAAGATCCCGCCCTTATTCTTCAATATGCCAGTGAATCTCACCCTGATGAATGGGCTGTGCCTGAAGCCGCAGACAGCGGCCGGCCCCTGGTAAAAGGCTACCTACTTTGCGCAGGGCTGCCAGACAGAGTTGCTGAACTAAGAAAAATCTTAATTCAGCGCGGAATTGAACCAGGCTTTGAAATTTCTACCCGTGTCGTAGCGGAGGAAGACTGGGCCAACGCGTGGAAAGAATATTACAGAACCACACGCGTAGGGCAGCAGCTGGTAATTAAACCTTCCTGGCTGGATTATCAGCAGCACGCGGACGACCTGGTTATCGAAATGGATCCCGGCATGGCTTTTGGCTGCGGCACCCATGCCACAACTGCCCTCTGCCTGAAACTGCTGGAAAAATATATACGGCCAGGCATGACAATTTATGATATCGGCACCGGGTCAGGCATCCTGGCTGCAGCGGCGGCAAAACTAGGCGCCGGCCGGGTGCTGGCGGTTGACATCGACCCCATAGCATGCAAGGCGGCGCAGGAGAATGCGGCAAGAAACAAGGTGAGTGATCGCGTCAGCGTGAGGCAGGGCAGCCTGGCAGAACATTTAGACGGCGGCGCCGACCTGGTGGTGGCAAATATTATCGCGGATGTGATCGCTGATTTGGCGCCGGATGCCGCGGCTGTGCTCTCTCCCGGCGGTATTTTTATTGCTTCCGGAATTATCCGGGACAGGCTGGAGATGGTAGTCGCTGCTGCTGAAGCAGCCGGTTTTGCGGTCTGCGAAATGCTGGAAGAAGGACTGTGGGTCGCCCTGGTTTTGCAAAAGCACAGCTGAGCTAAAAGTTACTCAACAAATCAACAATTTGGTGCCAGGCACGTAAGTCAACAAAGTTACTCAACAAGTCAACAACTGGCACCATTTTAAGGGGGACGGAAGTATGCCGTTTGTTAACATCAAAATAACCAAAGATGGCGTCACCTCAGAACAGAAAGCGAAATTAATAGAGGGGGTCACCAAGCTGCTGGCGGACCTGCTGGGCAAAAATCCGCAAACCACGGTTGTGATCATTGACGAAGTCGAAACTGACAACTGGGGCATTGGGGGAGAGACTGTAACAAGCCGCAGGCAAAAAGGGAAATGAGAGAAGATGAAGGCCCCCGTTTTTTTGTGTCACCCGAACAAATAAAGGAAAGACGGATCCGGATCACTGGACCCGACGTCAACCATATCGCCAGAGTCCTCCGTCTCGGGAGGGGCAGCGCCCTGACCATCCTTGATGGCAGGGGCAAGTCCTATGCTGTTGTGATTCAGGAACTTGGCCGGGACGAAGTGCTTTGTGATATTAATAAAGAGCTGCCTGCGACTCCTGCCTCCCCGGTGCAAGTTACCCTCGTGCAGGGCATTCCAAAGGGTGACAAAATGGATCTGATCATTCAAAAAGGCACCGAACTCGGGGTCAGCCGGGTGATCCCGCTGATCTGCAGCCGCTCTGTGGTCAGGCTGGCCGGAGACCGGCTGCCCAGGAAGCAGGAACGCTGGCAGCGGATAGCACTTGAAGCGGCCAAACAATGCCGCCGCCCGGATGTGCCGGAGGTGGCTGAGCCGGCAGAGCTGGACGGGGTGCTGGACAGCCTGCCGGCAAACTGCACAGCGCTCATTCCCTGGGAAGAAGAGAATAAAGTTTCATTGAAAGACTTACTGCATGAGATCAAGGCAGTACAGGAAATATATGTTTTTATCGGCCCAGAGGGAGGTTTTACTGCCGGAGAAGTCGCTGCGGCCCGGGCAGCGGGCGTCCGGCCGGTAACCCTGGGCCCGCGCATACTCAGGACAGAGACAGCCGGCATGGCGGTGATCACAATGGTACTTTGCCGGTGGGGAGACCTCGGAGGGGAAAACAATGCCAAAGAAACGGGTGGCACTATACACCCTGGGCTGTAAGGTCAACCAGTATGAGTCATCATCCCTGGCCTGGCTTTTTAGTGAGCGGGGTTATCAGGTAGTGGACTTTGAAGGGGAAGCCGATGTTTACATTATCAACACCTGTACCGTGACCCACCTGGCAGACAGCAAGTCAAGACAGCTGATTCGCCGGGCGGTAAAGGCCAACCCACGGGCTATTATTGCAGCGACCGGCTGTTACACCCAGGTTTCTCCGGATGAGGTGCAGAAAATCGATGGCGTGGACCTGTTGGTTGGGACCAGGGACAGGGCGGTCCTGGTAGATCTGGTGGAGCAGGCAGCCAAAGGGCGCGGTGTTGTAAACGCGGTCAGCCAGTACACAGCCTTTGACGAATTTGAGGAAATGTCTGTTCAGTCCATACAAGGCCGGGCCCGGGCATTTTTAAAAATCCAGGAAGGCTGCAGCAATTACTGCACCTACTGCATTGTGCCTTACGCCCGGGGACCGCTGCGCAGCAGGCAGCCGGACAAAGTGATTGCTGCCGCCAGGGAGCTGGTGTCGTCCGGATACCAGGAAATAGTCCTGACCGGTATCCATACAGGGGCTTACGGCCGCGATCTTGATATAGACATCAACCTGGCCGGCCTGTTGATGCGCCTGTTTAAAATCTCCGGACTCAGGCGGCTGCGCCTCAGTTCGATCGAACCGCACGACATCACACTCGAGCTGGTTGAAGTGATGTCAGGCTCAAAAATATTCTGCCGGCACCTGCACGTGCCGCTGCAGAGCGGTGAAGACGAAATTCTGCAGAGGATGGGGCGAAAATACACCGCCTGGGAATATTTCCGCCTGACCGAAGTTTTGAGAGAGAACATTCACGGCCTCAGTTTAACCACTGACGTGATGGTTGGCTTTCCGGGCGAAACCGCTGATCACTTTCTGGGCACTTACAGCCTGGTGAAAAAAATAGCATTCAGCGGCCTGCATGTTTTTAAATATTCCCCGCGCCGGGGTACTCCCGCTGCAGGTTACGGCGAGCAGGTTGCCCCTGGGCTGAAAGATGAGCGCAGCCGCAAACTGATTGCGCTGGGCAAAAAGCTATCGGCTGATTACGCTTCCTCCCACCTCGGCCGGGAGTTAAGTGTTCTGGTGGAACAGCGCGTTCATGGCAATGCGGAGCTATTCGAGGGGCATACTGATAACTACCTCAAGGTCGTTTTCCCCGGGCAGGAAGGCCTGCTGGGGAAGATCGTCCCGGTCAGTGCTGAAAGCCTGAAGGGGCAAGTCATTGAAGGTAAAATTATTGAGCTGTAAGAGAAGGATTACGGCAGTCGACTGTTGAATGAAACATGTAAACAATAATATTCTTATTTATATAACAATTCAGGGAGGCGGAGAACATGCCGGATTGCATCTTCTGCAAGATCGCAGACAAAGAGATGCCAGCGGAGATAATTTTTGAAGATGAGCAGGTGCTTGTTTTTAGAGACGTTAAACCAGTTGCGCCAGTACACCTCCTGCTGATCCCGAAAAAACATTATACTTCCATATTGGAACTGGGTGAGGCAGACGCCGGATTAGCCGGGCGCCTCCAGGCTACTGCCGTACGTATCGCCCGGGACCTGGGTTTTGCGGAGCAGGGCTTTCGCGTGGTCTGCAATTGCGGCCGTGACGGCGGGCAGCTGGTCGCACATGTCCATTATCACCTACTGGCGGGCCGGGCGTTCAAGTGGCCGCCGGGTTAAGATTATGCCTGTTGAACCCAAACAGCACGGCGGGCTGATATAAATTAAAGTTGCGGCAGCGATTAGTTGACTCTTTGCTTTTAGCTGTTGTATAATGTTTAGTGTTTGCTCGTATAATAAATATTGCTTTTTTTGAGCGAGTTGTGCTTCATGGTTTTGCGGAGGGAGGGAAAGTATTGTGGCTGAAGTAAAAGTTGGAAAAAACGAAACACTGGACAGTGCCCTCCGGCGGTTCAAGCGGACTTGCCAGAAAGCCGGTGTTATGGCTGAGGCGAGAAAGCATGAACATTATGAAAAACCCAGCGTAAAGCGGAAGAAAAAATCGGAAGCGGCTAGGAAGCGGAGATTCAAATAACGAAAAAACAATGCTTGGCATACGCCAGGCATTTTTGTTTATGTCATTCTGAGCGGAGCGAAGAATCTTATTTCAGCAGTATTCTGCCGGGCTGTGTAAACCATGACTTCTGTCAGCAGGACGCTGCAATGGAGGAATCTAACTGTGCCTGTCGAAGTACTAACAGTTAAATATTTGGAATTGGCTGATTAAGGAAAACAGCACGGTTTGGCGGCTGCCCCCGGGTCTGCATTGGAGCAGGCGGGCGCTGCGGGCTGTGTTGTATTTCAGCACTGCAATGAAATGAGGAGGTCCGGTCTGATATTGACAGATAAGGCTGAAACAAGGATTGAACTGGATGATATTGGCGCCGCGTCTGAGATCTTTGGCCGGCACGATGAACACCTGGCACTGATGGAAAAGACCCTCGCGGTCCGGATTGTTGCCCGCGGCCAGGAACTGCACATTACCGGTGACAAGGAGAATGTCGAGCAGGCCGCCGAGGTATTGGCCCAGCTGCAAAAATTTTACCGGGCGGGTAACCGCTTGACGGCCCACGAGGTCTGGTACGCGGTCAGGGCTGTACGGAGCGGGATTAAAGATTCACTGGGGAGCCTGGCTGCAGATGTAGTGATGGTGACCACCCGCGGTAAACAAATAAAATCAAAGACCAAAGGTCAGCAAAGATATATTGAAACGATTAAAAACAATGATGTGGTTTTTGCCATCGGCCCGGCCGGGACGGGGAAAACCTATCTAGCCGTGGCAATGGCGATAAAGGCCCTGCGCAGCAAGGATGTCAGCCGCCTGGTATTGACCCGCCCCGCGGTGGAAGCGGGAGAAAAGCTGGGTTTTTTGCCGGGTGACCTGCAGGAAAAGATCGATCCCTATCTCAGGCCGCTGTATGACAGTCTCTATGATATTTTAGGGCTGGAGAACACCCAGAAATACCAGGAGAAAAACATTATCGAGATCGCTCCCCTGGCTTACATGCGGGGCAGGACCCTCGAAGACTCTTTTATCATCCTTGATGAAGCGCAAAACACCACTCCGGAGCAAATGAAAATGTTTTTAACCAGGCTGGGATTTGGCTCAAAGGCGATCATCACTGGCGATATAACCCAGATTGACCTGCCCAGGGGGCAGGTGTCGGGGCTGATCAACGCGCTTGAAGTGTTAAAGAATGTAGCGGGACTGGGGGTCCAGGCCATGACCGGGGAGGACATCGTCAGGCACCCGCTGGTGGAAGAAATCATCAAAGCTTATGAGAAATTGAAATAGCGTTATTGCACAGGCAACTTTAAGGGAGTGTAACCATGCTCGTTTTTAGCGGGTTAAAGAATAAACTGGCAGCCGCCCTGTCCTTTATGAGCAGCCAGCGCAAAGTGCGGCGGGGCCTTATGGCAGTTTTGTTTTTATTGCTGGTCACCTCGATCATGGCGCTTGAATTTGTGCCGGAGAAAACCAGCCTGGTGGTAGGTCAGGTTTCCACTAAAACATTCAAAGCAGACAGGAACCTGGTTTTTGAATATGAGCATAAAACCGCAGAACAGCGGCGGCTGGCCGCTGAAAAGGCCGATAAAGTATACGCCAAAGACCCGCAGGTCAGCATTGCCGTGCAGAAAGATATTTCTGACCTCTCGAAAAAGGTGCGGGACATCCAGAGTGGAAACAACCTGGATGAAGATGAAAAGATTGCCAGGCTGCGCTCGGCCCTGCCTTTTGTGATGTCAGAAGAAGATATTACAGCACTGGCCGGTTACTCGGCTAAGGATACCCAGGCTGTGGAAAACTCTCTGAACAGCCTGGTCGGGAAGAGCATGGACATAGGGGCCGGGATTGCCCAGGACCAGCTGGAAAAGGCAAAAGAAACTTTAAACAGCCAGATCAGCGGCCTCGGTTTGGATGAACCGTATGAGAGTTACTCCAGGGGGGCTGTTGAACGGTTCCTGCGCCCCAATACTTTCATTGATTATGAAAAGACAAAGCAGAAACAGGATGAGGCAATGGCTGCCGTACCCCCGACAATGATCACGGTCAAGGAAGGGGAGAAGCTGATCGGGGAAGGCGAGATCGTCACCGAAGAGCAGTTTGTCAAGCTCCAGGCGCTGGGCTTAATTCAGCAAAAGCCCCCCTTTACGTCAGTTTTGGGCATCCTGCTGCTTGTAGTCATGCTGACAAGCGCCGTCTTAGTCTACTTGTACCAGCAGAACCGGGAAATTTATGAGCACCCAGGCCACCTGTACCTGCTGGGCATGATCGTGCTGGTGATTATGGCAGTGGGGAAGGTGATTATCGCTATTAATATTCCCCAGTGGCCGGAGCTCGGCGCCCAATTCGGCTATATGGTGCCGGTTGCGGCCGCCGGGATGCTGATCACAATACTGCTTGATTCCAGGCTGGCAGTGCTGGTGGTGGCTGTCCTATGCCTGCTGATCGGTGTGATGGACGGCAACCAGCTGCGCTTTGCGGTAGTTGGGCTGATCGGGGGTCTCGCCGGTGTCTACAGCGTTTCAAAGCTCAGCCAGCGGGGCGACCTGGTGCGCGCGGCTATTTTCACCAGCGGGGCTAACGTAGCGGCGATTTTTATCATCGGCCTGGTTAATGGCATTCCCATGACGCTGCTGATCACAACCAGCCTGGGCCTGGGGATCATCAACGGCATTTTGTCATCCATCCTGACCAACGGGTCACTGCCTTTTCTGGAAAACACATTTCACATCACCTCGCCTGTACGGCTGCTGGAGTTGTCAAATCCGAGTAATGTACTGTTAAAGAAGCTCCTCACCGAAGCGCCGGGAACCTATCACCACAGCATCATTGTGGGAAACCTGGCTGAAGCCGCTACGGACGCCCTGGGCGGCGACTCCCTGATGGTCCGGGTGGGAGCGTACTATCATGATATCGGCAAGAGCAGGAGGCCTTATTTCTTCATCGAGAACCAGATGTCTTTTGACAACCCGCATGATAAAATAACGCCGTCACTGAGCACGCTGATCCTCACCTCCCACGTAAAAGACGGTGTGGAAATGGCCAGGGAAAACAAGCTGCCCCAGGGCATCATCGACATTATTGAGCAGCATCACGGGGCCAGCCTGGTGTCATATTTTTACTGCAAGGCCCTTGAGGGCGACAGGACTGATACAGTCACCGAGGAAGAATACAGGTACGAAGGACCCAAGCCAAAGACAAAAGAAGCGGCGATCGTGATGCTGGCAGACTCGGTGGAAGCAGCAGTCCGCTCGATGCAAAATCCTACCCCGGGCAGGGTAGAGGGTCTGGTCAGAAAATTGATCAAGGACAAACTGAACGACGGCCAGCTTGAGGAATGCGATTTGACTTATAAAGACCTCGACGTGATCGCCAACTCTTTTGTCAAGGTGCTGTCGGGGATCTTTCACAACCGGGTAGAATACCCGGATATGTCTAAGGAAATGGAGAGGAGAAGCAAAAATGCCGGTTCTCGTAAACAATCTGCAGGAAGAAATGGAAATTGAAGATAATGTAGTCGATTTTCTCACCGTCGCGGTCCTGAAAGCTTTAAAAGCTTCCGGGTACAGTGAGGATGCCGAAGTGAGCCTGGTCTTTGTCGATGATGATTACATCCAGGAATTGAACCAGCAGTACCGCGGCATGGACGGCCCGACGGATGTGCTTTCTTTTGCCATGCTGGAGGGAGAGCCCGTGGCGGGCGGGGAAAAAGATGTAATATTGGGAGATGTGGTAATTTCTGTGCAGGCTGTGGACCGCCAGGCGAAAGAATACGGCCAGAGTTTCCTCCGTGAAGCCTCCTACCTGGCCATACACGGGGTGCTGCACCTGCTCGGCTATGACCATGAGGATGAAGATAAAAGAAAATTAATGAGGCTGAAAGAAGAGGAAATAATCAGCAGCCTGAATTTCCCGGGCGAACATTAATCCGGCTGTTTGTCTTTTTAATGTTAATCTGATGATTTGAGGTAAGCGGAGCCATGAACCTGCGCAAGATTTTGGACAGTTTCAACTATGCTGTGGCCGGAGTAATCTATGCGATTCAGACCCAGCGCAATATGAAGATCCACCTGGCTGCCGCCATACTGGTTCTGGCCCTGTCGGTCTACCTGCGGATAAGCTCTCGTGAACTCCTGATTATATTCTTTGCGATCGTTCTTGTGATCATGGCAGAGCTGTTTAACACGGCTATCGAAGCGGTCGTTGA
This sequence comes from uncultured Eubacteriales bacterium, assembly GCA_964397525.1. Taxonomy (GTDB): domain Bacteria; phylum Bacillota; class Desulfotomaculia; order Desulfotomaculales; family Pelotomaculaceae; genus Syntrophopropionicum. The sequence goes on from CAYNIY010000018.1 coordinate 18,959, forward strand.
CCTTTCCGTGCAGGAAGTCCACCCGCTGGCGCGCACAGCCAAAAACGTAGCCGCCGGTGCGGTCCTGATGGCCGCACTGAACTCGCTTGTGGTCGCTTATATTATCATCTACCCGCGCCTGGAGGGTTTTTCCTTTTACTTTACCCCGAGAATAAAAGAAACACCGCTCAATGTGACGTTGATTGCTATTTTGGTGGTAATGCTGTCTGTAGGGGTAGGCAAGGCGCTCAGCAGCAAAGGCACTTTTGTGAAGGGCGGCCTGCCCAGCGGGCATACGGCTGTTGCCTTTGCGGGCGCCACTGCGCTAACCCTGCTGACTGCCAGTCCCCTGGTAGCTACCGTGGCTGGCATCATGGCCTTGCTGGTAGCCCACAGCAGGGTTGATGCACAGGTGCACACTCTCTTCGAGGTAGTTGCAGGAGCACTCTTGGGCATCCTGGTCACCATGCTGGTTTTTAACCTGGCTGGCTGGTAAAAAAACGGCCAGGGGGACTGTTCTTGTGGCGCAGTTTTCACTGTTACGTTTATCGTTAAACGGTACCAGACAGAGGAATGGGTCACATCCGAAACCAGGATATGTCCCCGAATATAGAGGCCGACTGAAGTCGGCCTGCGCTCTGGGGTCTGTAGGTGCGGCTTCAGCCGCACAATGGTCGGCTAAAGCCGACCCTACAGCGTTAAGGTTGTTGTTAAATGTGATCAGACAGAGGAATGGGGACACATCTCTCTTGTAGGCATTTCTCTGTGGTCGAGATATGTCCCCGATCGGAATGGTTGTACAAAATTGGCGGAAGAAATCCCGCAATATTACAGCCAGACATTTGTGAGACAAGGTGGGTTGGATATGGATTTTCCGGTTGATAAACTTATCGATGCTGCCGATGCGGCCAGGGAAAAAGCTTACGCGCCCTACTCTAAATTCAGGGTTGGCGCCGCCATCCTGACTAAAGAAGGCCGTTGTTACACCGGCTGCAATATTGAGAATGCATCTTATGGCCTGACCTGCTGCGCCGAGCGTGTTGCCCTGTTCAAGGCCGTTTCCAGCGGTGAGCGCAGCCTAGAAGCCATTGCGGTCACGGCCGGCACAAAAGATTATTGTCCACCCTGCGGCGCCTGCCGCCAGGCTTTGGCAGAATTTGGGGCAAATATTAAGGTTTATATGGCCAACGAGGCAGGGGAATACCAGATGCAGACGGTAGCTGAGCTGCTGCCGCTGTCGTTTACAGCAGAGGCTCTCGCACAGGGGGAAGACGAGTAAAA
>CAYNIY010000018.1:20318-31535 GCA_964397525.1 uncultured Eubacteriales bacterium
CCGCTGATCGCAGCAGGCTTTGGCTTTAACCGGCCAGATTGTATCGGACAGCGTTGGATTTGATCATTAGTTAGATACCGTAAAGATGAACTGCTGCAAAAAAATATCAGCAAAAGAAAAGGTGGTCTGGTTTGTCTAAAAAAGATAATTTTAAATCCGGTTTCGTAGCTATCATCGGCAGGACCAACGTGGGTAAATCCAGTCTGCTGAATAAGATGGCAGGGAAAAAAGTTTCTATTATATCAGAGAAGCCGCAGACTACCAGAAACAAGATATTGTACGTACTTAACCGGGAGGGCTCCCAGGTTATTTTTTTAGATACTCCGGGCGTACACAAACCAAAGCACAAGCTTGGCGAGCAGCTGGTGCAGGTGGCCCTGCAGACCCTGAAAGAGGTTGACGCCATCCTTTTTTTGGTTGAAGCTGATCAGCCCCCCGGGCCGGGCGACAAGTATATCATCAACAAATTTCAACATCTCAAAACGCCGGTCCTGCTGGTAATCAACAAGATCGACCTGATCAGGCACGAGGACCTGCTCCCGTTGATTGAACAATACAGCAAGCTATATGGTTTTACGGAAATCATACCGGTATCAGCGCTGACCGGAGAGAACCTGCCAAACCTGGTTGAGACGCTGGAACGCTACCTCCCACCGGGGCCCAAATATTACCCGGATGATATGGTGACCGACCGGCCGGAGTCTTTTATCATGGCCGAGCTGATCAGGGAGAAAGTGCTGCACCTCACCAGCCAGGAAGTCCCCCACTCGGTGGCGGTGGTTATTGAAGAACTGGTTAAGCGGCCCAATGATGTGGTGGCGGTGCGCGCGATAATTTATACAGAAAGAGAGTCGCAGAAAGGTATCCTGATTGGGAAGGGCGGCAATGTGCTGAAGAAAGTAGGCCAGTTGGCCCGGGAGGATATGGAGAGACTGCTGGGCTCAAAAATATTCCTTGAACTCTGGGTGAAAGTCAGGCCCGGCTGGCGCAACAAAGAAGACCAGATCTGGAATTTTGGCTACCGGGACGAGCAATGAAGGACAGGTTCTTATGAAACTATATAAGGTTGACGCGGTTGTGCTCAAGTCAATAGACTGCGGCAACGGAGACAAGCTGCTGGTCCTTTTTTCACGGGAGCACGGCAAAATAAAGGTCATGGCTCATGGTGTCGCCAAGCCTTCCAGCAGAAAACGCGGGTTTGTGCAGCTCTTTACCTATACCCGGTTTTTGCTGCACCGGGGCCGGGAACTTGACTCGGTGAGCCAGTGCGAAGGCATTGAGATGTTTTCCTACATCAGGGATAACCTGGATCAAATCAGCTACGCCAGCTATCTGGCCGAATTGGTCGAAGCGCTGATCCCGGAAGGGGAACAAAACGAACCGCTCTTTTTGCTGCTCCTGGAAACGCTGCGGCTGATGGAAGAGGGGGAGGCGGAGATATTGACCCGTTCCTTCGAGATCAAGGCTGCTGTGCTGATGGGTTACCGCCCCGTATTGGAGGAGTGCGCGCAGTGCGGGGGGGCTTTGACGGGGCGGCTTTTATTCAGCGCCAAAACTGGCGGCCTGCTGTGTGAGCTGTGCAGTGCTGCCGACCCGAGGGCGCTGGTCTGCAGCAGGGGGATGGCGGAGACACTGAAGGTGCTTTCGAGCTGGACTCCGGACAGGCTCAGCCAGCTTAAAATCAGTGCTGCCGATCGGGTGCAGATTAAAATATTGCTGTATGATTACCTGAAATATCACCTGGAGAAAGACTTGAAGTCCGCCTCTTTTTTGAACCGGTTTGTCGTTAAGCCGTGAGACGGCGGCAGATATTCGCCGCCCGGCCATTGACTTTAAACTGTTAATTTGGTAAATTGAAAAAAAATAATGGGCGATGAGGAAAAGTTAGCCGGAGAATTGTTTTCAAGAGAGCCCGGTAAGGTGTAAGCGGGTAAACAATACCCGGTGAAGGCGTTTCCGAGCTGCAAGAGGAACACCAGATTTGGTCGTGGGTCGTGAGACGTGAGACTTGGAAGAAACCACAATGACGACTGGTTTGGTCAGTAAAGCTTGCGACTGAAAAAGTGGGCTGCCTCCCGTATCCGTTTTTGCTGCAGGGGAGGATCAAGCCAAGCAGGGTGGAACCGCGGGAAAAACTCCCGTCCCTGGTAGAAATACCGGGGCAGGGGGTTTTTTAGTTATTGTTGATAAACATTTTGCACAAGGAGGCAGGACATGAATTTTCAGGAAATCATCCTCACGCTGAACAAATTCTGGTCGGAGCAAAACTGCATTATTCAGCAGCCTTATGATGTGGAAAAAGGAGCCGGCACCATGAACCCGGCGACCTTTTTGCGGGCGCTCGGACCTGAGCCCTGGCGGGTGGGCTATGTAGAGCCGTCACGCCGGCCAACCGACGGCCGCTACGGCGAGAATCCCAACAGGCTGCAGCACTATTACCAGTACCAGGTGATCCTAAAGCCTTCGCCCGACGATGTGCTGGATGTCTACCTGGAAAGCCTGAAGGCTATCGGCATTGACCCGGATGAACATGATATCCGTTTTGTCGAAGACAACTGGGAATCACCCACCCTGGGCGCTTGGGGCCTGGGCTGGGAAGTCTGGCTGGACGGCATGGAGATAACCCAGTTTACATATTTCCAGCAGTGCGGCGGCATTGACTGCCATCCCGTCTGCGCTGAAATTACCTATGGCCTGGAGCGGCTGGCCACGTTTATTCAGGGGGTTGACAGCGTTTATGACATCACCTGGGTAGATGGCATCACCTACCATGACATCCATCACCAGAGTGAGGTGGAACACTCCCACTATAATTTTGAACTGGCGGATACCGGCATGCTGTTCAAGCTGTTCGATATGTACGAGCAGGAGGCGCAGGCTGTGATCGGGAAAGGGTTTATCCTCCCGGCCTACGATTACGTGCTGAAGTGCTCGCACACTTTTAACCTGCTGGACGCGCGCAGCGCGATCAGCGTTACGGAGCGCACGGGTTTCATTGCCAGGGTGCGTAACCTGGCCAGGCTGTGCGCCCAGGCTTACGTGGAGCAGCGCGAGGCAATGGGCTACCCGCTTTTGAGAAAGAAGGAGGCTTAAACAGCATGGCTGACAGTAAGGATTTTTTACTTGAAATTGGTGTGGAGGAGATGCCGGCCCGGTTTCTCGATCCGGCGCTGGCCGAGCTCAAAGAGCTGGCAGCAGCGGCTTTGTCAGAGCAGCGCCTTGCTTTTAAGAGGCTGTTACCCTGCGGCAGCCCGCGCCGCATCGCCATCATCGTGGAGGGCATGGCCGTCAGCCAGGAGCCCCTGGAAATGGAAGTCAAGGGGCCGGCGGTTAAAGTTGCCTATAAGGACGGCGTCCCGACCAGGGCAGCGGAAGGCTTTGCCGCAGGCCAGGGCGTAAAGGTAACCGATTTGGCTAAAAAGCCGGTGGGCGGAGTGGATTATGTCTTTGCCCTGAGAAGGGAAGAAGGGCGGCCGGCGAGCGAGGTGCTTCCGGAAATAGTGCCGGGCCTGATCACCGGGCTGCATTTCCCCAAACCGATGCGCTGGCGCGACCTCGATTTTCGTTTTGCCAGGCCCATCCGCTGGATTGTTTCTCTTTTCGGCGCGGAAATTGTGGATTTTGAATTTGCCGGCCTGAAAACAGGCAGGATCACATACGGTCACCGTTTTTTGTGCAAAGAGCCAATTACTCTGGCCTCGCCTGCGGAATACGTAGAAAAGATGAGGCAGAACTACGTGCTGGTAGATGTCCTGGAGCGCAAGCATGAAATTTGGCGACAGGTGCGGGAGCTGGCCGCCACCGTGGGTGGTACTGTGGAAGAAAACGAAGATCTGTTGAACGAAGTGAACAACCTGGTCGAATATCCCACTGCTTTAATGGGTGAGTTCAGCTCAGATTACTTAAAACTGCCCAAAGAGGCGCTGGTAACCCCGATGCGTGAGCACCAGCGCTACTTCCCCGTGGTCGACGCGGATGGCAGGCTGATGGCAAAATTTATCGCTGTGAAAAACGGCGCTGCGGACCACCTGGACATCGTCAGGGCAGGCAACGAGAAGGTTCTCCGGGCCCGTCTGGCTGATGCCGACTTCTTTTTTCGCGAAGATTTAAAGACACCGCTGGCCGGGAAAGTGTCTGAGTTGAAGAAAATAGTTTTTCAGGAGAGCTTGGGCACCGTCTACGACAAGGCTATGCGTGTGTGCGAAATGGCCGATTACCTGGCCGGAATTTTTGAAGCCGGCGCGGAGGCAAAAAAGACTGCCCTGCGCGCGGCCCTGCTGGCCAAAGCGGACCTGGTCACCAACATGGTCTATGAATTTCCGGAACTGCAGGGTTTCATGGGCCGGGAATACGCACAGCGGTCGGGAGAAGGGCAGGAGGTTGCGGAAGCAATATTTGAACATTACCTGCCGCGTTTTGCCGGTGACGTGCTGCCGGAGACCCTTCCGGGAAAAATTCTGAGCATAGCAGACAAGATAGATACCATCGTAGGCTGTTTTGCGATCGGCATCCAGCCGACAGGCTCCCAGGATCCCTACGCCCTGAGAAGGCAGGCGCTGGGTATCAGCAACATTATACTGGCAGCAAAGACATACGTCCCCCTGGAGAAACTGATTGGGACTGCCTACAACTGTTACGAGGGGAAAGTCCAGCTGAAGCTCACTCTAAACGAAGTAAAAGAAGAAGTCGGCGAATTTTTCAAGCAGCGGATCAAAGGCATCCTGGATGACCGGGGCTTCTCCTATGATACCGTGGACGCGGTCCTCACCGCAGGGCATGACGATCTTTGCGATGTCCTCCTGCGGGCAAGCGCCCTGGCCGACTTTCGCCGGGAGCCTGATTTTGCCGACCTGCTGACAGCCTTCATCCGGGCTAACAACCTGTCCAAGAAAGCAGGCAGCCTGAGCATCGACCCGGCCCTATTGGAAGACCAGTCGGAGAAGGAGCTTTTCCGGCTGTTGTCAAAAGTCCAGGCGCAGGCCGGTGAGTATCTGAAGCAGCAGGACTACCGCAGCCTTTTTGAAGCCATTGCTGCCTTCCGGGAACCGCTGGACAAGTTCTTTAACTCCGTGATGGTCATGGTGGATGACGTAAAATTGCGGGATAACCGCCTGGCCCTGCTCGCCGGCATCGCGGCCCTGGTGAAGCAGACCGCCGACCTGAGCAAGATCGTAGTTGGTGCCAGTTGTTGAGTTGTTGAATTAGAGCACGGGGACGGTTCCGGTATCACGTTTTGTCGCAGGGTCGGATTTAACCGGCCAACGGAAGCAGGAGAACCGTCCCCGTGCTTCCGCAAAAAAGCGTGCCGCAGTCTGATCTGGGGCACGCTTTTTGTTTTCCGCTTAAAACCGCATCTGCAAAATTTTTAACTGATTACATCCTGAGCGCAGCGAAGGATCTGAAGCAAGATTCTTCACTGTGTTCAGAATTCACACGCGTTAACCGCACCACGATAAACGAATCATATAAATTTGATTCATGTGTTTGGTGCCAGTTGTTGAATTGTTGAATTAGGGCACTCTCACTGTTTTACCCTGCCAGCTAACGTGAATATGACATTGTAGAAAACATCTGCATGATCTTGTGGTAATTTTTCTGTAGAGTCGGATTTATCCGACCTGTGCGGCTGAAGCCACACAATTTCGGTCGCTGGTCACCAGGAAGCAAAAAGAACGTCCCTGTGCTTCTAATAAAGAAAGTAATAATTTTACTTAAAAGGGTGGAAATTAGCTGGAGAATAATATATATTATATATGGATATAAACCATATAGTATGTCATATATGCTCTATAAGGGGCGGTGAATTTGAAACTTACCAAGCGACAGGAAAGCATTTTAGAGATCGTCAGTAATAACAGCCCGATCACCGGTGAGCACATAGCTGAGAAGTTATCCCTGACCAGGGCTACACTCAGGCCTGATCTGGCCATACTGACAATGTCGGGCCTGCTTGAAGCACGTCCGAAGGTTGGGTATTACCACAGCGGCAAGTCCCGCTACAGGGTTGTCGCAGAAAAACTTAACAGTGTTCTGGTGGACAGCGTCAAGTCAGTGCCGATTGTGATCAGCGAAAAGTGCTATGTGTATGATGCAGTGGTGAATATGTTTATTGAGGATGTGGGCACTCTTTTTGTAGTTAAAGAGGGAGGCCTGCTTGAAGGGGTGGTATCACGCAAGGATCTCTTGAAAACCACTTTGGGCGGCCATGACATTCAAAAACTGCCAGTCAAGGTGGTAATGACCAGGATGCCTAACGTGGTCATCACCAACCCCGAAGAAACGGTCTGGGTGGCCGCGAAAAAAATAATGGCCCACGAAGTTGACGCTCTGCCCGTTGTGCGCAAGGTAAAACTTGCTGACGGCAGCGTGGGTCAGGAAGTAGTAGGCCGTTTAAGCAAAACCAATATCACTCGGCTTTTTGTTGAATTAGGAGAAGGGTATGAAGGGGGTGTCTGATATTCCTGATAAAACTGTTATTTACATCATATCTGATTCCGTTGGTGAAACCGCGGAACTGGTGGCAATGGCCGCGGCCAGCCAGTTTAACCACGGCGGCATAGATATCCGCAGGGTGCCTTATGTCAGTGATGTGCGTGAGATCCCGGAAATTGTGGAAGAAGCCAGCAATTTCAACAGCCTGATCGCTTATACGCTGGTGATCCCTAAAATGCGGGAGGCACTGACCCGTGAGGCGGCAAAATACAATATTCCCACGGTGGATATAATGACGCCGATGTTGGATGCCCTGGCGTCTTTAGTCCACCACAAGCCTAAACTGGAGGCCGGACTGATCAGGCGGATGGATGACGAATATTTTCGCAAGGTTGAAGCGATCGAGTTTGCTGTCAAGTATGACGATGGTAAAAATCCCAGGGGTGTTATCCGGGCCGACCTGGTGGTAATCGGTGTGTCCCGTACCTCCAAAACACCCTTGTGCATGTATTTAGCCCACCAGCGGATCAAAGTGGCCAATGTGCCGCTGGTGCCTGAAGTAGCGCCGCCGCAGGAAATATTTCAGCTGCAGCCCGGCAAGCTGATTGGTTTGACGATTAAAGCCAAGCAGCTGCATGATATCCGCCGGGAAAGGCTCAACTCACTTGGCCTGACTTCGAACGCCGACTACGCCAGCATGGAGCGCATCCTAAAGGAACTGGAATACTCGGAGGGCATCATGAAGAAAGCCGGCTGCCCGATCATTGATGTGACAAACAAAGCTGTTGAAGAAACCGCCACCAGGGTGATGGAAATCTATTACAGGGGGGAAAGGCATGTCAGGTAAATACGTATACCTCTTTGAAGAAGGGGAAGCAGGCATGAAAAACCTGCTGGGGGGCAAAGGCGCCAACCTTTGCGAGATGACCAATATTGGCCTGCCTGTGCCGCCCGGCTTTATCATTACCACCGAGGCCTGCAAGGACTTCACCCGGCTGGGACAAAAGTTTCCGGAAGGCCTGGAAGACCAGATCAGGGAAAAAGTAATGATCCTGGAAAAACGCCTGGGCGAAAGCTTCGGTGACAAAACCAAGCCCCTGCTGGTTTCCGTGCGTTCCGGGGCGCCCGTTTCCATGCCCGGCATGATGGATACGGTGTTAAACCTCGGCTTAAATGACGCCACAGTGGGCGCCCTGATCAGCAGCACAGGGAACGAACGCTTTGCAATGGACTGCTACCGCCGTTTCATCAGCATGTTCGGCGATGTGGTGATGGGCGTGGAGCATAATAAGTTTGAACGGATCCTGGACCGGCAGAAGAAAAAGGCCCACGTCCATAATGACAATGAGCTTTCGGGCGAGGACTGGCGGGAAGCCATCGAAGAATACAAAGTGCTGATTAACCGGGAAACGGGAAAAGACTTTCCGCAGAACCCCATCGAACAGCTTTTCATGTCCATATTTGCCGTCTTTAATTCCTGGAACAACGACAGGGCTGTTGTTTACAGAAGAATAAACAGAATTTCGGATGAGCTGGGAACAGCGATCAACATCCAGGCGATGGTATTCGGAAACATGAGCGATGACAGCGGCACCGGGGTGGCCTTTACGCGCAATCCGTCCACCGGTGAAAAAAAGCTGTACGGTGAATACCTGATCAACGCCCAGGGCGAGGATGTGGTCGCCGGCATCCGGACTCCCAAGCCCATTGCTTCCCTGGAGCGGGATATGCCGGTTATTTACAAGCAGTTTGAGGAAATATGCAGCCTGCTTGACAAACACTACCGCGATATGCAGGACATCGAGTTCACTGTTGAGCGGGGCAAGCTTTGGATCCTGCAGACCAGAAACGGAAAACGCACAGCCCAGGCGGCGATAAAAATTGCCGTGGACATGGTCGGCGAGGGCCTGATCAGCAGGGAAGAGGCCGTATTGAAGATCGAGCCCGGGCAGCTCGAGCACCTGCTGCACCGCCGCATCGATCCGGAGGCAAAGCTGAACATAATAGCCACAGGCCTGCCGGCATCACCGGGCGCTGCTTCCGGCATGGTTGTGTTTGATGCGGACATCGCCGAAAAGCTGGGGCAGGAAGGCAAAAAGCTGATCCTGGTCCGCACCGAGACCACGCCCGATGACATTCACGGGATATTGCATGCCCAGGGAATTCTTACTTCCAGGGGCGGCATGACCAGCCACGCCGCAGTGGTAGCGAGGGGTATGGGCAAGCCGTGTGTCAGCGGCTGTGAAGCCTTGCATATCGATTATGAGCGCAGTGAATTCAAGGTTGGCGACCTGGTGGTTAAACAGGGTGATACCATATCCATAGACGGGTCATTGGGCAATGTGATACTTGGCACCGTGCCGATGATCGATCCGGGACTGTCCCCGGAATTCCAGGAACTGCTGAAGCTGGCGGATCAGATCCGCACTCTCGGGGTGAGGGCCAATGCTGATACCCCGGAAGACGCCCTCAAGGCGAGAGGGTTTGGCGCAGCCGGCATCGGTCTGACCCGGACAGAGCATATGTTTATGGCCCAGGACAGGCTGCCCGTGGTGCAGGAGATGATCCTGGCGGATGGGCTTAGGGAACGCGAAGCGGCGCTAAATAAACTGCTGCCCATGCAGCAGGAAGATTTTTACGGTATTTTAAAAGCAATGGACGGCTTCCCGGTGACCATCCGGCTGCTGGACCCGCCGCTGCATGAGTTTCTGCCTGACGCCGAGGAGCTGATGGTGGATATAACCAGGCTGCGCCTGACCGGCGGCAATAAAGATGAAATCAAAGAAAAAGAAGATATTTTACGCAAAGTCAGGGCCCTGTCAGAACACAACCCGATGCTGGGCCTCAGGGGCTGCCGGCTGGGGATTACCTACCCTGAGATATATGCCATGCAGGCGCGGGCTATTTTTCAGGCCACGGCCAGGCTGGTCAAAGAAGGCCTCCAGCCAATACCGGAAGTCGAAATACCTCTTGTTGTCGATGTGAATGAGCTGGCCTACCTGCGTGAACTGGTCGACCAAGTGGCTGCCGAGGTAAAGAAAGACACCGGTGTGGACTTCCATTATATTGTGGGCACCATGATTGAGATACCCAGGGCCGCCCTGCTCGCTGATGAAGTGGCAGCGGAGGCAGATTTCTTCTCGTTCGGCACCAATGACCTCACCCAGACGACTCTGGGCTTTTCCAGGGACGATGCGGAGGGTAAGTTCCTGCGCACCTACCTGGAGCAAAAAATCCTGACCGACAATCCTTTCATGATCCTGGACCGTAAAGGTGTCGGCAAGCTGATGCGGATGACTGTGGAATTGGGCCGCAAAACCAAACCTGACCTGCTGATCGGGATCTGCGGTGAGCACGGCGGGGAGCCCAGCTCCATCGAGTTTTGCCAGATGGCCGGTCTGGATTATGTCAGCTGTTCACCGTTCAGGGTGCCAATCGCCAGGCTGGCTGCCGCCCAGGCCTGGGTAAAAGTCAAAGGCACCGCTGATATCGGCTACGGCACACTATAGAGAGCAGGTAAAAGGGAGACCTGAAAAGGTCTCCCTTCTTTGTGAACCGTGACAAGGGAAAAACAGCCAGGGGGACGGTTTTTGTGGCGCACTTTCTATCGTTAAATGGGGCCAGGCAACCTGTCTTTGTTACTTCTGTCGTTGTACGATACCAGACAGAGTATAATGCTCATGATACGTTTATCGTTATGTGAAGCCAGACAGAGGAGTGGGGACACATCCGAAACCAGGATATCTCCCAATAACGAAACCAGGATATGGCTACAATTGTGTTTCAGTGGCTTTTTTTGAAAAATGATCTGCCCGGGAGGAAGTCGCGGGGGGTGTTGGAGAAGTAATAACAACCAGGAAGCAGAAGTGGGAAGCAGAAGCAGGAAGCAGAGGGTTGCTTCCTTTGGTCGGCTGAAGCCGACCCTACAGTGGGACGGCGGCAAGACCTGCAGACCGCGGGTATGTTCCATATCCACCGGCCGTATGCAGAAATCGGCGGTGATGGCGGCAAGATCTGCATGTCGGGGAGCGCCCCCTGAATTAATCATACGGAGTTGGTTATTTTGCGCCAGATGAGGCTTTTTGTAGCCGTTAATTTTCCAGCTAAATTAAAAAATGAAATCGGATCCCTGATCGGTGATTTAAAGGGTATCCCTGCTGACCTGAAATGGGTTGAGGCACAAAACCTTCATCTCACTCTTCAATTCCTCGGCAATGTCAGCGAGGAGCAGATCACGGTTGTTGCGGAGGCTCTGAAAAAGTCCGCTGCGGGTGTCGGCCCTTTTACGCTGAAGGTTAGGGGTGTGGGCGCTTTCCCTGCCAGAGAAAAGCCCCGTGTACTCTGGGCCGGGATTACCGGTGAAACAGACGCCCTGTTGAATTTAAGCCGGCAGGTGCAGCGGGAAATGAAAGTACTCGGTTTTTCCCCGGGGAAAAACAGGTTTTCTCCGCATCTGACCTTAGCCAGGCTGCGTTCAGCTGCAGGTTTTCCAGAGCTTATCGAAAGGGCAGAAGTGCTGGCAGAAAAAAAGGATTTTGGTTCGGCAAAGATCAAAACAATAGAACTCATGCTCAGTGAATTGAGCTCCAGGGGGCCAAAATATTTCGCGCTGGCCAGTATCCCCCTGATCGGCGCCAACTAAGGCAGGCTGGCTGAAAATAAGAAGATAAGCAAGGGCATGCATTAACCCCGGCATTGCACACCACACAAGCCGGGGTTTCCTCTCACTATAAATACATATATTACCAGCAGGATTACAGTCATATCTGTAGAATGTATTTTAAC